>JAYVGI010000199.1:0-15468 GCA_043772355.1 Polaromonas sp.
CAGGCGCGGTACAACTGCTCAATCAGCAGCACCCGCGCCATCGCATGGGGCAAGGTGAGGTCAGACAAGCGAATGCGTTCATGCGCGGCTTGCCGAAAAGCTGGTTGCAAGCCATCCGGCCCGCCAATGATCAAGGCCACGTCGTCCCCACCCAGTTGCCAGTCGGTCAGCCGCTGGGCCAGCGCTTTGGTAGTTAGCGTGGTGCCGCGCTCGTCCAGGGCCACGATGCGCGCATTTTTGGGTAAAGCGGCATCGATGCGCTCACGCTCAGCGGCCAGCAAGGTGTCCAGGGTTTTAGACCCACGCGGCTCGGTTTTCACCGCTTTGAGCTCGACTTTGAGCTCCGGCGGGAAGCGTTTGGCATAGTCGTCCCAAGCGGTTTGCGCCCAGTCAGGCACCCGCTGGCCGACTGCGACGATCACCAGCTTCATGCACGGGGGCGTTTGGCAGGAGCGGGTTTAGCGCCGGTTTTGGCGGCCGCTTTTTTAACGGGAGCCTTGCCCACCACGGTCATGGGGAGCTTGGAAGGGCTAGCCTTTTTGGCCGGGGCCTTGGCTGCAGGTGTGCCACTGGCGGGTGCCGTTACCGTTGGGACTTTTTTCATGACCGCTTTTTTAGCGGGACTCAAAGGCAGCATCTCTGGCCGAGGACCCGCAATCGGACGCTCAGGTTTTTTAGCCTTTTTAGCCGGCGCTGATTTTTTGGTTGCAAGCTTTTTGGCGGGAGCCTTTTTGGCGGGGGCCGCCTCAGGCGCGGGCGTTGCCTGCGCAGGCTTGGCCGCGCCCAGCTTGAGGCGCACAGGCTTGTCGCCCCAAATTTCTTCCAGATGGTAGTAGGTGCGGATGGCAGGCTGCATGATGTGCACCACGCATTGCAGACAGTCCACAATGATCCATTCACCGTTTTCTTCGCCCTCGATACGCGGCTTGGCAAAACCGGCATCGCGCACAGCATCGCGCACGCTGGAAGCCAAGCCTTTGGTCTGCCTGTTAGATGTGCCGCTGGCGATGATGACGCGCTCAAACAGGGAGGACAAATGCTCGGTATCAAATACCACGATGTCTTGGCCCTTCACATCTTCCAGGCCATCAATGATGGCACGTTGGAGTTTGGCGGTGTCTTTTTTGGCGGCGGTATCTTGCATAGGTGGACTACGGTAGTGGTTAATTTCAGGTGGAATACAGGTGATGTTGCGCAATATAACGCGCAACGTCGGTGTTGACTAGATGGTCAACGCGCAAACCTTGGCTCACGCGCTCACGCAGCTCTGTGGCGCTGATGTCCATGGCTGGCATATCAATACCCTGTATTTTACACGCTGTTTGGGCCGAATTTTGCATACTATTTTGGCTTTGGGCGCTTGCAGATGTTGCGCGAGCAGCTATGCAAATAGTAGCTATTCCCGCTATATCCTGCCATCGGTGCCAGCTGCTAAATGCCCGGAACTGGTCAGCCCCCATCAGTAAAAACAGCTCAGCGCCTGGGTTTTCAACCTGTAGCCCATTTAACGTATCTATGGTGTAAGTGGCCCCCGGGCGTAGCGTTTCGCGTGCGTCTACCTGCACTTTGGCCACCCCAGCAAAGGCCAGCTGGGCCATAGCCAGGCGGTGCTGCACCGAGCTCGGTTGGCGGGCCTTATGCCATGCCTGCCCGGTCGGCAACACCAACAGTTGGTCAAGCTGTAGTTGCTTGATGGCAGCTTGCGCCAAGGCCTGGTGCGCGATATGGGGCGGATCAAACGCGCCACCATACACACCCAGTCTCACGGCTTGGCCACTCAAACCCATTCCCTTCGTACCAAAAATTTCCGGTACAAATCGTCCTCTGGCGAACCAGCGGGATGGGTGCGGTTGTAAGCCCAACTCACCAGCGGCGGCATGCTCATCAAAATGGACTCCACCCGACCGCCCGACTGGAGGCCAAAATGCGTGCCCCTGTCCCACACCAGATTGAACTCCACGTAGCGCCCACGGCGGTATAGCTGAAAATCGCGCTGGGGTTGGCTGTACGGCATTTCGCTGCGCAAGCTCAGCAGGGGTAGATAAGCGTCTAAAAACGCATCTCCCACGGCGCTGATCAAGGCCAGGCCGTTGTCAAAGCCGCCTTCGGTAAAGTCATCAAAAAACAGGCCCCCAATACCGCGCGGTTCGTTGCGGTGTTTCAGGTAAAAATAATCGTCGCACCAAGTCTTGAACTTGGGGTATTTGTCTGCGCCAAACGGGCTCACAGCGCTTTTGCAGACCGAGTGAAAGTGCACCGCATCTTCTTCAAACCCGTAGTAGGGCGTGAGATCCATCCCGCCGCCAAACCAAAACACCTCGGGTTTGCCTTGCGGCTTGGCTGCCAGCATGCGGATGTTCATGTGCACCGTGGGTGCGTACGGGTTAAGCGGATGAAACACCAAGGACACACCCAAGGCCTCAAAGGGCGCACCGCTCAGCTCTGGCCGGTTTTGCGTGGCCGACGGCGGCAACTTGGGCCCTCGTACATGGCTAAAGCCACAGCCTGCCCGCTCAAATACCCGGCCATTCTCCAAAATTTGGGTAATGCCATGGCCTTGCAAAGGCTCATCTTTGGCTTTTTCCCAGGTGTCCACCACAAAGGCCGTGCCATCCACCCCGCTGATGGCGCGGGTAATACGCTCTTGCAAGGCAAGCAAATAGGCTTTGACGGTGGGGATACTCATAAGTTTGCGGGTACTTTTACTGCACTATAGTCTGTTCGCGCGGCACAGCGGTGTCGAGCAATTGCACTGGCGCGGCGTTAGAGGGCACCATGCCTCGCACACCCCGGTAGATGTGGGCAATGCGCGCCATGTCCTGGGCACCATCGCCGCTCAGGTTGATAAAATCACGTATCGAAATTTCGCGCCGACCAAAGTCCAGTTTGATCAAGCACACGGGCACCTGCGCCTTCAGCGCCGTTTGGTAAAAGCCGCTGCGCCACCCCGGGTTGTATTTACGCGAACCCTCGGGAGCCAAGCCTAGCCAAAAATACCTGTTATTGGCTTTGTGCTGCTCAAACAAAGCGGTCGCCTGCCCCACCACACCGCCCGCCATGGTACGCTGCACTGGCACGCCCCCGATCCAGCGCAGCCAGCGGCCCAGCAAGGGGATGCGAAACAGCGTGTCTTTGCCCCAAAACATCACCTGCACGCCACAGGCCCATTTGGCCAAAAACATGATCGGCGCGTCCCAGTTGCTCGTGTGCGGGTACACCACCGCAATGCCTTGCAAACTGGGAAAACCGTCAAAGTGCACCCGCCAGCCCATCCAGCGCAACACCGCACGCGCCAACACGCTTCCCTCAAACTGGTGCGCATAGGGTTTTGCAAAAATTCCCTTGGTGTCGTCCTGCGCTTTACCTTTGGCATCAACTTTGGCATCAACTTTGGCATCAACTTCGGCATCAACTTCGGCATCAACTTTGGCACCAGCAGCAGCACCTGGATCGGCAACGCCTGCACTGTCGGGACGGCTAGACACTGGCAACTTCATGGAGTGGTCTGCGCAGCTTCAGGCCATCATGGTTTGATGGCGCGGTAGCCAATATCCCGACGGTACTGCGCCCCATCAAAGTGGATGGTTTGCGCAATATCGTGCGCTCTTTGCTGTGCTTTTTTAACCGTCTCAGCCAATACCGTGACGCACAGCACCCGCCCCCCACTGGTCAGGGTGGCACCATCTTGCGCCATGGTACCCGCGTGGAAAACCATCCCGTCATCGCCCACAGAGGAGTCTTTACCTGGCAAGCCCGCGATCAAGTCGCCCTTGCGCGGCGACATGGGGTAGCCGTGCGCCGCCATCACCACGCCCAGTGCCGCACGTCTGTCCCACTGCATCTCGATAGTGTCCAACTTTTGCTCTGTGGCGGCCATCAGCACATCCACCAAATCGCTCTTCAGGCGCATCATGATCGGCTGCGTCTCCGGGTCGCCCATGCGGCAGTTAAATTCCAGCGTTTTCACCTTGCCGTCCGGCGTGATCATCAAGCCTGCGTACAAAAACCCGGTGTAGTTGATGCCCTCTTTGTCCATGCCCCTGATGGTGGGCAAAATCACCTCGCGCATCGCCCGGGCATGCACGTCAGGCGTGACCACGGGCGCGGGCGAGTACGCGCCCATGCCACCCGTGTTGGGGCCTTGGTCGTTGTCCAGCAAGCGCTTGTGGTCTTGGCTGGTGGCCAAAGCTGCGACGTTTTTACCGTCGCACAGCACAATAAAGCTGGCTTCCTCGCCTTGCAAAAATTCCTCGATCACCACCCTGGCCTCGCCGTTGTGCACCACGCCTAGGGTGTTGTCCAGCAGCATAAAGTCAATCGCCTCATGCGCCTCCTGCGCAGTCATGGCCACGACCACGCCCTTGCCTGCGGCCAGGCCGTCGGCCTTGACCACAATGGGCGCACCTTTTTGGTCCACATAGGCATGCGCCGCCGCCGCATTGGTAAAGGTTTCAAACTCAGCCGTGGGTATGCCATGGCGCTGCATAAAGGCTTTGCTAAAAGCCTTGGAGCTCTCCAGCTGCGCGGCCGCGCGCGTGGGGCCAAAGATACGCAGGCCGTGCTTGCGAAACTCGTCCACCACACCGGCGGCCAGCGGGGCCTCCGGGCCCACCACCGTAAGCGCTACTTTTTCAGTAGCTGCCCACGCACGCAGCTCTTCAGGCGTAGACTGGTTTATGCTTTGAAACCGCGCATCCAGCGCCGTGCCGCCGTTGCCGGGCGCGACAAATATCTTGTGTACCTTGGGGCTTTGCGCCAGCTTCCAGGCCAGAGCATGTTCGCGGCCACCGCCGCCTATGACTAAGATTTTCATTCTTTAATTTTCACTCTGATATCTCAGCATTGTGGAACACCGCTTGCGTATCGTCCATGTCTTCCAGCGCGTCCAATAGTTTTTGCATCTTGGTGGCATCGCCCCCCTCCAGCGCCACCGCGTTGTCGGCACGCATGGTCACCTCGGCAATGGCGGGTTTAAAGCCTGCGGCCTCCAGCGCGTTTTTCACCGCTTCAAAGCCTGGCACCGTGGTCAGCACCTCCATGCCGCCTTCGTCGTCGGTCAGCACATCTTCGGCCCCCGCCTCCAGCGCCACTTCCATCACCTTGTCTTCATGAGCCCCCGGTGCCAGCAGAATCTGCCCGCAGTGCTTAAACTGAAAAGCCACCGAGCCCTCGGTGCCCATATTGCCACCGTTTTTGCTAAAGATAAAGCGCACCTCGGCCACCGTACGCACCTTATTGTCGGTCATGGTGTCCACAATGATCGCCGCGCCGCCAATGCCATAGCCCTCGTAGCGTATCTCCTCGTAGTGCACACCTTCCAGATTGCCCGTGGCTTTGTCGATGTTGCGTTTGACGGTATCCGCAGGCATATTGGCCGCCTTGGCCTTGTCCACCGCCAGGCGCAGGCGCGGGTTAGCGCCTAAATCGCCCCCACCCATCCGCGCAGCCACCATGATCTCGCGCACCACCCGCGTCCAGATGCGCTGACGCTTTTCGTCCTGGCGACCCTTGCGGTGCTGAATATTTGCCCATTTACTGTGTCCTGCCATGACTCTGCTTGTGCCTTCTTGGTGATTGCCTAATGCCTTGATTTTACGTTTAGTTCGCCCCCATGAAAGTCCACTGTCTACAATGCGTTCATGATCCAACTCGGCTCCACCGTTTTTGACCCTTCTGCCCATATGCTTCGCGATAGCGCAGCCGCCAAGATAGCGCTACGGGCGCAAAGCGCGCGGGTGCTGGAGTGTTTGATCCAAGCCCAAAGCGCACTTCTGAGCAAAGAGCAGCTCTTCAAATCCGTGTGGGCCGACGTGTCCGTTACAGATGACTCCTTGGTGCAGTGCATCCGCGAGATTCGCAACGCCATTGGCGATGCGCAGCACGTGGTGCTGCAAACCGAGGCGCGGCGTGGCTACCGGTTGGTGGTCAATGGCCGTGACCACACGGCGCTGAATGGCCTCACGTCGATGCCAGCGGCCTTATCGCCCTCCACGCCAAACGCCGACGGACAAATTACCCCCGCCATTGCAGTGATGGCCTTCACCAGTATGCACGGTGACGAGCGCTCCGAGCGGCTGGCGATGACGTTTGCAGGGGACTTGCTGACCGAGCTGGCGCGGCACAAAGAGCTGCGCGTCATCGGCAGGTTTTCATCGTTTGCACTCCAAGGCCTGCCGCTCAGCAGCAAAGAGGTGTGCGGCAAGCTCAATGCCCGCTACTTCGTGTCTGGCCAAGTGCAGTTTACCGAGACCACGATCCAGTGGTCACTGGAGATGATGGATGGGTACACCGACGAGACCGTGTGGTCAGAGCGCAAGCAGGTGAAGTTCACAGATCTGTATGCGGAAACGGCCGCGCTCAACGGCCGCATTGCGGGCACCATCAATGCCAACATCAATGTGTTCACTTGGCGCAGAGCCATGGCTAGCACACCCGAATCACTCAACGCCTACGACCTGTGCGCGCGCATCACCGCGATGGGATTGAACTGTACGGTTCAAGGTATGCGCGACGCACAGCTACTGGCCGCGCGGGCCGTGGCACTGTACCCGAACTATGCGCGAGCTTGGCACGCAGCCGCCGCTGTGCATTTGTTTGACATCACCCAATGCCTGACAGGCGACTGGACTGATGCGCATATTCCCCAAGCCTTGCAAGAGACACACAAAGCCATTGAACTGGATTCGTGGCAAGCCATGGCCTACGGCGGGTTGGCCACATTGTTGTTACTTGACGGTCAACACACCGAGGCGATGCTGGCGTCTCGGCGCGCTATGGAGTTGGGTCCAGGCGACCCGATGATTCTGAATGTTCACGCTTTTATTTTGTTTCATACAGGCCGATTTGAAGAATTCAAAAAAATAGCCGCAGCTATGATTGGGGTCAGCCAGCTGCGCCTGCCACTGTATCTGGCCAACTAAGCCAAAGCATTGCTGGTCTTGGGCCAGCATCAAGAGGCCATTGAACTCCTGCAAGAGGCGCTAGTTACCACTCCAGGCTTCAATGCAGCCCCGGGCGGCTTTGATTGTGGCTCTGGAAGAAACCGGCCTGCATGGGGATGCAATGAAACACTACGAATTGCTGATGGCCCACAGCAACGGATTCAACCAGCGTTTTTCAGGTCGCCGGTGGGATGCCATACCCCAGGTGCTGTCCCGCTACGTGACGGCATTTCAAGCGCAGGGAATGGAACCAGCTACCCCAGCTTAGGTGTTGCGAGACATCCCGTGAGGCATCCAGGCAATAGCTTTGCCTGCTGTTTCCGGCCCAGCGTATCGGTGAAATTTAGTCACTTCTTCGGCCAAGCTTCGTTACGCCTTTGCCCCTACTGGGCACGATAGCTGGCAGGGCTGAACGCATCACTGCACAGCGTAATTTGAGAGTGGGAATAAGACAAAGCCATTGCACTTTCACTATTTTTTTCACCCAAGGAGTTGACCGTGGAACACGTGACCTTTGTGCAATGGCTGGGCCAGTGCATTACCGATAGCTGCCAACGATCGGTGGGCCAAAGCGACTTTGAACTGGCGGTGTACCTCATGTTTTACATTTTCAATCTGGACCAGGTGTTTACCTACTACCCCACGATCCGAAAACTGCGCACGCCTGGCTGCACCGGCGATGGGCAAAGCGTATGGACGTGGATTACCTGGACATTGGCTAACGGCACCCTTGCCCTGCACGTGTATGTGGTGAGCGCCTACCAGAGCAATGACCTGGTGTGGCTTAAGCTGGCCAATATGGCCATGTGCTGTATTTGCCTGTGGTACTTGGTGAAAAGACAGCGGCGCACAGGCACGCTGGGCTGGGTGCCGTTTCGCAAACCAAGGGCTGGCTATGTGCTCACGGTGCAGTTAAGCGATGAGCTGCGCCATCAGATGGCCCGCTGGGGGCGCAGCGGGGGCCCGCCCCTCAACACCATGGTGGCCGATGCCGTGCGCCAGTACCTGGCCCAAACCACCGGCGGCATTGCGCCACCCACACGTTCATAAACCGCTCGCCGAATGCGTTTTTATCCAGGAGGACTCAATGAAACTACTTTGTCTATTCCCCACCAAGCCTTTTCAGCTGCTGGTCGCTGCAACCGTTGGCGCAGCGCTGCTGGGCTGTGTAGGCTCACGCCATGGCGCAAGATTCGCGCGGTAACCGCATGGCGGTGTGGGAGGAGTTTGATGGCCAGCGCTTTAACATTTGGGCCAAGCGCAGCGTGGCGGGCTTGGGCTGGGGCGCAAGCCAGCAGCCAGCAGCCAGCTGCGCAGCACGATGGCAACGCCTACAGCCCGCGCATGGCCTTTGATCTGCAAGGCAATGCCATGGCGCTGTGGCACCAAGCGGATGGTGCGCGCCACACCATCTGGGCCCGGCCCTACAGCGCCAGCCTTGGTTGGGGTAGGACCATGGTGGAACCGAAGTTTGCAGCGCAAGACGTGGACTCTGCGCCTTTGGCCCAGTTCGCGCTCGGCAGCGATGTGACCGCATGGCAAAACATCACAACTACTTCACACAAATGAATAGTTGATTGCTCAGAGTTTGTAAAAAATCGTCTCAATCCGACAAACCCCAGAGCTTCATACGTTCTATTTTCATCTAGGAGCGTCACCATGCAAGTTAATTTTGTGCCTTCTGTCACATCCGTTGCCTTCAAACCCAGCGCTGCGCTGATGTGTGCATTGCTGATAGCGGGATGCAACGCCAAGGTCATTGAGCCGATGCGGATGGTAACCGCGCCCAGCTTAGCGCCTGCGCGCTCTGCCAGCGAGCAGGCCGAGCCTGGCACAACGCACTACCGAGTGCCCGAGGCTAGCAGTGTGAGCTTTATCCCCAACGCGTCAGAACATGTCGTGGATTTGACTTATTAGTTTTGCACAAGCAAGCGAGTGGCTAGAACAAGCACCCAAGGAGTGACTATGACCCAGCATTTCCCCATCCCCTTGCGCACACTCAGTGTGCTGCTGTGCGCCACCCTGCTGGCTGCCTGTGGTCAGAGCCGCAGCTCGGCACCTGCTGCGCCCACGAGCGCATGGCAAGATGCGCCCTTGCTGGCGCAAGACAATGAATGGGGCGCGTTTGACCATCATCAGGCCACGGACGCGCAGGGCCACACAATGGCAGTGTGGGAGCAGTTTGATGGCGAGCGTTTTAACATTTGGGCCAACCGCAAAGCCCCGGGCCAAGGCTGGGGTGTGGCGCAGATGATCGAGACCGACAACGCAGGCAGCGCCTACAACCCGCGCGTGGCAATTGACAGCCAGGGCAATGCGGTGGCGGTGTGGCAGCAGTTTGACGGCCAACATTCGCGCATAGCGGCTAACCGGTTCATGGTGGGCACCGGCTGGAGCACCGCACAGTGGATCGATGCCCCTAACAGCTTGGACGCCCATGCGCCGCAAGTAAGCTTTGACAGCCAAGGCAACGCCGTGGCAGTGTGGCAGCACAAGGAAGGGCAGCGCACGCGCATAGCGGCCAACCTCTTGCTAAATGGCGCAGGCTGGGGCCAGGCAGCGCCGATTGAAAACGGTAACGGCTATGCCAGCGCACCGCACTTCGCCAGTGATGCACAAGGCCACCTATTGGCACTTTGGCAATTGCAGGGTGCCAAAGACACCACCATCCACACGAAACGCTACCTTGCAGGCGCGGGCTGGGGCAGCGACCAGCTATTAATAACGGCCCGCGACGATGCGAGCTACCGACCCACGGTTCTGAGTGCCGTCTATTAGCTTTTGAACGCGGGTTTGCACCCCGTTTACGCCGATTGACATAGACAAACTGTGCGTGTACCGTCAAAGTATGCGCGCCATCCAAAATCGAAAACTCTACCAATTGTCCATCTGCATTGCGGTAATGCGCCCATCTACAAGCTCATCGCCATTGCGGGCACCCCCGTGCACCTGAATTTTGAAGCACCGCGCACAGTGGCGGTGTGGCAATGGATCCCCAGACCGCAAATTGGATTGGATATAGCCCAAGACAATAAGCGGCCGCCTGGGCGGGGGCCGCCCGTGCTCGTCCGCGCTTAAGCGCAAGCGCGCTCCATTGCGCGTGCGCGCGCTCAATCCCCCACGCTCTCCTCTCTTTTTTTGATGTTTTTCAGCCTTTGCGCTGAGAAACTGCTTTGCCTTTTTTTGAAAGAAATTACCATGACCATCTCTTTGTTTCGCACCCTCGCCACCTCGTTGACAGCCGCCGCGTTGGCTCTCACCATCAGCGGCTGCGCCAGCACCATGGCCCCATCGCAAGCTGTATCTATCGTGGAGCCTGCTGACAACGCTGTCGTGCCTACCACCTTCAAAGTGCGCTTTGGCATCAAAGGCATGGACGTCGCGCCCGCCGGCGACATTGTGGCCAACAGCGGCCATCACCACTTGCTCATCAACCTGGACTCCGTCCCAGCTGGCGAGTCGGTACCGTTTAGCGACAAGCACATGCACTTTGGCAAGGGTCAGACCGAAACCGACGTGACCCTGCCGCCTGGCGCTTACAAGCTGACGGCGCAGTTTGCCAACGGCGCGCACCAATCGTATGGCCCCGCGATGAGCCAGTCCATCAAAATCACAGTCAAATAATGGGTCTATGTGATTTTCAGTGGCTTGCGCCGTGGTGTGGACATCAGCCGACTGACCGCTCCACCTTGACCGGCGCATCCAGATGAGTCTGCCGGTCCGGGTTGGCGGGTCGCATGAAAACATCGTTACTCACTAAATAGTAGCACTCCGTCTAAGCAGGCCAGTGGGATACATGGGTAAAGATTAAAAATAGGCACCCTGTACGTTGGGTAGCCTCTTTTTGCCGAAAACCTGCCTGGCGGGCTTCTTGCGGTGCATTTTTTGCCCGGGGTAACTACTTATTTCATAGCTTCTTCCGCTTTATTTTAGGGGGCTACAGGCAGATAGCTCTCTAAAAATGGCGGCGCTCCAAGCAGAAAATTCACGGTTTTCGGCCGATGCTCAAGCCGCCAGAGGCTTCGCAGCGCCTGCAAACCGTACCGAGCGACACAATATGGATGCTTCCCTCTTTACCCCACTGGCCTGCTTAGACGGAGTGCTACTATTTAGTGAGTAAGTGCATTTCCAAGCGGCCCACTCGCAGGCGCGCGCTGCGAGGGCTGTGCGGGTGGCGCTGGGTGTGGTGAGGGCCTCTTGCGCCGCAGACTGCGCAAAAGGGGTCAGAGCAAAATTTCGTTAAGGCGTTGCGCGCTCCGCATAGAGAGTTTTCCTGAATGTTGATCTGACCCCATTTGCCCTCCCGTTGGCCTGAGCCAGTACACAAGCCAAGCCCTCCAGATCCAGCTTGCTACCCACTAAAAATCACACAGCGCCCAAATAATGCGCCTGTGCCGTTTTGGCCAGAAGCGGGGCGGCTCAATACCTGCTGCGCCTGCATCCCACACGCGCGCAATCGACAGATTGGCGGGCAGCTTTGTACTACACAAAACACCCGCTATGCATTGCGTAGCTTCTCCCGCATAATTCTAGAGCTCTACAGCGTGATACCCACCAAAAAAACAGGTTGCCAAACAGGAAAATTCGCTGTTTCCAGCCGAGTATCAAGCCCGAGCGCCTGCGAAACCCATTATTCCATTTCCAAATCATTAGTGTCTAGGCGCGGAGCCGTAGACAGTGCTGTAGCACGGCAAGGCGACGCAACAACGACAGTAATGATTTAGAAATGGAATTAAAACAGCGATTTGGGCCGGTTTTCAGATGCTAATCATCCGGTAGCCATCTAAAATAGTGCGGGAGCAGCTACGTAATGCGTAGCAGGTGCTGTGCGTTGAGGTGCCGTGGCGGCGGCGCTTGCGGCTCATTAGGCCGCTGGCTGCTCCAAACCGTGTGGACAAGCAGGATTTTGGCTGTATGCCTTGTACCCCACTGGTTTACATAGATAGAGTGCTACATTTTATGGAGTGGGCTTGGTTTCAAGCGACCCGCCCGCCTCGCGTGAGGTGGGCGCGGCCGAAGCTTGGCGGGGGAAGACCTGACGCGCCGAAAGGCAAGCGCAAGTACCCTGAGCAAGCCAGCGCCCCCGGCTCTCGCGGCACCGCGTGTGCCATGGGTATGCGCCCCAATCAGGGCCTTGGGCTGGAAGCACGGAAAAATTGGGCACACAAGCCAGCCAATGCGCAGCCAAGCCGGACTCCAATTTTGAGTACTGCGCATGCTCGCCCCAAGGGCCCATGGTCCGGGGCGCATGCCCATGGCACACGCGCTGCCGCGAGGCGCGAGGTCGCTGCGGCTAACTCTGCGAAGTGCGAAGTCCCAGCGGCTGACGCTGCGAAGTGCAGGTTAACTACGCAAAAAAGGCATCCAGTGTGGCGAGCAGAGCGATGGGCTGCATGTTTTATCCATGGCCAATCACATGGCGCGGTTTTTTATGCCTGCCCGGTTGCTGTTACGATTGTTTTTCCAGACTTTGCCAGACGCGCGCCGCGCAGGCACCACATCCAAGAGGTAGCACCATGACCGAACCCATCCTGATTGCCAAACACAAAGACATCGAGTGCTTTTTGCGCCCAGACAAAGCCAACCGCCACGGCCTGATCACCGGCGCTACCGGCACGGGTAAAACCATCACCCTGCAAACCATGGCCGAGGGCTTTAGCCGCATTGGCGTGCCGGTGTTCATGGCCGACGTGAAGGGTGATCTGACGGGTATCTCGCAAAAAGGCGCGATGGGCGAGAAGCTGAAAAAAATCATTGCCGAGCGCGCACTGACAGCGCCAGAATCTGTCGCCTTCCCCAGCACTTTGTGGGACGTGTTTGGCACCCAGGGCCACCCGGTGCGCGCCACCGTAAGCGACCTGGGGCCCCTGCTCCTCTCGCGCATGCTGAACCTGAACGAAACCCAGGCCGGCGTGCTGCAACTGGTGTTTAAAGTAGCCGACGACCAAGGCCTGCTGCTGCTGGACATGAAAGACCTGCGCGCCATGCTGCAAAACGTGGGCGACAACGCCAGCACCTTCACCACCGAGTACGGCAACGTCAGCCCCGCCAGCGTGGGCGCCATACAGCGTGGCCTGCTACAGATGGAAGAGCAAGGCGGCAGCCAGTTCTTTGGCGAGCCG
The DNA here is from genome assembly GCA_043772355.1 of Polaromonas sp. Classification (GTDB taxonomy): domain Bacteria; phylum Pseudomonadota; class Gammaproteobacteria; order Burkholderiales; family Burkholderiaceae_C; genus JAAFIP01. Next base: position 13,064 of record JAYVGI010000199.1, read on the forward strand.
ATGCTCAATATCGCCGACTTTATGCAAACCGACAGCGACGGTAAAGGCATCATCAACATCCTGGCGGCAGACAAACTGCTCAACGCCCCGCGCCTGTACGCCACCTTTTTGCTGTGGATGCTGAGCGAGCTGTTTGAGAACCTCCCCGAGGTGGGCGACCTGGACAAACCCAAGCTGGTGTTCTTTTTTGACGAAGCCCATTTGCTATTCAACGAAGCGCCCGCTGCCCTGCTGCAGCGCATCGAGCTGGTGGTGCGCCTGGTGCGCTCCAAGGGTGTGGGCGTGTATTTTGTGACGCAAAACCCGCTGGACATCCCCGACAGCGTGCTGGCCCAGCTAGGCAACCGCGTGCAGCACGCCCTGCGCGCCTTTACCCCGCGTGACCAAAAGGCTGTGCAGGCAGCGGCCGAGACCATGCGCCAAAACCCCAAGCTGGACATTGCCACCGCCATTACCGAGCTGGAAGTGGGCGAGGCACTGGTGAGCTTTTTGGACGAAAAAGGCCGTCCCGGCGTGACCGAGCGGGTGTATGTGCTGCCGCCGGGCAGCCAGATCGGCCCGATCACCCCCGAGCAGCGCAAGGCCCTGATGGCCAGCTCCATCGTGGCGGGTGTGTACGAGAAAACCGTAGACCGCGAGTCTGCTTACGAAAAAATCAAAGGCCGTACCGAACAAAAAATGCCCACCGAAGCACCGGCTGGCGTAAAAGGTGATGCTAAAGGTGAGCCCGCCAAAGACGAAAAATCAGGCGGCATGTTCGGCAGCATCATGGACAGCGTGGGCAATGTGTTCACCGGCGGGGCCAAGCACACCCGCTCCAGCGTAGGCGAGCAAATGATCAAATCCGCCGCCAGCTCGATAGGCCGCGAGGTGGGGCGGCAGATTCTGCGCGGCGTGCTGGGCAGCATCATGGGCGGCAGGTCGCGCTGAACCTCCAGTCAAGCGGCTAGTAGCGGGAAATAATGCCGTTTTCGATGCGCACGCGGTCGCCCGTGCGCATGTCGCCTGCATTGCCTACGTCATAGGTGCGCATGGTGCCGCCATCGGTCTGGATGGTAAAGCGGTAAACCGTGCTGGTGGCTTGCGTGCCCGGGCCTTTGTTGACCTGGCTGCCCACCGCTGCGCCCGCTACACCGCCCAGCACCGTGCCAGTACTGTTGTGGCCTACCGCATTGCCCAGTACGGCACCTAAAATGCCGCCGATCACGGCATTGGTCACATTGGGACTGCTGCCACCGCCCGAGCTGCCCTGCAAGGTTTCAATGTTCGTGACACGGCCATACTCGGTATAGGCAGGTGCAGCGGTGCCAGGCGAACTGGTCGAGGTGGGGTAGGTGCTAACCGGGGCGCCAGGGCCGGGCGCGGCGCACCCGGCCAAGGCGACGGCCAGCGCAGTGGCTGAAGTAGCCGACACTAAAAATGAAGTATGACGCACGGTATTCTCCTGGTACAAGCAAATAGTGTCACCCCGACTGGGGCAACTCGACACGCCTATTAAAAATTCCCAGTCGGCAGGGCGATAGCGGGCTACAGCGCGGCCCACCGTAGGACACTGCGCAAAAGTGCTGTAGGAATAATGCTCTGCCACCTAGGTGATAGCGATTACTTCACCATCAAATCGCAGGTGCTAGACTGGCGCGCCCGTGTTGCACAGGCCACGCTGTGGCCCATCGTGCGGGCGCTTACCAACCCCAAATTTGGAGACATCCATGGCTATCAAAAAACTTACCTCCCTCTTCGCTGGCGCAGCCCTGTGCTGCCTGATGGGCGCTGCCCAGGCACAGGTGCCGCAATACGGTGCCAACGTGAACCATGAGCAAGCACGCAAGGCGCTGGCCGCAGCGGTGGCCGAAGCGCGCAAACAAAGCCTGCCCATGGCCGTAGCGGTGGTGGACAACGCAGGGCAACTGGTAGCGTTTGAACGCATGGACAACACGCAAACCGGCAGCATTGGTGTGTCGCAAGACAAGGCAGTGTCCGCCGCCATGTACCGCCGCTCCACCAAGGTGTTTCAAGACGTCTTAGCCGCCGGCGGCGCGGGCCTGCGAGTGCTGACCTTGCGCAATGCCAATGCGGTGGAAGGCGGCTTGCCACTGGTGGTTGACGGCAAGATCATTGGCGCGATTGGTGTCTCCGGCGGCAGTGCCGAGCAAGACGGTGTGGTGGCCAAGGCGGGGTTGGACGGCATGGTGGCGAAGTAATTGGCTTGGGTGTTCATCTAGGCACTTGGTATGCCTAGCGCAGTGACCTGATGCGGGCGCTATGTTTTGCGCTTGGCTTTTGTACTGGATCAGGCCGGCGGTGCACTTAGGGCTTGTTAATAAATAACTTGTTCAAATATGCGTAATCGGATATTCTCCGATGCATGATAAATGAGTTTTCAATTGCACAGCGGTGGGAAGTCA
>JAYVGI010000200.1:0-5824 GCA_043772355.1 Polaromonas sp.
GATCGCAATGCCTGTGCCGTTGAATAAATTGGGCACAGCGGCTACAGCCGTTGCTACACCGAGAGTCAAACCAGCGGGGCAAGATGCCCCGCCCGTGACGGACACGCAGGTCACGGTGGTGCAGCTCAGGCCAGCGCTCGGGCTGTCTTTGATGATGGCGTTGGCCGCAGGAAAAGCACCTGTATTGCTGAAGGTGACGGTGTAGGCGGTGGTGCTGCCTGCGGCCAGAGTGGTCACTGCGTTGGTTTTGGTGACCGACAGCACGGTAGTGGCCATGAGTTTGACATCTTCCAAGGTAGAGGAGCCACTGAGGTAATTGGTACCACCCACCAGCACGCCATTGGCATAGGTACCGCCGGGGGATACCGCTGGGTTGATGGTGGCCGAGCCTACCGCAGGCCCGCCCGTGGTGCGGGTAGGGTCGCTAAAGGTGGTGCTGGTATTGTTTTGGTAAGTGGCTAAAGTAGTGGTGTTGACGTTGACCACAAAATTGAGGGTGACCGAGCCGCCGGGGAAGATGGTGAAAGAGTTGACGGTGGGGTTGTTGGCACTGCCCGCCACGCCAAAAATGGCCGTCGGTGTGCTGCCTGAGGAATTAGTGATGGTGGGGCTGGGGCCGGTAGTGCCAGCTCCGGCAAAGGTTGTCGTGGCGGTGGCTGCGATGGTCTGTAAACCAAACGGCACGGGCAGTATGTCCAGGACGTTTACCCCGTAAGCCGCGCCAGAGGTGGACGCGTTGCTCACGTTGATGGTGTATTGGGCGGTGGTGCCGCCGGGCAGGACCACCACCGGGGTTGCCGTGCTTTTGGTGACGCTCAGCACGGGCAAGCAAGATGCACCCGCCGTGACACCGGTGGGGCTGCCGCCAGAGGCAGAGGCTGCACCCCCTGCGCCGCCCAAAGCACTGTAGAGTTTGGGGCTACCATTTCCTTGGGCACCACTACAGCAGCCGTCATTGCCACCGCCGCCGCCCGTAAACACAGTGGTAATTCCCGTGAGGTTGCTCGAACTCAAAATGTACCCACCCCCGCCTCCGCCCCCGGGGCCGTGGTCGAAGTAACTTGAATACCCGCCCCCGCCGCCGCTGGCATCGATCGTCAAACCTGCGCCTGTGCCTGTGGTGGCCAACACTGCGACCGCGCCGCCAGCGCCGCCGCCTCCTGCGCCATCGCTGCCTCCGTTCACGTTGTAGGCCGTGTAACCTCTGGCCGTGATCGCGCCAGCGCTGGCAGACAGGGCTCCGGTGCGCAACAAAACTACACCCCCCCCAGAGGCCCCGCTGACCGACACCGTGCCAGTGGCTCCGTTCACCGTTCCGACGGTGGGAGGCGCGGGGCGGGTGGTGGCGTTGACCGTGGGCGGCCAATTGCCTATGGCGCTGACCAACGTATTGTTGTTGGATGAACCAGCGCCGCCCCCGCCGCCAAGTACCAGACGAGAAACGGAGTTGGTCACGGCACCGCCGCCCAAGCCACCCGCCAAATTGTTCTGCGTCCACGAATTGCCCCCGCGCCCGCCCGCGCCGGTGTTACCGCCTCCGCCCCCGCCGCTGTTAAATTGGTTGCCGTCGGTGGGCAGGCCGTCATTGGCGGCACCGGCCGCATTGCCTTGCGCACCCTGCCCAGCAGCGCCCAGCGGGTAACCTTGCCCGAAGGTGGCCACAGGGTAGGCCAGCGGCGCAGCCACCCCGGTGAACACTTGGTAAGGCGTGCCTACAGTACCCTCACCCTTGATGGCACCGTTGATGCTGGCGGTGTTAAAAATGTAGTTCAGATCACTGAACAAACCGCCAGCGCGGGCGACTGCGCCGTTGAAACCTGCGCCACCGCGAAACCCCGCGCCGTCTACTGTGATGGTGCCGTTCACGGCCATGCTGCCCGCCACGTCGATGGCCACAACGCCGCCGGTGCCTTGCCCATTGGTATTGCTGACAGTCCAGCGGTCTGAACTGACGGTGGTGCCAGTGGCCACGCTAGCCGACGCGTATTGCGGAACCCGCACGACTTGAAAGGTGCGCCACGCGGTGGTCACGTTAGCCGCAGCGGTCACGCTTTGCACGTAGTTGTTGGTCAAATTGCGGTTGAGCGTCAGTACGCTGCCCGCAATGCTGCGGATCTGGGCGTACTCATATAGGCCTGCATTGGCCGGTGTGGCAGAGTCTTGCATTTGCATAATCAGCACCAAATCGCCAGCGACCAGGCTGCGTGCGCTGCTTCGTTGGCCCGTAATGGATGCGACCGTCACCAGATTAGTGCCCACGCCAGCCGTGCCACTGCCAGCATGATAGGTGTTGAGCACACCCGTGAGGGTGGCAGGGCCGTCTAAGCCAGGCGACGCGCAAACCTGCGCTTGCACCAGAAAGTGCGCACATAGTGCCACCACAAAAACAAGTGGTTTGAAAAACCCTGAGCACTTTGAAAACATACGAACACACCTTATTCAAGCTATGAACTATATTTTCTTATTTTTTGGGCCGCGAAACAGTTAATTTCTACCCGTTAATCAGCTTTTAGGGTTCAGTATTGTTTTTGCAATGAAAAGTTGGCATTTAAAGCCAGATATTGTGGCGATATGTGGCTTTATGCAAACACTCCAGCGGTGTCTTGCATGCGCGCACTCACTTCGCCCAGGTGCTGCATGCTGTCGCCAAAAGTCATCTCTAGCTGGGTAAGCTTTTTAAAGTAATGGCTGACGATGTACTCATCCGTCACGCCAATGCCGCCGTGCAGTTGCACCGCCTGCTGGCCGACAAAACGCATGCTCTGGCCCAGCTGGTACTTGGCCTGGGCCATGGCGCGGCGGCGCTGGGGAGCCGGGTCACCCATTTTGAGAGCCGCAAAAAAGGCCATGCTGCGTCCCAGTTCTAGCTGCATTTTCATGTCGGCCACGCGGTGGCGCAGCGCTTGAAAGCTGCTGATGACCTGGTTGAACTGTTTGCGCACGTTCATGTATTCCACCGTGATAGCCATGGTTTTGTCCATCACGCCCACCGCCTCAGCGCAAGCGCAGGTGATGCCAATGTCTACTGCCAGTTCGAGCGCTAACAGGCCGCTGGTGGTAACGAGCTGGGCCGGTGCGGCTTGCAATGTGATGTCGGCTGCGCGCGAGCCGTCTTGGCAGCCGTAGCTGCGGCTGCTCACGCCTGCGGCACTGCGCTCTACTAAAAATAGAGCCATTTGGCCACCCAGCATGGCGGGCACCAGATAGGCATCAGCTTGGTCGCCAATGGGTACCAGGTTTTTGTTGCCGGTTACCGTGTAGCCGGTGCCTGCTTGCACCGCTTTGGCACCGCACACCTCAATGCGGTAGCGCGCCTTGCGCTCTTGATACGCTAGCACGACGATGGCTTTGCCGCTGGCGATTTTCGGTAACCACTCGGCTTTGAGTGCCTCTGGGGCGTGGTTCTCCAGTACGGGGCCACTGATAAAGGCTTGCGTGAGCGGCTCTAACACCAGGCCCCGGCCCAGCTCGCCCAGCACCACCAGGCATTCCACCGGGCCCATGCCCATGCCGTCGTAGGGCTCGCTGATGCACAGGCCCGTCAGCCCCAAGTCGGCCAGCTCTGTGTAGGCTGCACGGTCAAAACCACCGGCTTTTTCGATGCTGCGGCGACGATCAAAGGGGTAGCCTTTGTCCACATACTTGCGCACCGCATCACGCAGTTGCTCTTGGTCATCAGAAAAATCAAAGTCCATGGTGTTGCTCTTTTCTATATCTGTGTGTGTGTTGCTATCTCTGAGGGAGGGAGAGGGGGAGAACTTCCGGACGCAGAGGACGCAAAGGTTACGCAAAGGACGCAAAAGGAAGACAAAAAATACCAAAAATAAAAAATACTTTAAGAATTACTAAAACAACTTTATAGCTTTTCCGTCAATTTTGGCTTTCATTTTGTCTTCTCTTTTTTGCGTCCTTTGCGTAACCTTTGCGCACTCTGCGTCCGGAAGTCCGAATTCAATCCTTCAGCCCAATACAACTTGCGAGACGATATTGCGCTGCACTTCGTTGCTGCCGCCATAAATCGTCGTCTTGCGCATATTGAAGTACGTCGATGCCAGCGGCGCGCAGTGCAGCCCGGCACCGGGAAAGTCGCCTTGCCAGCCCGCTTCCATCGCCTCGTGGATCAGCGGTAGCGCATACGGACCAGCGGCCAGCATCATCAGCTCGGTGTAGCGTTGCTGGATCTCGCTGCCGCGAATTTTCAACAGGCCTGCGACATCCAAAGTTTGTTTGCCCGATTTTTCTGCCGACAGCACGCGCAGCACCATCATCTCCAGCGCCACCACGTCGACTTCGAGCTTGGCGATCTCGTCTCTAAAGCGAACGTCGTCGTACACACCTTCGGTTTTGGCGATGCGCTTGAGTCGCTCCAGCTCGCGTTTCGCGCGGTTTACATCGGCGATATTGGTGCGTTCATGGCTGAGCAAATGCTTGGCGTAGGTCCAGCCCTGGTTTTCCTGGCCCACCAGGTTCTCTACCGGCACTTCGACATTGTCAAACCACACCTCATTGACTTCGCACTCGCCGTCCAGCAGCTTGATGGGGCGCACGCTGACGCCTTTGCTCTTCATGTCGATCAGCAGGAAGGAAATGCCGGTTTGTGGTTTGCCTTCGTTGCTGGTGCGCACCAGGCAAAAAATCCATTCGCCAAACTGGCCCAGCGTAGTCCAGGTTTTTTGGCCATTGACAATGTAGTTATTACCTACGCGCTCGGCTTTGCATTTGAGCGAGGCCAGGTCGGAGCCCGAGCCGGGCTCGCTATAGCCCTGGCTCCACCACACTTCACCGCTGGCGATGCCGGGCAGGTGGCGTTTTTGCTGCTCGGGTGAGCCAAAGGTCATGATGACCGGGGCCACCATCACCGGGCCAAAGGGGATGACGCGCGGAGCACCAGCCAGCGCGCATTCTTCTTCAAACAAATGCTTTTGCACTGCGTTCCAGCCCGGGCCGCCAAACTCTACTGGCCAGCCGTGACCGAGCCAGCCTTTTTTGCCCAAAATCTTGGCCCAGGCTTGCATGTCGTCGCGGGAGAGGCGCAGGGCGTTATGCACTTTTTGGGAAATGTGGCTGGGTAAGTTGCCTTTGACCCAGGTGCGCACATCGTGGCGAAACTTTTCTTCTTCCGGTGTGAAGGCTAAATCCATACAGTTCTCCATGATGCCAGGTTCAAACAGCCTACTTTATAGCACGGGCGTGCTTTTTGATTGCAGGGAGGTGGGACAAAACCCCGCCATTTTTTGCAACCACTGCGCTGGCTCAGGCGGCCAGCGTGCTTTCGGCCAAGCTGATTCCCAGTTGCTCGCTGATGGTCTTGATGTGCGCGCGCATTTGCGTATTGTCGGCTTTGAGCAAGGCCATGGCGTTCTCCAGCGCCGTCACCCGCGCCAGCAAGCCCTCGGCTTCGGCAGCGCTGGGCGCGTTGCTGACGAGGGCCTGCACGTCTACCTCGCCGCACAGCAGGTGTACCCAGCGCGGCTCGCGTGCGCCGGGGGCGCGGGGCAGCTTGAGCACCATGGGCGCGCCGTTGTCGTCGCCCCGGGTTTGCATCTCTTGCAAAATCGCGTCTACAGCGGCGGCATCGGCAAACTTGTACCAGCGCTCGCCGCCGGTGCGCAGCTCGGCCGGGGTTTGCGCTCCGCGCAGCATCAGCAGGCCCAGCAGCACGGCTTGCTGCTCGCTTACCTCGGCCACCCGCATAAAGTTGTGCTCATAGCGCGGCACGCGGCTCGAACTGCCCTCAAACACCAGGCTGCGGGCTTTCAGAGCCTCCAGCGCGGCCCGGGCATCGTCGTCGCTGATCTCCATCACCGGGTCGCGGCTGGTTTTT
>JAYVGI010000201.1:0-5637 GCA_043772355.1 Polaromonas sp.
AAGCAGCGCAGAGCCGATTTTGGCGGCATCTCGCCGACCGATGTTAGCTATAATTTCAATAGCTTTTCCCGCATTGATGTTGGGGGCTATCACTTAAAACATAAGGAAAGACCATGAACAACGCCCACTTTACCTTAGCCTACTGGTGCTTGCTGGTCGCGGCGATGCTGCCCATTGTGTGCGCTGGCATTGCCAAATCAGGCACCTTCAGCATGCCCGTGCGTGAGGGCGGCTACGACAACCACAACCCCCGGGCGTGGCTAGCCCGCCAAAGCGACTGGCGCGCCCGCGCCAACGCAGCGCAGGCCAATACCTTTGAGGCGCTGCCGTTCTTTTTCGTGGCGGTGGTGGTGGCGCACCAGTTGAGTTCCATTCAGGCCAGGGTGGATATTTTGTGCCTGCTGTGGGTCTTGCTGCGCGCGCTGTACATCATCATGTACCTGGGCGATATGGCCAAGGCCCGCACGGGCGTGTGGGTAGCCGCTCTGGTGGTCAACATCACCATCTTGTTTATCGGTTACCGCTAGCAGCCTGTCGGGCAGCGGCGCGCTGGCTTGATGCTGATTGGTTAAGTTACATTTATTGCAATTCGATACGACCCTCTGGTCTGTGCTTACGTAAAAACCCGCTTGGGAAGACTCCCGATGTGCACTTTTTCGCGCCAGCGTAAGCTTGCACGATGGGTGTCATAAATCAGATCACAGGGACGGCGGTGGAGTTGGCGTTGGCAGGGCGTTGTGGCGCGGGTGCGTGCGTGGGCACGGGCACGCGGCGCAGTTGGTTGCGTGGAGCTGCCTGCCTTGCAGTCGCTGGTATGGGCAGTGCTGGCAACGCAGCGTGGGCCCTGGCTGAGGCAGCGGCGGCGCGCATGCCCCTGGGTGCCGCGTCGGCTGGCGTGGCCAGCGAAACGGCTAGCAAACTGGAGCAGCGCAGCGTGGCCATTGCCGTGGCCAGCAAAACAGCCTTGGTGTATTTGCCACTCACCGTAGCGGAGCACATGGGGTATTTTCAAGCCCAAGGCCTGGACCTGGAGGTGGTAGATGCGCCCAGCCTGGTGCGGGCCCAGCAGATGGCCAGCAGCCCGGGCGGCGGGGCAGACATCGTCAGCGGCTGGCTGGAAAACACCTTGGCACTGCAAACCAAGGGACAGGCTTTTAGCGCGTTTGTGTTGCAAGGGCGCGCACCGCAAATCGTGCTGGGTGTGTCCACCAAAAGCATGCGCGGCTTCAGGTCCCTGATGGATTTACGCGGCAAGAAGGTTGGCATCATGGCCCCCAATACGCCCAGCCACACCATCGCCCATGCGGCGCTGTCGCGCGCCGGTATGCGCTTGAGCGAGATGGGTTTTGTCAGTGTGGGTACCCCTGGTGGCGCGTTGGCCGCCCTGCGTGCAGGCCAGATAGATGCGCTGTGCTACACCGACCCCTTGATCACCCAGCTGGAGCTGCGCGGTGACCTGCGGGTGGTGGCCGATACCCGCACCCTGCGCGGCACCCGGCAAGTGTGCGGTGGTGACATGCCCTCCACCTGTCTGTACGCGCCGCCCGAGTGGCTGCAAAAACACCCCAACACCGCCCAAGCTGTGACCAACGCCATGGTGCATGCCTTGAAATGGCTGCAAACAGCGGGCGTGTCTGACCTGATGAAAATCGTACCCGAGAGCTATTTTGATGGTGATCGGGCGCTTTACTTGGCAGCCTTTGAGCGCATGCGCGATGCCGTAGCCCTGGATGGGCTGATTCCCGAAGGGGGTGTGCACCACACGCTCAACGCCATGCAGAGCGCCGATCCGGTACTGCGCACGCTAAATATTGACCCGGCGAAATGCTTTACCAACGTGTTTGCGCAAAGCGCCAAGCTGCGGTTTAGGGTCTAGCAGGCCAGGGGGCAGGGGGGCAGGGAGACAGGGAGGCAGGGAGGCAGGGAGGCAGGGAGGCCTAGGGTTTTGGTTCTACACGGCGCGCGCCATCAAAACGGCTGCTCCAGTAGTTCACCCCCATGTCTTCTACCCGCACCACGCTGCCTGAGCGCGGGGAATGGATAAACTTGTTGTTACCCACATAGATACCGACGTGGCTAAAAGCAGACTTGAGGGTATTGAAAAACACCAAATCCCCAGGCTGCAGCTCGCTTTTGTCGATGGGCTGGGTGGCCGCCGCTTGTTCTACAGAGCGGCGCGGCAGCACCAAGCCAATGGTTTGCTCGTACATGGCTTTGACAAAGCCGCTGCAGTCAAAGCCTTGCTCAAAGCTGTTGCCGCCCAGCCGGTAGGGCACCCCCAAAAAACCCATCGCATTGACCACCAAATCCGCCGCGCGGTCGGTGATGACGCGGCCAGCCTGGCTGACTTGCTCTCCCAGTTTGGCGACAATCCCCCTGTCGGCCAAAAATGCCGCAAGATCGTCGCTGGGCCCGCTTTGGGCTTGCGCACCTGGATGCGCCAATGCCAAGGCAGCGAAAGCCAAGCTGGTCAGCTTGTGGTGGGTGCGCAAAAAAAACATGAAGTACAGTTTAGCGGTTTCGTCTTCATAAGTCAAGCGAAGAATGCTTTCTAAGTTATTGATTTAGATGGGCATTAGGGTATTTTTTGAAAAAAATCCGTAGAAATTTTTGTAAAAGCACCCAATGGCCCGCTATGCATTACATAGCTTCTCCCGCATATTTCTTCTTGGCTAACAGCTGATAGACACCAAAAAAAGCTCAAAAATACCGTTTTGGAGCGCTCAGGAAGCCCTGAGAGCCTGCACAGCGGCTGGACACTGAAAATTGACCTGGTTGAACACTGTTTTTAGATCTTATCGCGCTATAGCCAGCAAGAAATATGCGGAAACCGCTATGGAATAGGGAGTACCTGTTTTGCAGAAAATGGTCAGTGGACGGTCTGTGGAGCAGATTTTCTGTATACAGCGGCTGTGTCGCCTGAAAACCTTCATAGCCTCTCATTTTTACCCTCTACCCTGTGTACCCCACTGATCTGCTTAGACGGAGTGCTACTATTTAATGAGTAATTGTATTTCCAAGCGGCCCACCCGCAGGCGTGCGCTGCGAGGGTCTGTGCGGGTGACGCTCCCAAGCAGGATCTGCCCACTGCATCCATCGTTAGCCACCGATGAAATTTCACGTACATCCAATCGGCCCTTGAAATTTATAGGCGACTGGTCTATTATCAATACATGCTTCAAGATATTCAACCACTGACCCGCACCCACGGTGCCCGCAAGCAAGGCCAACAGTCCACCCGTGAGCGACTGGTGGCGGTAGGTTTGCACAAGGTGTTGGAGAGCGGCTGGAGCGCTACCAGTATCGACGTGGTGCTGCGCGAATGCGATGTGCCCAAGGGATCGTTTTACCACTATTTTGCGAGCAAAGAAGCCTTTGGCTATGCGCTGCTAGAGAGCTACCAGGTCTTTTTTATGCAGCGCCTGGACAAATGGTTTGTAGACCAGCCGACCGATGGACTGGGACAGCTTCAGGCGGCCATGGATGGTTTTTTGGCCGACTCTATTGCCGGTATTGAGCGCTATGGCTACCGCCGCGGCTGCTTGGTGGGCGCGCTGGGCCAAGAGGTGGCGGGGCTGCATGAGGGTTTTCGGGGCAAGCTACTTGAGAGCCTGCAGTGCTGGGATAAAACGCTTGCCAACGCCCTGTTTAATTGCGCGAGTGGCTACCAAAAAAATAGCGCTAAGAGTTCTAAAAATTCTAAGACGACTGGTCTATTGCAAATGCAGAATGCCCCGCAGAATGCGCCGGATACTCTGCTGGAGTGCAAAAAGCTGGCCCAAGAGTTTTGGGCGCTCTGGGAGGGCGCGGTGTTGCGCAGCCTGCTGGAGCAAAACCCGGAAATGCTGCGGGCTGCGGTGTACCGGTTTATGAGCCAGTTTGCGTTTTGGTTAACCGGCCTGCCCAGCAGGGGCCAAGTATCCAAGCCCGCAGACAGTGCATTGCTTAAGCCGTCCATCGAGCCCTTCATCGATCCGCCACTGGATCCGTCAGTCGAGGTTTTAGCCAGCCCGGATGAAGCGAGTAGTTCCAGAGAGCGGCCATTGATGAAAAGGAAATCCACTGTACCCGACAAATCAGATGCCTCAGAAAATTCAAATAAACCATTAGAAACCAATGACATACAAGCGAGCCTAAATTTTTAGACGACCGGTCTATTTTAAAAAACTTAATCTCTGAACCCTAAACCCTAAACCCTAAACCCTAAACCCTAAACCCTAAACCCTGAACCCTAAACCCTAAACCCTGAACCCTGAACCCTAAACCCTGAACCCTGAGTTCCCATTCACCGAAAGCCCCTATGAAAGCCATTTTTCTCACCAAATCCCCAGACTTTACCGCCCAGATTGCGCAGGTAGACGCAGCGCAGCTGCCTGCCGCCGATGTGCATGTGCGCGTGGCGTACTCCACGCTCAACTACAAAGACGCGCTGGCCATCACCAACAAAAGCCCGGTGGTACGCACCTGGCCGATGGTGGCGGGCATTGACGGCGCGGGCGAAGTCATAGCGTCGAGTCACCCGGCTTGGAAGGCGGGCGACGCGTTTATACACAACGGCTGGGGCGTAGGCGAGACCCATTGGGGGTGTTTGGCAGAGGAGGCGCGGCTCAAAGGCGACTGGCTGGTCAAGCCGCCCATGCAGGCGGGCAAACTGGCCTTCACCCACCGCCAGGCCATGGCCATAGGCACCGCAGGCTACACCGCCATGCTGTGCGTGATGGCGCTGGAGGAGCGCGGCGTGTTGCCCGGAAGCGGCGAGGTGCTGGTAACTGGGGCCACAGGCGGCGTAGGCAGCGTGGCCGTGGCCCTGCTGGCCAAGCTGGGCTACACGGTAGTAGCCGCCACCGGCAAAGCCAGCCAAGAGGCCTACCTCAAGCAGTTGGGCGCAGCCAGCATCATCGACCGCGCCGAGCTGTCCGCCCCCGGCAAACCCCTGCAAAAAGAGCGCTGGGCAGGCGTGGTAGATGCCGTGGGCTCGTACACCCTGGCCAACGCCTTGGCGCAAACCCGCTACGGCGGCGCAGTAGCCGCCTGCGGCTTGGCCCAAGGCCTGGACTTGCCCAGCAGCGTGATGCCCTTCATCTTGCGCGGCGTAGCGCTTCTGGGCGTGGACTCGGTCATGGCCCCGTTGGCACGCCGCCAAGCCGCCTGGAGCCGCCTGGCAAGTGACCTGGACCCCGCGCTGCTGGAGAGCATGATCGACGAAGTGCCTCTAGAGGGCGTGATCGACAAAGCGCATCAGCTCATGGCGGGGACCGTGCGGGGCAGGGTAGTGGTGAAGATTTGAGTCCTGCGAACTCCGGTTCAGTCGGCGAGACGTGCGTCGAATTCTGTACCGGAGCAGGTCGACGGTGTACTCAGGGGGACTCGGTAAGTTGTGTACGGGAGCTGGCCGGCGGCGTACTCAGCGGGACTCGGTAAGTTTTGTACGGAAGCTGGTCGGCGACCTACTCAGGGGGACTCGGTGAGTTGTGTACGGGAGCTGGCCGACGGTCTACTCAGCTCCGCGGCTGTCCTCCGTTTCGGCCTAGGGCCGCTACCTGTGCGCCCGTGAAGGCGCTACGTTAGCACGGTGAAAGTCCGTGTCAGGGTAAGCCAAGGCCCTGTAGTCGAAGGTAACTGCGTCGCTGCGAAGCG
>JAYVGI010000202.1:0-15529 GCA_043772355.1 Polaromonas sp.
GTTACTCCATTAAACGTAGCAAGCTATCTAAGTGGAACAGAGGGGTAAGAAGGAGAATACCCATAATGCCATCTCTCAGCACCGTTCGAAGCGTTCAGCGGGTTATTGAGCCGCAAGAGCCACTAAAATTGCTTCTCAACAGAAAATACCCGGTACGTATTGCGTAGCTTCTTCCGCAAATTTCTAGCCGGCTACAGGCTGATTTACACTTCTAAAATCAATCAAAGCATCCGTTTTGGCGTGCCTCGAAACCTGTGAAGGCCTGACACCGCCTGAAGACAGTGAATTTGCCGTTTTGGGCATCCTTTTTAGGTTCATATTGCTCTGTAGCACTTTAAGATATTTGGGCCCTATGTGATTTTTAGTGGGTAGCGATCTGGATCTGGAAGGCTTGGCTTGTGTACTGGACCAGGCCGACGGCGCTACTTCAGCTACGCGGCTTTCCCCCGTGCTGGCCGATTGCCAGCAACTCCTCCTTGATGCCGCTATGCAGAAGTAGCGCCGCCGACCTGACCTGGCCAGCACGGTGCTGCGTGCGAGCCAAAAGCGCCAGGGCAGTCTGCGGCGCAAGAGACCCTCGCCACGCCCAGCGTCACCCGCACTGCCCTCGCAGCGCGCGCCTGCGAGTGGGCTGCTTGGAAAACCACTTACTCATTAAATAATAGCACTCCGTCTAAGCAGGCCAGTGGGGTACACAGGGAAACGCTCATATTGTGTCGCGCGGTACGGTTGAGAGCGTTGCGAAGCCTCTGGCGGCTCGAGCATCGGCCAAAAACCCTGAATTTTCTGCTGGGAGTGCTGCCATTTTTAGACCACGATATGCCTGCAGCCCTCTAAAATAAAGCGGAACACACTATGGAATATGCAGTACCACCCGGGTCAAAAATGCGCTGCGAGATGCCCGGCGGGCAGGTTTTCGGAAAAATGCGGATATCAAACGTACAAGTTGCCCTATTTTTCATCTTTACCCATGTACCCCCCTGTCCTGCTTAGACGGAATGCTACTATTTAGTGAGTAACAGTGTTTTCAGGCGACCCGCCAGCCCAGACCGGAAAATGAATCTGCACTTGCCACCCATGCGCTTCGAATAAGCCCGGCACCTTCGGGCTGAACCCGACGACGCTGTTGTCAGACCCCTCCGTGAGCGCCCGCACCACAAGGGCGCACAAACTTACCGATCAGCGTCGAACCCGGCGACAATAATGTCAAACTAAAGTGGCACTTAAGGTGACTAGTACTTTTTGTTACTAGTTTCCAGCAGTAGTAAGAAAAATTATGTGTCAAAAATCAGACATCTTCGCAGTATTTTAGGTGTTTGGTACACCACTTGCTGTTACAGTCTTGAAGACGACAAAAGGTTTGCCGCCTACACACCAATGTGATTTATTTCATGGAGAATCCTATGAAGCGTAATTTACAGAAGGGTTTCACGCTGATCGAATTGATGATCGTCGTGGCGATTATCGGCATTTTGGCTGCGGTCGCTTTGCCCGCCTACCAAGATTACACGGTACGTGCACGTGTATCAGAGGTGATTTTGGCCGCGTCTACATGTCGTATTGCGGTCACGGATACCATCCAGAACTTTCCTGATGCAGATGTCTCTTCGGCATTGGCTGCTTCCTGCACCATCGGTGCGACAAAGATGGTGAAATCGGGCAGTGCCAGTGCTGACGGTGTGGTTACAGCCATCGGCGAGGAAGCCAACCTGAAGGGCGATACCAGTGCCACGGCGAACTCAATCCAATTGGTACCTTACGTAACAACTTCGGCAACCACCCAACGGGCGGTAGTGGGCTCTACCGATGGCGGTAGAACAATATATGAGTGGAGATGTGGTCCAGGTGTCGCGGCCCCCATGGCAACAAAATACCTGCCGGGTTCCTGTAAGGCTTCTTAATATCGGTAAAATTTCGTTTTCCAGCAGATTCCCAAATTCCTGGGGCTTCCCAAACGGTGATTTCGCTTGATTTTGAGGTGTCCGCTATCCTATGTACTCCAATGACCTGCTTACGCGCCGCGCTAAACTTTATTGAGTAGAGGTGTTCCCAAACTACCCGATAAGCACAAGCGCCGCATGGGCTAGGTGACCCGCAACGGCAACATTTGTACGCCTTCAGTGCAGCGCGTACCCTCAGGTGAGCTCCTCAGATCGAATGCGTTATCCGCTGGCGCGCACTGCAAAGCAGCCCAGACAGGCCAGCCAGCCAGCAAGGAGAGAAGGAGCTTGATTGTGATGAAAAATCTGAAGAGATGCGCGGATACGGCCGATAGGTGCGTGTCCACTGGCATCGCAATATCTTTCAAATACGAGATTTTGCGGTGCAATCTCTTCCTCGGTAGCAGTGTCACCAGGTGAGCGCTGTAGTTTTGAAAGCAAAAACTGCGACCGAACTAACAATTTTGTCAGATTTGAAAAAAAATTACATCCTTGGCTGCATTGTCGTTTTGGTATGTGCAGTTTGTCGCACCAAACGTTTGTTTTGCGGGTGAATGCCTACTGGCACGCCGATTGCTCTATACATTGGCTTTCTTAACTTTATTGGAGATTTTTTATGAAGCGTAATTTACAAAAGGGTTTTACCCTGATCGAATTGATGATCGTTGTGGCGATTATCGGTATTTTGGCTGCGGTGGCACTGCCAGCTTACCAAGACTACACCGTGCGTGCACGCGTATCTGAAGTGATTTTGGCGGCATCTACTTGCCGTATCGCGGTCACAGACACCTTTCAAAACTCCCCAGTGGCTGATGCTGGTTCAGCTTTGGCTGCGTCGTGCACGATTGGTGCGACTAAGATGGTCAGATCCGGCTCGGCCAGCGCCAACGGCGTGGTGACAGTAATAGGCAATGAGGACAACTTGAAAGGCGACACAACGGCATCTACAAACGCTATCCAGTTGGTACCTTATATTTCGAGCGGCGGCTCTGTCGCGGCGGCGGTCGGAAGCTCCGGCGGTGGCAAAACCATTTACGAGTGGAAATGCGGCCCAGCGGCATCTAACCCGCTTGCAACCAAGTACTTGCCCGGTTCTTGCAAGCAATCTTAATAGCGCTGCAATCTTTGGAAATGACCGCTGCGGCGGTCATTTTTTTGTGCTTTGTAAAGTGTTGTGGCGTTGTGGCAATTGCCCAAACTACTGATTTCTTCACCTTAAAAATAGGATAGCTCTACACGCTATGTACGGAAAACCCTCCACCATGCTGTGGCCGCCGCTGGTTGCCATCGCTTTGGCCATCTCTTGGATATTGCCCAACCACCACCGTCCCTGGCGGGGTTTTCACCAAGATGCCTGGATCATGCTGTGCCTGCTGTGCCTGGGCTTGTGGGTGCTGTGGAAATCCAAAACAATCCACGCCTGGAGCATGTCGACCGCGCTGGTAGTAGGTTGCGCGGCCATACCGCTGTTTCAGTGGCAGAGCGGGCTGATCGCCACCTCAGGGCAAGCCATCGTTTCAAGCGTCTACATACTAGCCTGCGGCATCGCCATCGTGTTGGCGCAGCAAGCCAAGCAATCTCACGGTAATTTAGTCGTCAATTGCATGTTTGCAGGTATAGCCATAGCCAGCGTCATCAACGTCACGTTTCAGCTGGCGCAATGGTTTGCGCTGTATGACGAAAACTTGCTCAGTTTCATCGGCTTTTTTGTCCTCCCCATCAGCACGGATGTCAGACCATCAGGTAACTTGCTGCAACCCAATCTTTTTGCAACCTTTATGGTGTGGGGGATCATTGCAGGGTTTTGGGGGTATTTGCGCCGCGCGGTTCCTCTGCCGCTTCTCGCGCTCTATTTGGCCTACCTTGGTTTGGGTATGGCAATTACGCAATCGCGCATCGGCTTGGTAGAGCTGTTGGCTTTGTGCGCGGCGGCCTTTTACTGGCGGCGGCTATGGCCCAGCTTTAAAGCGATGTATGGTTGTTTCGCAGTCACTGCCTATATTTTCATCCTATTTTTTTCCTTGCCCAGCCTGTCAGCTTGGCTGGGCCTTGAATACGCTGGACGCGGCGACTACGCAGCGCTTGTTCAGGACAACGTCCGATTGGTGGCGTACAGAATATTTATCGACGCTATCGCTACGCACCCCTGGTTCGGCTACGGGGTAAGCCACTTGGGCAACGCATATTTAGAACATGCGCAAACCCAGGTGAGCCAGGCTGGGTACTTTTTGCACTCGCATAACTTTGCACTTGACATGCTGCTATGGTTTGGAGTGCCTCTTGGCCTATTGCTTCTGGCAGCCTGCGCTGTGTGGCTAGGGCGCACATTGGTAAAAATAGCCAGTGCTGATCAGGTGGCGTTGCTGGCGATGGTAGGTGCCCTGGGCCTGCACTCGATGGTCGAGTTGCCCCACCAATCCCTCATTTTCCTCATCCCCGCTTTCATCGCAATTGGTACTTTAAACCATGAGATAGCGCCGATGCAGGTCTGGCAGTTGTCACGGTGGGTGACAGGTGTTTTCGTCATAGGTGGGTTAGGCCTGTGGGCCGTGATGACGCACGATTATTCGCTGGTAGAAAAGCATTACGCGGAATGGCTTTTTGAGCGGGAAAATATTGGTAAACCTTTAGGCAAACCAATGCCGAATCTTGTTTTGCTGAACCAGTTAGAGTTCGTTATGCAACTGCAACGCATGGAGCCAGTGCCGGGCCTTGGCGCAGATCAGCTCAATTGGATGCGCAGGGCGGTCCGAGCGGAAGTCTCTCAGCCGGCCTACTTCAACTACATCGGCGCAATGGCTTTGAATGGTGAGCGCGAAGAGGCCGTATTGTGGATGTACAAACTCAACGCCGCTAACAAGCCACGCAATCCAAAACCCACTTATGACGCTTGGCTGACGTTACAAAAAAAGTATCCACAGATTGCAGATTTGCCATGGGCCAAGCGCTGATGGGGGTCTGTCAGAAATTCTCTACAGCAACCGCCTATTGTTAGAACGACCAACGCTTTGGCAAGGCAAAGTGCCCTTACCTGTGTAGACTCTTGGTATGCCTGCGCTGCGCTTTTTTGTTTGTTTTACCCTCATAGCGTTCCCATGGTTAAATCCATTTGCCCCTGGCCCCTCGGCGGCGATGCTGCCTTGGTTGGTGTCGTTGGCCTGCGTGGGGGGTACTGCATGGACTCTGCACGCAAGTGAAAACCGCAGTCAATGGTTTCGCAGGCAGGGGATGCCATTTGTTGCTGTTGGGTCTTTTTTTGCCACGCATGCTTGCTTAACCAGTCTGGGCATCGAGACGATTGCCACTTTGGTAGCGTGGGTATGCTTACTTTCGATGGCGCTCGCGGGTACAGCGCTGTTGCGAACGAACGCGCTTGACGCCGGATTTTCGCTGACGCACGGTAGGCGCAATAGGCACCAATTATTGGCACCACGTTTACCACTCGTCGATATGTTGGCTGCAACATGGTTAGCTGTAGCGCTGACCAGCGTGCTGCTGGCGCTGTGCCAGTACCTGTGCATTGAGCACTGGTTTGCGCCGTGGATCAGCCACTCCAGTGACGGTGCGGCGTTTGCTAATTTGCGGCAACGCAACCAGTTTGCTACGCTGTGCGGTATGGGTCTACTGGCTTTGTTGCATGTGCTGCAAACTGTTTTGCACGCAGATGCTGTGAAGACATCAGTAGACGCAGATCAAAACCAAACTTCTGCGCAAAACCAAACATCTGCCCCAAGCCATACACCTGAGGCGGCGCGTAGCGCCACAGCACAGCGCTGGCATGCAGTCTGGCCGTGGCTCGCAGTCATAGCGCTGGCCATAGGCAACGGCATAAGCAGCTCGCGCACGGGCGCTTTGCAATGGGTGCTGATAGCGGCGGCTGTGCTGTGCTGGCGGGCCAGCTTGCACCGCAGGGTGGTGCAAATCGGCCTGGGCGCACTGGCCATTTACACCGTGGTGGTGGCGTTGATGCCGTGGTTCGCCAGCCTGGTTGGCAATTCCTCCATCGGCCTGTGGGGCCGGGCGCAGGAGAATGCGGGCAGCAGCAGCCGACTGTGGCTGTACAGCAATGTACTGGAGCTGATTGCGCAAAAGCCTTGGCTTGGCTGGGGCTGGCGAGAGCTGGCGTATGCACACTACAGCACTCCCTTTACCCAGCGCTTTGGGGAGTTGCTGGACAATGCGCATAACCTGCCGCTGCACTTGGCGGTGGAGCTGGGGGTGCCGTTTGCGTTGCTGTTTTGCGGCGCGGTGCTGTGGTGGATAGTGCGGTCTGCACCGTGGCGTGAGACGGACCCTACGCGGCAACTGGCTTGGGGGGTGTTGATGCTGATTGGGGTGCACAGCATGGTGGAATACCCGTTGTGGTACGGGCCGTTTTTAATGACGCTGGGGTTGTGCATCGGGCTGCTGCAGCCTGTGAACTCAGCGCCATCAAATTCAACACCTGGGAATTCAACGTCTGCGGAGGCGATGTCAAACAGGCCCCAGGCCCCATGGAATATTGCGGGAAAAGCTATAAAATGCGTAGCGCTTTGCTTGCTGGCATTTGCAGGCTACGCTGCCTACGACTACCACCGCGTAAGCCAAATTTACCTGGACGTAGAGTCGCGCAGCCGCCTCTACAGCGGCGACGCGCTGGGCCATGCGCAGCGCAGTGTGCTGTTCCAGCGCCAAGCCCGCTTTGCCGAGCTGGTGACCACGCCGGTCACGCGTGCCAGCGCACCGCGTGTGCTCTCTTTGGCGGCTGATTTGATTCATTTTTCTCCCGAGCCTCGGGTGATCGAGGCGCTGATTGAATCAGCCACCGTGCTGCGTATGGACGATGTGGCTATGTTCCACCTGGGCCGGTACAAAGAGGTCTACCCCAAAGACTATGCGGCTTGGTCGGCGTTGAAGTAGCGATAGCCAGGCTGGCTAGTCTTGCCGTGTTTGCCAATGATGACGATCTCGCGGAGCAGTCCACGCCAAGTGCCACAGCGTGGACAGACCAGTGCATCATTCATTTAGGCACCCGGCAATGACGAATAGCCCACGCATTTACATGGCTTTACGCGGTGTTAAATCAAACGATTGATTTAACTTGCCATAATCCCGCCCATGCGAACACCCAGAATAGATGGCGAAGAATCACGCAAGCGGCTGCTGCACTCTGCTGTGCGATGCTTTGCCGAGCACGGTTTTGCCAAAACCTCCACCCGTAGCATTGCCACCCTGGCGGGCGTGAATATTGCCGCGATCAGCTACTACTTTGGCGACAAGGCGGGTCTGTACCGCGCCGCCTACACCGAGCCCATGGGAACACCGAAAGACGATATTGCACTGTTTGCAGGCGCAGATCTGTCACTGGAAGATGCCTTGCAGGGACTGTACGGCGGCTTTATCGAGCCATTGAAACAAAACGTGCTGGTGCAGCAGTGCATACGCCTGCATATGCGCGAGATGGTAGAGCCCACGGGGCTGTGGGAGGAGGAAATCAACTGCGGCATCAAGCCCTACCACGAGGCGTTGGTGAAGCTGTTGTGCCGTCACTACGCAGTCAAAAAAGGCGACGACGATATCAAGCGGCTGGCGATCTCTATCGTGGCGCTGGGCGTGCACATGTATGTGGGCCGCGATATGAACTTGCAACTGCACCCGCGCCTGATTACCGGTGCCAAGGCGCTGGACACCATGCGCCAGCGCCTGGTGATGTATGCGCGCGCCATGATTGATGCAGAAGGCGCGCGTCGCCTGGCTGCTGACACCCTCTGAGATGCACGGTCATGTTCTATTTATCCCATTTTCAATTGCACTCTTTGATGCCTTCTTTTGCACCTCCTTCTACACCCGCTTTGGTACATCATTTGCAGCCAATGCCATCGGAGCGTCTGGGCGCCAGAGCGATACCGCCCCAAAACGTCCAATCACCCAGGCTGGCACACCGTTTTGCCGCATGGCTAAGCGGCACTGCCATCGCCATCACCCTGGCAGGCTGCGCCAGCACCGCCACCATCAAGCTGCCCAGCGCGCAAACCACCCAAGCCGACAGCCAAGTCACCGCCCCCGCAGCATGGCAGGCCGCCCTGCCCCACGGCGCAAGCACGGCCACCATGGCCAACTGGTGGGCGCAGTGGGGCGACGCTGCGCTGGTAGAGCTGATGGATACCGCGCAAAAAGAAAGCGCTACGCTGAGCGGCGCCAGGAGCCGCATAGCGCAGGCGCGCGCCGCCCTCACGGGTGCACAGGCTGCGCTGCTGCCCGGTGTGAACGCCAGCGCGCAGGCCAGCCGCAGTGTGCAAACGCCCGGCGCGCCGCAAGCTACGGCTCTCAGTGCGGGGGTGCAAGCCAGCTGGGAAATCGATGTATTTGGCGGCAACCGTGCCGCCAGCAGCGCCGCGCAGGCGCGGCTGGGCGGTGCAGAGCTGGGCTGGCACGAAGCGCGAGTGGCCGTGGCTGCCGAGACCGCTGCCACCTACTACAGCCTGCGCTACTGCGAGAGCAGCGCGGTGCTGGCACAAAACGACGCCGCCTCGCGTGCCGAGACCGCACGCCTGGCCGAGCTCACCGCCAAGGCGGGCTTTAACGCACCGGCCAATGCAGCTCTGGCCCGCGCCAGCGCAGCCGACGGTGCCAACACCGCGCGTGCGGCGCTGGCGCAGTGCAGCGTACTGGTGAAAAGCCTGGTAGCGCTGAGCGGCATTGACGAACCTGCGCTGCGCGCCAAATTGAACACTAATCAGGTTATAGCCAGCAAGATCAATGCGCAAGCAGCTCTTTTCAGCATAGCAAACGTACCGGCCAATGTCTTGCTGCAACGCCCCGACATTGTCGCTGCGCAGCGCGCCGTAGTCGCTGCCAGCCTGGATGCACGCGCCTTCGATGCCAAACGCTATCCCATGCTCTCGCTCAGCGGCAACATCGGTGGTGCCGCTGTGCGCCAAGCAGGCGTTACCAATGACGGCCTCACCTGGTCGCTCGGGCCGATTGCCCTGACTGTGCCCCTGCTAGACGGCGGCCGCGCCGCTGCCAATACGCAAGCCGCCGTGGCTGCCTATGACGATGCGGTCATAGCCCTGCGCGCCAAAGCACGCAACGCCGTGCGCGAGGTAGAAGAAGCCTTGGTGAACCTGGACAGCGGGGCGCAGCGCAACGCCGATGCGCAGCTAGCGGCTGCAGGCTACAAAGCCGCGCTAGACGCGGCCCAAGCACGCTACAAAGCGGGCCTGGGCAGCTTGGTCGAGCTGGAAGATGCCCGCCGCACCTCGGTGGTTGCACAGCAAAGCTTGTTGGGCCTGGAGCGTGACCGCATTGCGGCGTGGATTAGCTTGTACCGCGCAGCAGGCGGTGGCTGGGCAGCGTCCAGCACAGCAGTGGCTGCTGTACCCACAGCGCGATAAACCACACCTAGCCTGCATCCTAAGCCCATGACCCCACCATCAAAGCCACGCACTGTATCCGAATCCTCAAATCAGACTTCTGAAACCTAAAACCTAAAACCTAAAACCTGAAACCTGACCACACCACGCATTCTCTGAACCTCGAACGCAACAGATTTTTTTATGAATCACCTATATCACCTTCCACGAAACGCTATATATGCAATAGCGGCTTGCGCAATATCTATGCTGACTATTGGTTTATTTTCCTCAAAAACATGGGCGCAAGACGATAAAAAAGCAGCCAAACCCAACGGCGCTGCGAGCGCCCCCAAAGCGGCCCTAACGGTCAGCGCCGTCAGCCCCAGCAATGGCGCGATGGGCGTGCAACTGGCTGCCAACGGCAACGTGGCCGCTTGGCAAGAGGCCAGCATTGGTGCCGAGGTGAACGGCCTGAAACTGACGGACGTGCGGGTGAACGTGGGCGATATGGTGAAAAAAGGCCAGGTGCTGGCCACCTTCAGCGCCGAGTCTGGCCGCGCCGATGTGCTGCAAATGCAAGCCTCGCTGGCCGAGGCGCAGGCTACAGCGGCAGAGGCCGCTGCCAACGCCGCACGCGCCCGCACCCTGCAAGACACTGGCGCCATGAGCGCCCAGCAGATCAACCAATACACCACCGCAGAGACCACTGCCAAAGCCCGCGTAGAAGCCGCGCGGGCCATGCTGTCCGCCGCCCAAGTGCGCCTGCAAAACGGCCAACTCACCGCACCCGACAACGGCGTGATATCGGCCCGCAGCGCTACCGTGGGCGCGGTAGCCGGCGCAGGCACCGAGCTGTTTCGCATGATCCGCCAAGGCCGCCTGGAGTGGCGCGCCGAGGTGACCAGCACCGAGGTGGCGCGCATCAAGCCTGGCACCGTGGTGCTGGTCACTGCCGCCAGCGGCACGCAGGTGCAAGGCAAGGTGCGCATCGTCGCGCCCACGGTGGACCCAGTGACGCGCAACGCTTTGGTGTATGTAGACCTGCCGCAAAACCCTGGTGTCAAAGCCGGTATGTTTGCCAAAGGCGAGTTTGCACTGGGCTCGGTGCAGGCGCTCACGCTGCCGCAGCAGGCGCTGGTGCTGCGCGACGGCTTTGCCTACGCGATGCGGATTGAGGCGAACAACAAAGTCAGCCAGATCAAGCTGCAAACCGGCCGCCGCATTGCCGACGCGGTAGAGATCACGCAGGGTGCGAAAACCGGTGAGCGTTTTGTGGCCAGCGGCGCGGCGTTCTTGGCCGATGGCGACACCGTGCGGGTGGTGGTAGTGCCTGCCCAAGCTGCGCAGACCACTTCGACAAGCTCGGTGCGAACGGATAGCACAGCAACTAAACCGGCCGCAGTCCAACCAAATAATGCGCAACCAGCTATCAAATAAGTAGCTTTTTTGCTGGAGAAATTGATATGAACGTATCCGCTTGGTGCATCCGCAACCCGATTGCCGCCATCATGTTTTTTGTGATGCTGTGCTTTGCCGGTATTTTGGGCTACCAAAACATGAAGGTGCAAAACTTTCCTGATCTGGATGTCCCCAACATCATCATCACCGCCAGCCTGCCTGGCGGCTCACCTGCGCAGCTTGAGACCGAGGTGGCCCGCAAAATTGAAAACTCGATTGCCTCGCTGGAAGGCCTGAAAAACATCTACACCAAAGTGCAAGACGGTGTGGTAACCATCACTGCCGAGTTTCGCATTGAAAAGCTCACCCAGGAGGCGCTGGACGAAACCCGATCTGCGGTGCAGCAGGTGCGTGCCGACCTGCCCGCCGACCTGCGCGACCCGATAGTCAGCAAGGTCAACATCTCTGGCGGCGCAGTGCTGGCCTACACCGTGCGCATACCGTCGATGGACGACGAGGCTTTGAGTTGGTTTGTTGACGACACTCTCACGCGCCGCCTGCTGGCGGTCAAGGGCGTAGGCTCGGTGGCGCGCGTGGGCGGCGTGAACCGTGAGGTGCGCATTGCGCTAGACAGTGGCAAGATGCAAGCGCTGGGCGTGAGCGCTGCGGCAGTATCGCGCCAGTTGCGCCAAGTGCAAATGGAAACTGCTGGGGGCCGCACCAACCTGGGCACCAGCGAGCAACCCGTGCGCACCCTGGCCACCGTCAAATCAGCGGCCGAGATTGCGGCGATTGAGCTGGCTTTGGAGGGTGGGCGCAGAGTGCGCTTGGACCAAATTGCCCAGGTGCTAGACACCATTGCCGAGCAGCGCTCCAGCGCCTTGCTCAACGGTGTGCCGGTGGTAGGCTTTGAGGTATCGCGCAGCAAGGGTGCCAGCGAGGTGGACGCAGGCCGTGGCGTGCGCGCGGTGCTGGCCGAGATCAAGCTGGCCCACCCCGACATGCAGCTGACCGAGGCTTTTGACTTTGTGACGCCGGTGGAGGAGGAATACAAAGCCTCGCTCACGCTGCTGATTGAAGGCGCGCTGCTGGCGGTGCTGGTAGTGGCGCTGTTTTTGCGCGATCTGCGCGCTACCTTTGTCTCGGCTGTCGCGCTGCCTTTGTCGGTGATACCGGCCTTCATTGGCATGAACTATTTGGGCTTTTCCATCAACGTAGTAACTTTGCTGGCGCTGTCCTTGGTGATTGGTGTGCTGGTGGACGATGCCATTGTGGAGGTGGAGAACATCGTGCGCCACCTGCGCATGGGCAAGTCACCCTACCAAGCGGCGATGGAGGCGGCGGATGAGATTGGTGTCGCAGTGATCGCCATTACCTTTACTCTGATTGCCGTGTTTTTGCCCACCGCATTTATGAGCGGCATTGTGGGCAAATTTTTCAAACAATTTGGCTGGACTGCAGCACTGGCCGTATTTGCCTCTCTGGTGGTAGCGCGCATGCTCACGCCCATGATGGCGGCGTATATTTTGAAGCCGATTGCCAGTGGCTACGTAGAAAAAGATGGCTTACTGTTGCGCTGGTATATGCGCGCCAGTCGCTGGTGTTTGCGGCACCGCTGGATGACGGTGGTGGTGGCGTTGGCGTTTTTTGCGGGGTCGATCATGTTGATACCGCAACTGCCTAAAGGATTTATTCCACCCGACGACAACTCGCAAACCCAGGTCAATATTGAACTTCCGCCGGGCACCAAGCTGGCTGAAACCAAGCTGGCGGCCGAAGCGGCACGTGTGTTGATCAGCAAAGTAGAGCATGTCAAATCGGTCTACACCACCATCGGCGGCGGCTCGGCGGGCACTGACCCGTTTGCACCGGGCGGCGCGGCTGAGGCGCGCAAAGCCACGCTCACCATCTTGCTTGCCGAGCGCGGCCAGCGGCCCCGCAAGCAAGGTATTGAAAACAATATCCGCAAATCGCTGGAAGACCTGCCCGGCGCGCGCAGCAAGGTAGGCTTGGGTGGCTCGGGTGAAAAGTATGTGCTGGCCTTGACGGGTGAAGACCCGCTGGCTTTGGCCGCCGCTGCCGCTGCGGTGGAACGCGACCTGCGCACCATACCCGGCCTGGGCTCGGTAGCCTCCAGCGCCTCCCTGGTGCGCCCAGAGCTGACGGTGCGCCCTGATTTTGCCCGCATGGCCGATATGGGCGTAACCAGCAGCGCCATTGGCGAGACCTTGCGCATTGCCACCGTGGGCGACTACGACGCCTCGCTGCCCAAGCTCAACTTGGCCCAACGCCAGGTGCCCATCGTAGTGCGCCTGTCGGACGATGCACGCAACGACATCAGCGCGCTGGAGCGGTTGATGGTGCCTGGCACGCGCGGCCCCGTCATGCTCAGCCAAGTGGCCACGATCGAAATGTCGGGTGGCCCAGCGGTGATTGACCGCTTTAACCGCGCTCGCAATGTGCAGTTTGAGGTGGAACTCTCAGGCCTGCCGCTGGGCGATGTAACGGCGGCGGTGGACAAATTGCCCGCCATCCAAAATCTGCCCGCTGGCGTGAAGCAGGTCACCATTGGCGATGCCGAGGTGATGGGCGAGCTGTTTGCCAGCTTTGGCCTGGCCATGCTCACCGCTGTGCTGTGCATCTACATCGTGCTGGTGCTGTTGTTCAAAGACTTTTTGCACCCGATGACGATTTTGGCTGCGCTGCCCTTGTCTCTGGGTGGCGCTTTTGTGGCCCTGCTGCTGGCCGACAAAAGCTTTTCCATGCCCTCGCTGATCGGTTTGATCATGCTGATGGGCATTGCCACCAAAAACTCGATTTTGCTGGTGGAATACGCCATCGAGGCGCGGCGCGGCAGGCCCGCGACTGACACCCACGCGGCTGTTGCACCTATGAGCCGTACAGAGGCGCTACTAGACGCCTGCCACAAGCGCGTGCGCCCGATTGTCATGACCACGATTGCCATGGGGGCGGGCATGATGCCGATTGCCATGAGCTGGGGCGCATCGGACGGCAGCTTTCGCTCGCCCATGGGTGTGGCGGTGATAGGCGGCTTGATCACCTCGACCCTGCTCAGCCTGCTGGTGATACCAGCGGTGTACACCTTTGTGGACGATTTTGAGGGGCTGTGCAGCGGACTGTGGCGCAAGCTGTTCCGGCGCGGCCACCCAGCCAGGTTACTAGCGCAGCCAGTGGCCGTCCCGCACCACTTGGCGGGGAAAACAGA
Source organism: Polaromonas sp. (assembly GCA_043772355.1). Taxonomy (GTDB): domain Bacteria; phylum Pseudomonadota; class Gammaproteobacteria; order Burkholderiales; family Burkholderiaceae_C; genus JAAFIP01. The sequence continues at coordinate 13,902 of JAYVGI010000202.1, forward strand.
ATAAGCGGGCAAACTGCCCCGACAACGCGTTACCATTAGGGCATGGCCCAGTACCACATCAGCGTTCAAGTGCAACCCAAGTTTTTGGCAGACCAGTCTGCGCCCGAGCAGGGCGTGTACACCTTTGCCTACACGGTTACCATCACCAACACCGGCAAGGTGGCCGCGCAGGTCATCTCGCGCACCTGGAGCATCAACGATGCCCAAGGCCGTAATGACAAAGTCAAAGGCCTGGGCGTGGTGGGCGAGCAGCCCCTGCTCAAGCCCGGCGAGAGCTTCCAATACACCAGCGGCTGTCGCCTGCGCACACCCACTGGCACCATGCACGGCAGCTATTTTTGCGTAGCCGAAGACGGCGAGAAGTTCGACGCCGACATCCCTATGTTTGTGCTGGATGCGCTCAGCGCCTTGGGCGGCAAGCCCACCATGCACTGAACGCACCACCCCGGACGCCGTGAGCCAAGTTCGGCAACTATCCCGTATGGGCGAATTTGATCTAATCGCACGCTATTTTCAGCGACCCCAGCCACAAGGCGATGCCGTAGCGCTAGGCATAGGCGACGACTGCGCGCTGCTGGCACCGCGTGCGGGCACGCAACTGGCCATCAGCTCGGACATGCTGGTTGAAGGGCGGCATTTTTTGCCTACCGTCTCGCCCGAGGCATTGGGCCACAAAGCACTGGCAGTCAACTTGAGCGACTTGGCCGCCTGCGGTGCCAAGCCCTTGGCCTTCACCTTGGCCTTGGCACTGCCGCGTGTGGACGAGGTCTGGCTGGCCGGCTTCTCGCGCGGCCTGTTTGCACTGGCCGATGCCCACGGCTGTGCACTGGTAGGCGGCGACACCACGCAGGGGCCGCTCAACATCTGTATCACCGTATTCGGCGAAATTGCGCTGGTAGGCGGCAAAAGCCAAGCCCTGCTTCGCAGCGGCGCGCAGCCGGGCGACGATATTTATCTGAGCGGCAGTGTGGGCGATGCCCGGCTGGCGCTGGAGGTGTTTCGCGGTAACGTACAGGTGAGCGAAGCGCTCTTTGGCCAAGCCCGCCAGCGCATGGAGCGCCCCACCCCCCGCGTGGCCCTGGGGCTAGCCCTGCGCGGCCTGGCCACGGCGGCGATCGATGTGAGCGACGGCCTGCTGGGCGACCTGGGGCATATCCTCACAGCCTCTGCGTGTGGCGCCGAGGTTGCTATTGATAGCGTAGCTGCTTGCGCAATATTCCAGACGACCAAGCACAGTTTCACCGTAGATTTTTGCCGTGAAATGACCGCCGCCGGTGGTGACGACTACGAGCTGGTGTTCACCGCCCCGTCCTCGGCCCGGGCCAGTGTGGAACAGGCAGCGCGCAGCAGCGCCACCCCTGTCGCCCGCATCGGCCAGATCACCCCCGGGCGCGCATTGGTGCTACGCGATGCCAGCGGCGCGCCAATTAGCCAGCGCTTTGCATCGTTTGACCATTTCAGGGCCGGTTGAACGCGATTTTTGCAGGGATCGCGATGTGAAACGTAGCGCTTGCTAGCAGCCTGTCGGACTTATTCCATTTCTAAATCATTACTGTCGTTGTTGCGTCGCCTTGCCGTGCTACAGCACTGTCTGCGGCTCCGCGCCTAGACATTAATGATGTAGAAAT
>JAYVGI010000203.1:0-14061 GCA_043772355.1 Polaromonas sp.
ATGGCACAACAAAGCGTTTCTCGACCGACCCCACTGTTTATGCGGGTTCCCGGCGGGTAGGGGCAAAAAGGGGCTTAAAAGTGACAAAGATGGGCTAAGTCCGACAGGCTGCTAGGCCAGCATCCCCGCCAACCGCTGCCGAATAATCCCCTCGGCTTCGCGCATGATGCGGTCGATCAGCTCTTTGACAGTGGGCACGTCGTGGATCAGGCCTGCCACCATGCCGCACGACCACGCGCCCGCTTCCATCTCGCCGTTTAGCATGATGCGTGGGTACACGCCGGCCACTTCCTCGATGATGTCCTCAAACTTCAGGCTCGCGCCCAGCGTGCGCTCTTTTTCCAGCAGGCGGTCTACGGCGGCGTTGCGCAGCACGCGCTCGGTGTTGCGCAGGGGGCGCATCACCAGGCGGGTGTCTAGCTCGCTGGCGGCGACGATGGCTTGTTTGACGTTGTCGTGCACGGGGGCCTCGACGGTGGCGATGAAGCGCGTGCCCATGTTCATGCCTTGCGCGCCCAGCGCTAGGGCTGCCACCAGCGAGCGGCCATCGGCCATGCCGCCGGAGGCGACGAAGGGGATTTTCAGCTCGTCTGCCGCGCGGGGTAGCAAGATGAAGTTGGGGATATCGTCCTCGCCGGGGTGGCCACCGCATTCAAAGCCGTCCACGCTGACTGCGTCGCAGCCGATGGCCTGGGCTTTGAGGGCGTGGCGTACCGAGGTGCATTTGTGGATGACTTTAATGCCTGCCTCGTGCAAGGCAGGCAACCATTTTTGTGGGTTGTTGCCTGCGGTCTCTACGGCTTTGATGCCGCCGTCGATGATGGCTTGGATATAGCCGGGGTAGTCGGGCGAGCTGACGGTGGGCAAGAAGGTGAGGTTGACGCCGATGGGCTTGTCGGTCATCTCTCGGCATCGTTTGATTTCATTGGCCAATGCTTCGGGGGTGCGCTGCGTGAGGCCGGTGATGATGCCCAGGCCGCCTGCGTTGGACACGGCGGCGGCCAGCTCTGCAAAGCCTACGTAGTGCATGCCGCCCTGGATGATGGGGTGCTGGATGCCGAACATTTCGGTGATTTGGGTTTTCATTTTTTGTCTGCCTTGGGATGTGGAAGCTACAAATATCTCCGGAAATGATGTTGCGCGATCTGTCGTTTACCCTGAGTGCTGATTGTCTTGCCTTGCTTTTTTACGGGAGCATTGAGGTGGTTGTACCGCTGAAGCACTGTGTCAGTCTTGTACGGGAGCTGGCCGACGGCGTACTCAGCTCCGCGGCTGTCCCCCGGGGCGGCCTAGGGTCGCCGCCTCCTCCTTTATGCCGCTGCGCTGAGTACACCGCCGACCAGCTCTCGCGAGTATGGTGAGTGTGTCTGCCGAGTCGCGCAACCCAAGCAACTGGCGCTATCGTTGTGAGAGCGCTAACGCCTCACATACCCTGCTATTCGCAGCCCTGGCGCTTGGTGTGCACAGCGCAGCGGCATAAAGGGGGAGGCCGAAGGCCGGAGGACAGCCGCGGAGCTGTGCACACCAAGTGCCATGGCGAGCACAGCCAAACACGTGAGCGCACACGGAGTCTATGCACACACAAACCCAACGCAAGTCCGAACACCAAGCACCAGCACCTACACAGGGCTAAAGATTGAACGCCGCCCGCAACCCCATAGCCTCCCGCCAACGCCACAAATGCACATGCTGCTCGCCCGGCTTGATGCGCACCACCCGCGCAAAGTCCACCGCTACCACAGCGGTGATGTCGGCCACGCTCAGCTGCCCTGCGGCAATAAAGTCGCGCCCGGCCAAACGCTCGTTCAGCATGTCAAAAAAGTGCTGCACACGCAGCAGACCACGCGCGGCCAGGTCGGGGATTTGCGGGTAGTCCACCGGCCCGGGCAGCGCGCGGTTGGCCATGGCGGGGGCGCTGTTGCGCAGGGCCTCGGCGATGGCGACCAAGCCTTCAAACTCTACGCGCCAGTGCCAGCTGGCAATCTCGGCTTTGTCTACTGCGGTAATGCCCAACAATGGTGGCTGGGGGTAGCAGGCTTCTAGGTAAGCGGTGATGGCAGCGTTGTCCGTCAGTACCGCACCTTCATCGGTACGCAGCGCAGGCACGGTGCACTGCGGGTTGATGGCGCGGTAGGCCTCGCTCAGTTGCTCGCCACTGCGCAGGTCGATCTGCACGGTCTCGTGCGGCACGCCTTTTTCGGCCAGCAGGATGCGGGCGCGGCGCGGGCTGGGGGCGGTGGCGCAGTCGTAGAAGATCATGGTGTGATGCTACCAGCCCTCACCCTAGCCCTCTCCCGCGAGCGGGAGAGGGGACAAGTCAAAGTCGCTGGCGGCATGGCGTTCGTGGAGTTGGCTGCTGGGCTCGCCCATCACACGGTTCACCATGCGGCCGCGTTGGACGGCGGGGCGCTCGGCGATGGCGTTGGTCCAGCGCAGGACGTGGGTGTAGGTGTGCACTTGCAAAAATTCTGCTGCACCGTAGAGCAGGCCCTTGGCCAGCGCGCCGTACCAGGCCCACACTGCCATGTCGGCGATGGTGTATTCGTCGCCTGCCAAGTATTGGTTGTCAGCAAGGCGGCGGTCTAGCACGTCCATTTGGCGTTTGACTTCCATGGCGAAGCGGTCGATGGGGTATTGCATTTTGCTGGGTGCGTAGGCGTAGAAGTGGCCGAACCCGCCGCCCAAATACGGCGCGCTGCCCATTTGCCAAAACAACCACGACAGGCATTCAGCTTGCGTTGCTGCATCTTTGGGCAAGAAGGCACCAAACTTTTGCGCCAGGTACAAAAGAATAGCACCAGACTCGAACACGCGCACAGGGGTGGAGCCACTGCGGTCCATCAACGCGGGAATTTTGGAATTAGGGTTGACAGCGACGAAGCCGCTGCTGAACTGGTCGCCCTCGTTGATGCGGATGAGCCACGCGTCGTACTCTGCGCCGGTGTGGCCCAGCGCCAGCAGCTCTTCCAGCATGACGGTGACTTTCACGCCGTTGGGCGTGGCCAAAGAGTAGAGCTGGAAGGGGTGTTTACCGACGGGCAAGTCTTTGTCATGCGTCGCGCCCGCAATGGGGCGGTTGATGTTGGCAAAGCGACCACCGTTGGCTTTGTCCCATGTCCACACGGTGGGCGGGGTGTAGTCGGCGGGGCTGTTGGGGATGGTTGGGGTGGTGGCATCGGTCATGGGGTGGGTCTCTGAAAATTTATTGTCCGTTGAATTGGGGCGCACGCTTTTCCACAAACGCGGCGGCTGCGCCTTTGTGGTCGTCGGTCTCGAAGGTGCGAATCATGTGGACAGCCTCGGCATCCAACACATCCGCCAGTGAGCCGTGCAGGCCCGCGTTGAGGTTGCGCTTCATGTAGCCGATGGCGATGGTGGGTAGAGCGGCCAGCTCGGCGGCGAAGGCGCGGGCGGCCTCTGCCAGTCGCGCGGCGGGCACCGAGCGGTTGACCAGGCCGATGCGCTGGGCCTCATCACCGCGCAGCACCTGGCCGGTAAAGTACATCTCGCGCGCCTTGGCTGCCCCCACGATGTGGTTCAAAAAATAGCTGCCGCCAAAGTCACCCGACAAGCCGACTTTGGAGAAGGCGGTGGTCAGCTTGGCATCGTCTGCCGCTATGCGCATATCGCAGGCCAAGGCCAGCGACAGGCCCGCGCCCGCCGCCGGGCCAGGGATGACGGCCAGCGTGGGCTTGGGCATGTCGTGCAACCAGCGGCTCACTTCCATGCGCGCGCGCAGGTCGGTGACCTTGTGGTCAAAGCTCATCGTGGTGGGCGCGCCAGCGGCGTTTTTGGCAAAGCCTTTGACATCGCCGCCCGAGCAAAAGGCCGCTCCGCTGCCGGTGAGTACCACCAGACGAATGGAGGGGTCCAGCGCCAAACGCTGTAGCGCCAAAGCCAACGCAGCCAGCATCTCGCGCGTCAAGGCGTTGCGCGCCTCAGGGCGGTTCATGGTGAGGGTGGCAATGCTGCCCTCAATGGTTTCTAGCAGGTCTTGGGTCAATTGGCGCTCCTTGGGTTCAGGGTGGGGATGGTGACTGGGGTTTTCGCCTCGGTGCCCCAACGGGCAAAGTAGACCACGCCGACCATCGCCAGCCCGTAGGCGGCCATGCCCAAGCCAGCGACGGCGAAGATGGTCCACGGCGCGGCCTGCGCTTGGGCCAGCATCCAGCCGCCCAGCGCCACCAGCACCAAACGCAGCGTGCCCGCCAACACCGGCCCAATGGCCTGCCCAGCACCCAGCGAGGAGAAGTACAAACACAGACCGAGACCGAAGAGGCCGTAGCAAGGACCAACCCAATGGAAATAGGTGGCTGCCGAGGCCAGCACGGCCGCGTCTTGCGTAAACAGCGCGCCCCACGCATCGGGTTGCCAGGCCAGCAGCAGCCCCAGCAGGCTCAGCCCCGTAAACGCCACACCCGCCGCCACCCAGGCAACGCGGCGCGCACGCGCTACCAGCCCAGCGCCCATCGCCATACCCACCATCGGCACCGAAGCCACGCCGATAGAGAAGGCAATCGGCACCAGCAAAAATTCCAGCCGCGCCCCAATGCCGTAGCCGGCCAGCGCGCCGGTGCCAAAGCGGGACACCAGGTGCGTCAAGACCAGCACCGTGAGCACCGTCTGCACGGGCGACAAACAGGCCACTGCACCTACGCGCAAAATATCGTGCAGCAAGGCGGACTGTAGCGGCGTGGCGGCCACGGCCAGCTTGAGCCGCGCCCTGCCACTGCGCAGGTACGTAAAGAGAAACACCGCGCCACCCAAGTAGGCCACCACCTGGCCCAGGGCCACGCCCGCCATGCCACCACGGGGCAGGCCAAACCAGCCCAGGCCAAACGCACCACCCACCAGCACCTGCGCCCCAGCCACGGCCAGCAGCGTGGCCGAGGGCACGCGCATATTGCCGCTGCCGCGCAGCACCGAGGCCAGGCTGTTGACCACCCACATGCCTGCGCAGCCCAGAAACGCCACGTTGGAAAAGGCCACCGCGTGCGCCAGCGCCTCGCCACGGCCACCGAGCAAGGCATACAGCTGGGGACCCAAAGCTAACATCACGGCGGTACTCGCCAGGCCTGCCGCCAGCCCGATCCACAGCGCATGCACCGCCAGCGCATTCGCGCGGGCGGTGTCGCCAGCGCCCAGCGCGCGGCTGACAGCGGACGACACCCCGCCGCCCATGGCACCGGCTGACAGCATCATCTGTAGCATCACCAAGGGGAACACCAGCGCCATGCCTGCGAGTGAGGCGACACCCAAATGGCCGACAAAGCCGGTCTCGGCAATCGCTGCCAAGGCCGTGGCCAGCATGGCCGCCATGTTGGGCAAGGCCAAGCGCAGCAGCGTGGGCAAGATGGGGGCGCTGAGCAGCGGCGAGGGGGTGGACATAGTGTGTTGCACGCAAGTCGCTCTCGTTTACATAGCTTCTCACGCACTATTTTATTGGGCTACAGCCTGATTTATTAGAAATATCATGCTGAAAACTGTGCCTGTACGCGCCCCAACACACCAAAGTCTGCCTCCACCACGTCGCCCGCTTGCAGCTCCAGCGGTTGCATGCAAGTGCCGGTGGTGACGACTTGGCCTTGGGCTAGTGGGATGCCCAGGCCACGCAGCTCGTTGGCCAGCCAGGTAAGGGCCGTGCGCGGGTCGCCCAACACATTGGCACCACTACCTTGGCGGGTCATGTTGCGCGCCGTGCCTTGCACGCTGGCCTGCACCGGGTGCTGCGACAGGTCGATGCTGCGCCACACATCGGGTGCCGCATGGCCCAGGATAAATTCATGCGCGCAGGCGTTGTCGGCAATCAACTGCGGCTCGCCAGCGGTGACGAAGTTTTCAAAGCGCGAGTCAGGCACCTCGATGCCCAAGTACAAGTCGGCCACGGCCACCATCACTTCATCCACGATGTAGGCAGCAGCGCGTGGTGGCAGATCCTGCCCCATGCGAAAGACAAACTCCGGCTCAGCCACGCGCATGCGGTTGCCGGTGAGCGCCAGCACAGCGCCTTGTGCATGCACACGCTCGGCCAGCAAGCGTCCGGCTATCGGGCCGCTCACGTTAATGTGCTTTTGCCCCGCCACACTGGTAGCCGCTATCTTCCATCCCACCAGCGGCCGCGTGCTGCGCTGCTCTAGCAGGGCTTGCACAGCGTAGGCCTGGGCCCGGTCTGTGGGCTTGCAGTGCGCAGGCAAGGTGTCGATCACCGCGCCGCTGTGCCAGGTGTGCCACAGCAGGTCTGAGGCGGCTTGGTGGGTGGGCGTGGTAACCGTTGAATGTTTGGTCATGTATTTATGCACTACAAATTTAATAGCTGCTGCCGCATTATTTTATGGGCCTTCAGCTCAATTATCACCAACATTCAGCCTGTCCACACGGTTTGGAGCTCCAAACGACGCATTTAGTCGTTTGTAATGGAAACCCCGCTGTTCGTCCGCCCCATGGCTGGTTTTAATAGGACAGTCACATTTGTAAGCTACCCTTACTCTTTTGTTCTCTTTCGGAGTTATTTTCATGACCTTACGCTTATCCGCCATCGCTGTTGCTGCAGCCATGTCTACCCTTGCCTATGCCCAAACTGAGATCCAGTGGTGGCACTCCATGACGGCTGTCAACAACGAAGTGGTCAACGACCTGGCCAATAACTTCAACGCATCGCAAAAAGCCTACAAAATTGTGCCCACCTTCAAAGGCACCTACGCCGAGTCGTTCACCGCTGCCGTAGCCGCCTTTCGCGCAGGCAACGCACCGCACGTATTGCAGGTGTTTGAGGTAGGCACGGCCACCATGATGTCCAACAAAGGCGTCACCGTGCCCGTAGGTAAAATAATGAAAGACGCGGGTGAAAAGTTTGACCCCAAAACCTTTGTGTCGGCCGTAGCTGGCTACTACACCTCGCCCAGCGGCGAGATGCTGAGCTTTCCGTTCAACAGCTCGACCACGGTGTTCTACATCAACAAAGACGCTTTCAAGGCCGCCGGTATCGACACCACCAAGCCACCGTCTACCTGGCCCGAGGTAGCCTTGGCCGCCGCCAAGCTCAAGGCCAGCGGCCACAAGTGCCCCTTCACCACCGCATGGCAGGGCTGGACCCAGCTGGAGAGCTTCTCGGCCTGGCACAACGCCGAATTTGCCACCAAAGGCAATGGCATGCAAGGCGCAGACGCCCGCATGAAGGTGAACTCGCCGCTGCATGTGCGCCACATTGAAAACCTGGCCAATATGGCCAAGCAAGAGCTGTTTGTCTACAAGGGCCGCTCCAACGTGCCCGAGGCCAGCTTTATCTCGGGCGAATGCGCCATGATGCCCACCTCCACCGGCTTTTACGGCAACGTGGCCAAAAACGCCAAATTCGGCTGGGCGCTGGCCCCCCTGCCCTACTACCCTGATGTACCCGGTGCCCCGCAAAATACCGTCATCGGCGGTGCCAGTCTGTGGGTGATGTCAGGCAAAAAGGCTGATGAATACAAAGGCATTGCCCAGTTCTTCAGCTACCTGTCCAAGCCTGATGTGCAAGCTGCATTGCACCAGCGCACAGGCTATTTGCCGATCACGACCGCTGCATTCAAGATGACCGAAGACTCCGGTTTCTACCAAAAAAACCCAGGCACCGATGTGGGCGTGAACCAGATGATCCGCAAAACCACCGACAAGTCGCGCGGCATTCGCCTGGGCAACTATGTGCAGATTCGCACCATCGAGGACGAAGAGCTCGAACAAGTATGGGGCGGCAAAAAATCGGCCAAAGAAGCGCTGGACTCCATCGTCTCGCGCGGCAACGACCTGCTGGAGCGCTTTGAGAAGGCCAACAAATAAGGCGCGTGGACAAGGCACCCCTACCCAACGCAGTGAAGACTGGATAAACTGCCCGCATGGATAAACGTGTCGTCTTTCGGTCTTCCTGGCTGCCTTGGGTGCTGATAGCGCCCCAGGTGGTGGTGATTGCAGTGTTCTTCTTCTGGCCCGCAGCGCAGGCGCTCTTGCAGTCGGTGCAGCAGTCCAACGCCTTTGGCACCTCGGTGGAGTTTGTCGGGTTGGAAAATTTCCGCAATCTGTGGAACGACCCTACCTACCTCGCCTCCTTCTTCACGACAGCAGTATTTTCCACCTTGGTGGCGGTGCTGGGCATCAGCATCTCGCTGCTGCTGGCCGTCTTTGCCGACCGCATTGTCAAGGGTGCGTTGGTCTATAAAACCCTGCTCATCTGGCCCTACGCCGTGGCCCCTGCCGTGGCGGGTGTGCTGTGGCTGTTCATGTTTGCGCCCAGCGTGGGCGTGGTGTCGTTCTGGCTGCGCTCCCTGGGCATCAACTGGAACCACCTGCTCAACGGCGGGCAGGCCATGACCTTGGTGATCATGGCGGCAGTGTGGAAGCAGATCTCGTACAACTTTTTGTTCTTTCTGGCCGGTTTGCAAAGCATCCCCAAATCGCTCATTGAGGCCGCCGCCATCGACGGTGCGCGCCCCTGGAGGCGCTTTTGGACCATCGTGTTCCCCCTTCTCTCACCCACCACTTTTTTCTTGCTGGTGATCAACATCGTCTACGCATTTTTCGACACCTTCGGCATCATTGACGCCGCCACCGAAGGCGGGCCAGGCAAAGACACTTCCATCCTCGTTTACAAGGTGTACTACGACGGCTTCAAGGCCATGGACCTGGGCGGCTCAGCGTCGCAGTCGGTGGTGCTGATGGTCATCGTAGTGGCGCTCACCGTGGTGCAGTTCCGCTTTGTGGAAAAGAAAGTAAATTACTGATGGAGCACCACTATGGTTGAGCGCCGCCCCTGGCTCACCGCCCTGTCGCATGCAGTGCTCATCATCGGCGTGCTGGTGGTGGCCTTCCCGCTGTACCTCACCTTTGTGGCGTCCACCCACACGGTGCAAGAGATTATCAAAGCGCCGATGCCGCTTTTGCCTGGCACGCACATGGTAGAGAACTACACCGCCGCCTGGAACGGCACGGGCGGTGGCAATGGCTCCAAGGCACCGGTGGGCCAAATGATGCTGGTCAGCATGGTCAGCGCGTTGGTCATCGCACTGGGCAAGATCGCCATCTCCCTGCTGTCGGCCTTTGCCATCGTCTACTTCCGTTTTCCGTTCCGCATGTTTTTCTTTTGGGCCATCTTTGTCACCTTGATGCTGCCGGTAGAGGTGCGCATCTTGCCCACCTACAAGGTCGTAGCCGACTTGGGCCTGCTCAACAGCTACGCGGGCCTCACCGTGCCGCTGATAGCCTCAGCCACCGCCACCTTCTTGTTCCGCCAGTTTTTCTTGACTGTGCCCGAAGAGCTCACGGAGGCCGCCCGCATGGACGGTGCGGGGCCTATGCGCTTCTTCATAGACGTGCTGGTGCCGCTGTCCACCACGTCGATTGCCGCGCTGTTTGTGATTCAATTTATTTACGGCTGGAACCAGTATTTGTGGCCCCTGCTCATCACCACCAACGAGAACATGTACCCGGTCGTCATCGGCATCAAACGCATGATCTCTGGCGGCGACGCCCAAACCGAATGGAACGTGGTCATGGCAACCGCCCTGCTGGCCATGATCCCACCTGCGCTGGTGGTGATGCTGATGCAGAAGTGGTTTGTAAAAGGTTTGGTGGATACTGAGAAGTGAGTTACCCCGGCTTTCTTAATACGGACTTCCGGACGCAGAGGACGCAAAAGTTACGCAAAGGACGCAAAAGGAAGACAAAAAAGGAAAAAGAAACAGGAAAAGACACTAGCCCCAAAATCTGACTCATTTGAGTGCTGTATTTTTTGGTTTTATTTTTGTATTTTCTTTTTTGCGTCCTCTGCGTAACTTTTGCGTCCTCTGCGTCCGGAAGTTCGGAAGTTCGGAAGTTCGGAAGTTCGGAAGTTCGAATTCAAAGTTTTTGATCAATACCTATGGCAGCCATCACACTACACAACATCATCAAGCGCTACGGCAAAGGCCCCAAGGCTAACCAAGTCATCCATGGCGTGAGTGCGGAGATCACGGACGGGGAGTTTGTCGTCATCGTTGGCCCATCCGGCTGCGGCAAGTCCACACTGCTGCGCATGGTGGCGGGGCTGGAGGAGATCAGCGAAGGCACGATCCGCATAGGTGGCCGGGTGGTCAACGACCTGGAGCCCTCAGAGCGCGATATTGCCATGGTGTTCCAAAACTACGCCCTGTACCCGCACATGAGCGTGTTCACCAACATGGCCTATGGCCTGAAAATTGCCAAGGTGCCCGAGGCTGAGATCAAGCAGCGGGTAGACAAAGCCGCCGCCATGCTAGAGCTGGGGCCGTATTTGGATCGTAAGCCACGCGAGCTGTCGGGCGGGCAGCGCCAGCGCGTGGCCATGGGCCGCGCCATTGTGCGCAAGCCGCAGGTGTTTTTGTTTGACGAGCCGCTCTCTAACTTGGACGCCAAGCTGCGCGCCTCCACCCGCCTGCAAATTCAAAAGCTGCACCGCGAGCTGGGCATCACCAGCCTGTTCGTCACGCACGACCAGGTCGAGGCCATGACGCTGGCGCAGCGCATGATGGTTTTGAATGGTGGCCATGTAGAGCAGTTTGGCACGCCTGATGAGGTGTACCACCGCCCCGCCAGCACCTTTGTAGCCAGCTTCATCGGCTCGCCGCCCATGAACCTGCTGAAAAGCGCTCCCAGTAGCCAAGCCGGTCGCATCCTGGGCATTCGCCCCGAGCATCTTGACGTGGGCAACGAGGGTTGGCAAGTGACGGTAGAGTCCATCGAAATGCTGGGCGCCGAGCGCCTGCTGTACTGCAAGATCAACGACGAGTACCTCATCGTGCGCACCGGTGAAGGCACCGCAGCACCCAGCATCGGCCAAACCCTGCATGTGCTGCCGCGCGCGGACCGGGTGCACCAGTTTGACGCCGCTACCGGCAAGCGCATGTAGCTGCGGCTTGCCTCGCGCTTTCAGTGGCCTTTTCAACAGAGTTTTCAATAGCGTCTACCGCCGCCAACGAGGCCACTTGGAAACCGGCCCACATACACCTGGCCCCCTGCAAAACGCCGGCACGTAAAATAGCCCGCACCATGACCCTGCAACTCCCCACACGCTCCCTCCTGTCGCCTGTCCTCCTGTTCACTGCCATCGTGCTCACAGGCTGCGGCTACGGCTTTAGCGACGGCAAGCTCACCATGGACTTTTCGCCCCTGCAAATCCAAAACGCCATCACGCCCAAGTTTCCGGTCGAGAACTGCCCCACGCCCATCACCTGCATCAAGCTGCAAAACCCCAAGGTCACCCTGCCTGAGAACTCAGACCGCATTCAGCTGAACTTTGATGCCGTGGTCACCCTCTTGCAGCAGCCCATCACCGGCACCGCCGTGGTGTCGGCCAAGCCGCGCTACCAAAACACCTCAGGCGAAGTATTTTTAGACAACACCTTGATCCAGGACATCCAAATGCCCGGTGTCTCCGCCAACGTCACCAAAGCCATCACCCAGTACGGCTCCGCCCTGGCCCAGCTCACGCTGGAGCGCACCCCCATCTACAGCTTTAAAAACGCCAGCGCCGAGAAGATTGCCAAGATGGGCATTGCCGACGTGAAGGTGGTCGATGGCAAACTGCGGGTGATATTTGACCCTACGCTGGCGCAGGGCGCGAAGCTGTCACAGTAGCGACGCAGCGGCCTTGCAACCTAGGCTAGCTCTGTAGCCCCACCACTTCTACACCATCGCGCACATACTGTTCGGTGCCGCCATACACCACCATCTTGCGCTCTACCCGCGCGCCCAGCAGTTGGCCCACCTGGCGCAGACTTTTAGAAAAATCGCTGTGGTAGGTTTGGCTTGATTTGATTTCCACCAAGCCTAGGCGATTCGCCTGCATGCCGTTTTCCACCACCAAGTCCACCTCTTGGCCGTTGCTGTCGCGCCAAAAATGCAGGCGGGCACGCTCGCCCTGATTTTCAAAATACTTGGCAAATTCGGTCACCACCAGGTTTTCAAACAAATGTCCGCGCAGGGGGTGGGTAGCAAGCTGGTCAGCTGAGTTAACGCCCATCAACCAAGCAGCCAAGCCGGTGTCATAAAAATACAGCTTGGGCGACTTGATTAAACGCTTACCCAGGTTTTCAAACCAAGGCTGCAACAAAAACACCACATAACCCGTCTCTAGCAGGTTGATCCACGAGGCAATGGTGTGCTGTGACACGCCCACATCATTGGCCAGGCTTTGGTAGTTCACGATTTGTCCCACTCGCCCCGCACACAGGCGCACCATGCGGCGAAACTCTGGCAGATTGCGCAGCGCCACTAGCTCGCGCAAATCGCGCTGAATATAGGTTTCAAAATAGTCATTAAAAAAATCGGCTGGCGCTATGCCCTGCGCATGCACCGCCGGGTAACCCCCTGCATGCATCAGGCGTGCAGTGCTGTGCGGCAAGCCCGCCGCGCGCAGCTCCAGCATGGACAGCGGCAGCAAACGCAGCACCGCCGTGCGCCCCGCCAACGACTGGCGCACCGAGTCCATCAGGTCAAACTGCTGGCTGCCGGTGAGGATAAATTTGCGTTTATCTACACCGCTATTTCCACCAAGTTGGCCAAAACGCCATTCGTCCACCATCACCTGCACCGACGACAAAATGTCGGGCAACCGCTGCACCTCGTCCAAAATAGCGCCGCCTGGGTACTGCGCTAAAAACCCACGGGGGTCAGTTTGTGCAAACGCTCTAGTGTTGGCATCCTCTAGATTGGCATAAGGCAAATGCGGGAAAGCCTGCCTGCACAGCGTTGTCTTGCCCGACTGGCGCGGCCCCGTCAGCGTCACCACCGGGTACGGTGCGGCACGGCGGATCAAGGTATGAAATAGGTGGCGCTGCAAGCCCATAATTTATGTAAATATGAAGTAGTGCTGCATTTTTACATAAAATTTTTCCGTCCACAACAACCAACCAGTTTTATCAGTGCATTAAACCTACCCCGTGCATTACAGGGGCGCCTATGCCGCGCCCATGCGAGCACAAGTAGCTATGGACAACACCACCCGAAAACCTATGTTGTTGTTCCAGTTGTCGGGGTCGTTCCTGTTACGGTAAGAGCAGCGCGCGTTGTCGGCTGTGTTGTTCCACGAACCACCGCGCAGCGCTGGTGTCGGCGCTTCCCGTGTGGTGCATTCTACGCAGCATGCACCCACACAGCAACGCACCCGCCCGCAGCCATTCATCTACCCTATGGCATCAGCTCACCAGCTGGGCAAACCTGCACAAAGCGTGGCAAGCCGCCGCACGCGGCAAGCGCAGCCACCCCGAAGTAGCCACGTTTGAGCTGGCTTTAGAAAGCAATCTTTTCAGGCTGCAAGACCAACTGCACAACGGCGCTTACCGTCCCGCGCCCTACCGCAATTTTCACATCCACGACCCCAAGCACCGCCTGGTCAGCGCCGCCGCCTTTACCGACCGGGTGGTGCACCACGCGCTGGTGCAAACCATCGAGCCGCTGTTTGAACCGCAGTTCAGCTTTGACAGCTACGCCAACCGTGTAGGCAAAGGCACCCACAGGGCCCTGGACTGCGCCCAGCACTTTATGCGCGGCCACCGCTACGTGCTGCAATGCGATATCAAGCAGTTTTTTCCCAGCCTAGACCACGCCGTGCTGCTGCAACTGCTGGCGCGCAGCGTGCATTGCAAAAACACCATGGCGCTGTGCAGCACCATCTTGGCCAGTGGCGACGGCGTGCTGGCCAGCGAGTACACGCAGGTGTACTTTGAGGGCGACGACCTGCTGGCTGCCCAGCGCCCGCGCGGCCTGCCCATAGGCAACCTGACCAGCCAGTTTTGGGCCAACGTATATATGAACGCGCTAGACCAGCACGTTAAACGCACGTTGCGCTGCAAAGCCTATGTGCGCTATGTGGACGACTTTGCGCTGTTTGCGGACGACAAAGCCCAGCTATGGGTCTGGAAAGCCGCCATCAGGGACAAGCTCAACGAGTTGCGCCTGACCATGCACGAGGCTAGCCTGAAGTTCCTCCCCCAAAAAGCCGAGTTTTCCCAATGAAATCCGCATTGAATTCGGTTCCACGTTCTGTCTACGGTTTGATCTGATTGATCAAATCAA
>JAYVGI010000204.1:0-22272 GCA_043772355.1 Polaromonas sp.
ACTGGGTGCAGCCGAATCAAATAATGCGCAAGCAGCTACTATCTTAATAGCAGAGGGCTACGCTACCGCTGCCAGCCTGCACCAGGCCACAGGCTACCCAGTGGCCTGTGCCTTTGACGCTGGCAACTTGAAAGCCGTGGCCGTCAACCTGCGCACCGCCTACCCCGGCGCTATGTTGGTGCTGTGTGGTGACGACGACCACGACACGCAAGCCAGCACAGGCCGCAATGCTGGCAAAGAAAAAGCCACCGCCGCCGCGCAAGCCGTGAAGGGCGTGGCCGTGTTCCCCGATGGTTTGCTGGCTGGTGAAACTGACTTTAACGACCTGCACCAACGGGCGGGGCTAGAGCCGGTGCGTGCCCAGGTGCAAACGGCCATAGCTACGCACAGCTTGCAAACCTCACAGCAAAATGCTGCTACTAAAAAGAGTGCAGAATCTGCACCCTTTGCCAGTGAAGTGCACAGCGATGCACCTAGCCATGGTGCTGAACAGCACGCCGATAGCGACCCTTTTCAAGTGCGAGACAACGGCGTATGGTTTTGTGGCCGTGACTTTGAAGGCAAACCCAAGCCGCCCATGCTGCTGTGTTCGCGCCTAGACGTGAGCGCGGGCACGCGGGATTTTGAAGGCAATGGCTTCGGGTATCTGTTGGAGTTCAAAGACCCGCTGCACCATGCCAAGCAATGGCCTATGCCCGCCCGCATGTTGTCGGGTGATGGCAATGAATACCGCGCCGCGCTGCTGAACTTGGGGCTGCGCATTCAAACTGGCAGCGCTGCCAAGGCGCGGCTCACAGAGTACATCCAAAGCCGCAAGCCACAGGCATGGGCACGCTGTACAGACCGCACAGGCTGGCACACCGCAGAGAGCGGGGCTAAGGTGTATGTGCTGCCCAAGCAAACCATTGGCAGCGCAGAGGGCGAACGGGTCATTTACCAAAGCGATAGCGCTATGGAAAACACCTTTCGCACCGCTGGCACGCTAGACCTTTGGCGCAGCAAGGTGGCCGCGCTGTGCGTGGGCAATAGCCGACTGGCCTTTAGCGTGAGCTGCGCCTTTGCGGGCGTGTTGCTGCGCTGGGTGGGCGGTGAATCGGGTGGCTTTCACTTTAGGGGTGACAGTAGCAGCGGCAAGACCACCGCGCTACGGGTGGCCGCGTCGGTGTTTGGTGGGCAAAGCTATATGCAGCGCTGGCGTGCCACAGACAACGCCATAGAAAGCATTGCCGCCCAGCACTGCGATGCCTTGCTGGTGCTAGACGAATTGGCGCAAATTGACCCCAAGCAAGCCGGGGAAGTAGCCTACATGCTGGGCAATGGCCAGAGCAAAGCACGGGCAGCACGCACCGCGCTGCCCAAGCCCCGGCTCAGTTGGACACTGCTGTTTCTAAGCGCTGGTGAAATTGGCTTAGCGCAGCACATGGCAGAGGGTGGCAAGCGTGCCAGAGCCGGGCAGGAGCTGCGCATGTGCGACATACCAGCGGACGCGGGCGCGGGGCTGGGTGCCTTTGAAACCTTGCACGGCATAGAAAGCGGCGCGGCGTTTAGCGATGTAGCCACCCGGGCAGCGGCTAGGTACTATGGCAGCGCTGGGGTAGCGTTTATTGAGCACGTCATTGCCACGCAAGACGGCATAGGCAACCGCACCAAACAGGCCATAGACGCGATTGCAGGGACTTGGATACCCACAGGTAGCAGCGGGCAAGTGCACCGCGTGGGCAGGCGCTTTGCCTTGGTAGCAGCGGCGGGCGAACTGGCCACCACGGCGGGGCTAACAGGCTGGCCAGAGGGTGAAGCTACCCGGGCAGCAAAGGCCTGCTTTGATGCCTGGCTATCGGCACGCGGTGGCAATGGCAATGCAGAGGAATACACCATGCTGGCACAGGTGCGCAGCTTTATACAGCTACACGGGGCAGGCCGCTTTACGTGGTGGCACCGGGCGGGTGACGACCACGCGCCTAATACGCTCTCACGCGCTGGTTACCGCCGCATGGTCACACCTGAGGGCAAGGCCATCAAAGCCCATGCTGACCACCAGCGCGAGTACGGCGAAAAGATTAGCGATGGTGACGCAGAGCAAACCAGCGTGGAGTATTTTGTGTTCCCCGAGGTGTTCGATAAAGAGCTGTGCCAAGGCTTTGACCCCATGGCCGTGAAGCGCCTGCTACGCGACAAAGGCCACCTAGAGCCTGCCACGGGTGGCCGCTTTGATCGTCGTGAGCGTATGCCCGGTATGGGTAACACCACGGTGATTAAGCTGAAAGCCAGCATCCTAGACGTGACCGAGTAAGCCCCAGGGGCAGGCGGCGCGGCGGCGGTGGCCGCGTGCGTGGGGTTTGCTTTCGCGCTGCATTTTTCCAATATAGACGACTACACCGCCATGCCAGCAACTGCCCGTCTGGCTGGCCTTACCTTTGCTGGACATACCCCCAATGCGGTGGTTTATACCCCCACTTTCTCGCGCTTGTATCCCCTCCCTATCCGTAATGGACGGGTATGGACACAGTTGCCCGCACTGCCCGCAGTTGTTTTGGGTTTGCCCGCACTTGTACTGCGGGCTGGGAACCCGCATGGATAAAGGGCTGTAGCCCGATTTGGCATTTGCCCGCACTGCCCGCACTTTTTAAACACCCCAACCCGAGTTTGTGGGCACGCAGCCATGGTCTAAAAGGTGCTCACTAGACAGCCCGCCCGCCCTGCTTGGTGCCTAGGTCACTATGGGGGCGGGTCAAAAGTCTAGCCATTCACAGCCGGAAACCGATAGCTTAGGCAGGGGTTTATGGAAATAGAAAACTACCCCCCGGGGGTTAACGGTAACGAGGCATGGACGTGGACAAACGCCAGCACTGCCCGCCTCACCTCCCATGATGGACTGCAATGCACACGGTAGCCCAAGTCCGTGGGCGTGGGACTAGCCCCCCCCCATCAAGGTACTTCCCGCCATATTGCTGGTGCGGGTAATTGGAACCGCGTTAAAACTTTAGGGCGTGCAGTTTTTATTTACTTGACACTTGCTTGACACGCCCGCCCCTGGTGCTTGGGCGGCATGGGGTGAAGGCCTAGATGTGCCCCCAGGCGGGTCACTTGTGCCCCCACAGTTGCCCCCACCCCCGGGGGTGGTTCAAAAGTCTGCGCCTTGCAAACTGGAAACCGATCGTTTAACCCAATTTTTGCGTGCGGAGGTTTCGAGGGGGGGGGTGTAGACCCCTGGTGCGCCCAATTGGTAGCGCCATGCCCCAATGCGTGCCTCCAGTTGGCTAGGTTTGTACCCCCACCATGCACCACCTGTACCCCCGTTTTATCGGGCTTTTTGCGTGCGCAATTTTGGTGTTTGAGGGCACCCAAAACAGCCCCTAAAACAGGCTTGAAAATCGCCATCGCTTAGGTGGCATATACCCCCATTTTTTCAAAATCTACCCCCAAAAGTACCCCCACATACCCCCGGATGCTGCTACACTGCAATGGACGTTAGCGCACTGTGAATCAGGTGTTTTCAGAGGGGAAATAAAAAAGCCCGGAAGGTAATGAACCTTCGCGGGCTTGTTCGTGGTGCCGGAGGCCGGAATCGAACCGGCACGATCTCTCAATCGGCAGATTTTGAGTCTGCTGCGTCTACCAATTTCGCCACTCCGGCTGATGTGAGTTTGCGACACCGACGCGATGTGCTAAGCCTTGAATTATGGCACATTACGGGGTATGAATTCTAAAAATACCTACCCGACGATTGAAGATGCGATTGGCAAAACGCCTTTGGTGCGATTGCAGCGCATTGGCGCAGCGGCCAATGCGGCAAAAAATAATGTGATTTTGGGCAAACTGGAGGGCAACAACCCGGCCGGCAGTGTGAAAGACCGCCCAGCCTTGTCGATGATTGCACGGGCCCAGGAACGCGGCGATATCAAGCCCGGCGATACGCTGATCGAGGCCACCTCGGGCAACACGGGTATTGCGTTGGCCATGGCGGCAGCGATCAAGGGCTACCGCATGGTGTTGATCATGCCGGAAGACCTCTCCATCGAGCGGGCGCAGACCATGAAGGCTTTTGGCGCGGAGCTTATTCTCACTCCCAAGAGCGGGGGCATGGAATATGCGCGCGACCTGGCCGACAAAATGCAGGCCGAGGGCAAGGGCCGGGTGCTGGACCAGTTTGCCAACCAGGACAATCCGCGCATCCACTACGAGACGACGGGGCCCGAGATTTGGGAGCAAACCGGCGGCCAGGTGACGCATTTTGTCAGCGCCATGGGCACCACGGGCACGATTACTGGGGTGTCGAAGTATTTGAAAGAGAAGAATCCGCAAATTCAGATCGTGGGTGCGCAGCCGTCGGAGGGCTCGCGCATTCCGGGCATTCGCAAATGGCCACAAGAATATTTACCCAAAATTTACGACCCCAAGTATGTGGACGAGCTGGTGTATGTAAGCCAGCACGATGCCGAAGAGATGTGCCGCCAGATGGCGCGCGAGGAAGGTATTTTTGCCGGCATTTCTGCCGCAGGGGCCTGTTGGGTTGCGCAAGAAGTTGCCGCGCGCAGCAAAGATGCGGTGGTGGTATTTATCGTTTGCGACCGTGGCGACCGCTATCTGTCTACGGGTGTGTTTCCCGCGTGATTTTTGTCTGAAATCGCCTTTTTTTATAGAAAATACGCTGTTAGCCTGCTAACTTATTGCGGGAGCAGCTATATAAACAATAGCTTATAAAATTTTCATCCATGAATCCCTCACCACAGTTTTGCCCGCAGTGCGCCACCCCACTGCAGATGATTACCGCCCAAGAAGACGCAGGCGAGGTGCAGCGCCTGCGCTGCCCGGCTTGCAACTGGACGCACTGGAACAACCCCACGCCGGTGCTGGCGGCGATTGTGCAATACAACGGCCAAATCTTGCTGGCACGCAACGCCGCCTGGCCGGGCAAGCGCTTCGCCCTGATCACCGGTTTTATGGAGGCAGGTGATACGCCTATGGGCGGCATTGCCCGCGAGGTGAAGGAAGAAACCAACCTGGACTGCACCGAAGTGAACTTGGTGGGCGCGTACGAATTTATGCGCATGAACCAGGTGATCATTGCCTACCATGTGGTGGCGCATGGCGAGATCAAACTCTCGCCCGAGCTGGCCGAATACCGCCTGTACGACTACGATAAGCTCAAATGCTGGCCCGCAGGCACGGGCTACGCACTGGCGGACTGGTTGCGCGGGCGTGGTCTGGAGCCCGAGTTTATGGATTTGTCTCAGCGATAATAGAACATCTACCGCTGTTTGAGCCCGGCCATCCACCTTTTTTAGAAGACCCACGCATATGGAAATTAGCAAAGAACTCGATACCCGTGGGCTGAACTGCCCGCTGCCGATTTTGAAGGCCAAAAAAGCGCTGGGCGAGATGACCAGTGGCGAGCTGCTCAGAGTGGTGGCGACCGATGCCGGCTCGGTGCGCGATTTTCAGGCGTTTGCCAAGCAGACCGGTAACGAGCTGCTAGAGCAGCAAACCCTGGGCGCGGATTTCGTCCATATTTTGCGCCGCCGTTAACGCGCCCAAGGGCGCTGTGAAACGCTCTGGGCTCAGCGCCTAGCCCAGTACTGCGCAAACTCAGCACCCACCTCGGGGTGCTGCAAGGCCAGCTCCACCGTGGCCTGCAAAAACCCTTGTTTGCTACCGCAATCGTAGCGCTTACCCTCGTACTGGTAAGCATAAACGGCTTGTTGCCCTATCAGCGCGGCAATCCCATCGGTCAGCTGAATTTCCCCGCCTACGCCCTTGGGCTGGGTGCGGATGGATGCAAACACTTCGGGCGTGAGCACATAGCGGCCCGCCACGCCCCAGCTAGACGGGGCGGCATCAGGGGCGGGTTTTTCTACAAACCGGTCTAGCTGCATCAAACGCTCCCCCGTCATTTGCCCACCCACCATGCCGTAGCGGCGGGTGTGCTCGGGCGGCACCTCTTGCACGGCCACGATGCAACCGCGTTGGGCCAAGGGCATGGCCTCAAACTGGCGCACCATTTGGACCAACACGCCCTGCTCTGCGCTGGGGCCGACCATCAAATCGTCGGCCAGCAACACCGCAAAGGGGTCAGCGCCCACCAAATGCTCGGCGCACAGCACCGCGTGGCCCAAGCCCAGCGAGCGGGGCTGGCGTACGTACGAGCAGACCATATCGCTAGGCTGCACCGAACGCACCAGGCTGAGCAACTCGTGCTTGCCTGCCGTCTCCAGCTCGGCTTCCAGCTCGTAGGCGGTGTCAAAATGGTCTTCGATGGCGCGCTTATTGCGACCGGTCACGAAAATCATGTGCCGAATACCGGCAGCATAGGCCTCTTCTACCGCGTATTGGATCAAAGGTTTGTCCACGACAGGCAGCATTTCTTTGGGCTGCGCTTTGGTGGCGGGCAAAAAGCGCGTACCCAAGCCCGCCACAGGAAAAACGGCCTTGGTAATACTGCGATTGGATACTAATGGAACGTTGTTTGGCATAGACAAAAAAAATGATGCAAAGCTAAAGTACACTTATACCTAAGCCAACCTGCGTACTAAAGGGTGGCCAAATTAACATAGTAGCGCGCTTTGGACATCTTACTTCTTGATTCACTGATACCCGAGGCCTCGCAATGGTTAGAGGCGCGGCACAGCGTGCTGTATTGCCCCGAGCTGGTGGACGATGAGCGGGCGCTGCGCCACTCCATGGAAAATGTGCGTGCGATTGTGGTGCCCAACCAGGTGCTGGTCAATCAGGATTTTTTGGACTTCGCGCCGCACCTCGAAGTGGTGGCCCGCATGCAGATAGGTACCGACAATATTGACCTGGAATCTTGCCAAAACCGCGACATCAAAGTACTGCAAGCGCGCAGTGCCAATGTGCGGGCCAATGCCGAGTTTTTGGTCGGCTCCCTGCTCTTGCTCTACCGCCAGGGAATTTTAACGGCGCTCAAGCCACCGCCCGACCCAGCCAATCCGCAAGCAACTGCGCCCAGCAAAATGCATGCTCCGCTGACCGCTCTGGGCCGCGAGATCAACGGCTCCACCATTGGACTGCTGGGTATTGGCCCGGCCGCCAGTGTGTTGGCCACCCTGCTGACCGGCATGGGTGCCAGGCTGATAGGCTACGACCCCGCTTTACACCACAGCTCACCTATCTGGCAGCAAATGCGCGTGCAACCCGTGAGCCTGCCCGAGCTGATGAACACGGCCGATGCGGTGTCGGTGCAAATGCTGTACGCCTCACGCTTTAAGGGTTTTGTCAACGCTCGGGTGCTGGCCTCTTGCAAGCCACAGCAGCTGTGGGTCAGCATCTCGCGCAGCGCCTTGTTTGACACCGGTGCCATGGTGGAGGCCATGCAAGACGGGCGCATTGGCGCTTGGCTGACCGACAGCGCAGATGAGGGCGACAGCCATGCCCTGCCGCTGCTGCGCACGCTGCCGCATTTTTATGCCACGCAGCGCATTGGCTCCATGACCCGCGAGGCGCGCCAGCGCTCCAGCTGGTACATGGCGCACCGGCTGCATGATGCGCTGACACCTGACGGCGCTGCAGCGGACGCTTTCGGCAGCCCGTCCATGCCGCAGGGTTTGACGGGTGAGGCAAACTGGAGAGATTCCGCGCCAGTAGGCCTTCCCGCAGCCACACCCACACCCAATTAGCCGGGCCGGCCTAGCCCATGCGCGTGAGTTGCGCTTGCAGTTTGGCCAGCGCAGCAGAAAAATCCGCGACGCGCTTGCGCTCCAGCTCCAGTACCTGCGCCGGGGCTTTGGCCACAAAAGCTTCGTTACCCAGCTTGGTGTGGGCTTTGGCAATTTCGCCCTCCAAACGTGCAGCCTCTTTACCCAGGCGGATTTTCTCGGCCGCTTTGTCCACTTCCATATGCAGGCACAGGCGTGCATCGCCCACCACCGCCGTGGGGGATGCGTCCGCTGCGCTTTGCCAAGCTGCCTCGCTGTCAAACACTTTGACTTCATTG
The DNA here is from genome assembly GCA_043772355.1 of Polaromonas sp. Classification (GTDB taxonomy): domain Bacteria; phylum Pseudomonadota; class Gammaproteobacteria; order Burkholderiales; family Burkholderiaceae_C; genus JAAFIP01. The sequence goes on from JAYVGI010000204.1 coordinate 7,952, forward strand.
AGCTTGGCCAGGGCCTGCAGCACCGGCGCTATCTGCGTAATGAAGGCCGCGTCGCCCACCACGTAGAGCGGCAGCTTGGTGGCGGGAGACACCTGCATCTCGCCACGCAAATTGCGGCATGCATCGACCAGTGATTTGAGCTTGGCGATGTGCGCAATAGCTGCGGGATCGATCTTCTCCATCTGCGCCTCGGGGTAACGGGCGATGCTGACGGAGTTGCCTGCAATGCCCGCCACGGGCGCGACTTTTTGCCACAACTCCTCGGTGATGAACGGAATGATCGGATGCGCTAAACGCAAAATGGCTTCCAGCGTGCGAATCAGGGTGCGGCGCGTAGCGCGTTGCTCGGCCTCACCACCAGTTTGAATTTGCACTTTGGCGATTTCCAAATACCAATCACAAAACTCGTTCCACACAAAATCGTAAATCGTGTTGGCCACGTTGTCCAGGCGGTATTCTGCAAAACCTTTGGCTACTTCAGCCTCGGCGATTTGCAGGCGCGAGGCAATCCAGCGATCAGCCTGGCTAAAACGCATGTAGCCGTGGAACGGGCCCGCCTCGGCGATGACTTTGCCTGCGGCATCCAGCACAGGCGCTTTGCATTCCTCCTTAGTGTGGTCTTTCAGGCCGCAGTCATTGCCTTCACAGTTCATCAGCGTAAAGCGGGTGGCGTTCCACAGCTTGTTGCAAAAGTTGCGGTAGCCTTCGCAGCGCTTGCTGTCAAAGTTGATGTTTCTTCCCAGGCTGGCGAGGGCGGCGAAAGTAAAACGCAGCGCGTCCGCGCCGTAGCCGGGGATGCCATCGGGGAATTCTTTTTCGGTGTCTTTGCGCACGCGCGGCGCGGTCTCGGGCTTGCGCAGGCCGGTGGTGCGCTTGTCCAGCAACGGGGCCAGGGTAATGCCGTCGATCAAATCCACCGGGTCCAGCACATTGCCCTCCGACTTGCTCATCTTGCGGCCCTGGCTGTCGCGCACCAGGCCGTGGATGTACACATGCTTGAACGGCACCTGCCCGGTGAAGTGCGAGGTCATCATGATCATGCGGGCAACCCAAAAGAAGATGATGTCGTAGCCGGTGACCAGCACGGTGCTGGGCAGGTACAGGTTGTAGTCTTGCACAGAGCCCTCTCCCCGCTCCTCTCCCCCAGGCAGAGAGGTCGCCACTGCGCTGGAGGCTGGCGCAGTATCGCGCCCTCTCCCTGCGGGAGAGGGCTGGGGTGAGGGCTGGGCCGCCTCTGGCCACCCCATTGTGGAGAACGGCACGAGCGCCGATGAGTACCAGGTATCGAGCACATCCTCATCACGCCGCAGTTTTTTCCCCGGTGCCTGGCTTTGCGCATCTGCCTCATTGCGCGCGACATAAAACTTGCCGTCTTCGTCGTACCAGGCCGGTATCTGGTGCCCCCACCAGAGCTGGCGGCTGATGCACCAGTCCTGGATATGGTTCATCCACTGGTTGTAAGTGTTGACCCAGTTCTCAGGTACGAATTTGACTTCGCCACTCTGCACCGCGTCGATGGCTTTTTGCGCGATGCTTTTGCCTGTCGTATCGCTCTTGTTCATGGCTACAAACCACTGGTCAGTGAGCATTGGCTCAATCACCTGCCCGGTGCGCTCGCAGCGCGGCACCATGAGCTTGTGCTTTTTCACCTCCACCATCAGGCCCAGCGCGTCCAGGTCAGCCACCACTTTTTTACGCGCCACAAAACGGTCCAGGCCGCGATAGGCCTCGGGTGCTTCGTCGTTAATTTTGGCATCCAGCGTCAGCACGCAGATCATCGCCAGCTTGTGGCGTTGGCCCACTGCGTAGTCATTCTGGTCATGCGCAGGGGTGACCTTCACCACGCCGGTGCCAAAGGCTTTGTCCACATAGTCGTCGGCAATCACGGGGATGTTGCGGTTGCAAAGTGGCAGGCTCACCTGTTTGCCGATCAAGTGCTTATAGCGCTCGTCCTCAGGGTGCACCATCACCGCTACGTCGCCCAGCATGGTCTCTGGCCGCGTGGTGGCTACCGTGAGGCCCTTTTCCATCTGCCCGTTCACCCTCTGCGGGCCGTCGGCAAAGGGGTAGCAGATGTGCCACAAGAAGCCGTCTTCTTCAGCGCTTTCCACTTCCAAGTCGCTCACCGCCGTTTTCAGCACCGGGTCCCAGTTCACCAGGCGCTTGCCACGGTAGATCAGGCCCTGCTCGTACAGGCGCACAAAAGTCTCGGTCACCACCTTGGACAGTTTGTCGTCCATGGTGAAGTACTCGCGGCTCCAGTCCACGCTGTCGCCCATACGGCGCATTTGGCTGGTAATGGTGTGGCCGGACTTTTCTTTCCACTCCCACACTTTTGACACAAAGTTTTTGCGCGCCACGTCGGGCGTAGGCCCCATGTCGTGGCGGCTGATGCCTTGGTCTTTCAGCTGGCGTTCCACCACGATTTGCGTGGCAATGCCGGCATGGTCGGTGCCGGGAATCCACGCAGTGTTAAAGCCCTTCATGCGGTGGTAGCGCGTCAGGCTGTCCATGATGGTTTGGTTAAACGCATGGCCCATGTGCAGGGTGCCGGTCACGTTGGGTGGTGGCAGCTGGATGGCGAAGTTTTTGCCCTGTGCATGGGCATCAAAGCTGGGTTGGCCGGTGCCGCGCACCCCTGCCACGCCATAGCCACGGCGCTCCCACTCGGGGCCCCAATGGGCCTCCAGGGCTTGGGGTTCAAACGACTTGGCGAGGGAGTCAAGCGCGGGTTGGAGCGGGGGCTGGGGTGGAGGCTGAACGGTGTGGTCGGTCATGGCAATGGGCGAGCCGCATCCCGAAAGATGCAACTGAAGTGGGACGCAGAAGGCTGCGCAGGATTAGGCTTGGACGGTGCTATTTTATTCGAGTGCAGTGCGGGCTGAAAACGCTGCTGAACGCCCTCAGAAGGCAACAACCGGTCAAACCCGGTCAATTGATGGCCTTATACGGTGTACCCCACTGGCCTGCTTAGACGGAGTGCTACGGTAAAGAGAGTGAGAAGGTGGCCGCAATGCAAACCAGCGCAGCGTGCCACACAGATCTGGTCGCATCACCAAGATGGGACCCGCCACACTGCCAGCTTGTCCACAGACGCCCATGCGCCGCAAAGTTTGCGCCAGTCACACCGCTGGCGTAGCGCCCCCGATCCGATTGCCGTCACGACTGCACCAGGCGTTTGGCCTTGGAGATGGACATCAAAATGCCCAGCCCCATCCCCAGAGTGACCATCGCGGTGCCGCCGTAGCTGATAAAGGGCAGCGGTACGCCTACCACTGGCAAAATGCCGCTGACCATGCCCATGTTGACGAAGGCGTAGGTAAAAAATATCAACGTGACGGCACCGGCCAAAAGGCGGGAGAACAGGGTGGGGGCTTCCAGTGCAATGGCCAGGCCGCGCAGCACCAAAAAGATAAAGGCGGCTATGAGCAGCAGGTTGCCCACCAGGCCAAACTCCTCGCCGTAGGCGGCAAAAATAAAGTCGGTGGTGCGCTCGGGGATGAACTCCAGGTGAGTTTGGGTGCCCTGCATAAAGCCTTTGCCGGTCATGCCGCCCGAGCCAATGGCGATCATGCCCTGGATGATGTGAAAACCTTTGCCCAGCGGGTCGCGGGACGGGTCTAGCAGGGTGCAAATGCGCTGCTGCTGGTAGTCGTGCAGCAGCGGCCATTGGAAACCGTCGGCGCACAGACGAGGCTCAAAGATGACCAGGGTGATGGCAGCCAGCAGGCCCAGCAGCAAGGGCGGGGCGATGAGTTTCCAGCTCAGACCGGCAAAAAATATCACATACAGCCCCGCCGACATGACCAAAATGGCGGTGCCCAGGTCGGGCTGTTTGACGATCAGGCCCACGGGCACGGCTAGCAGCACGCCGGCCACCGCAAAATCGAGCGGACGCAGTTGGCCTTCGCGCTTTTGGAACCACCAGGCCAGCATGAGGGGCATGGCGATTTTGAGGATCTCGCTGGGCTGGATGACGATGCCCAGGTGCAGCCAGCGGCGCGCGCCTTTTTTGGTAATGCCGAAGATGGCGACCGCTATCAGCATGGTCACGCCCACGACATACAGCGGCACGGCAAAGGCCATGAGGCGCTGGGGCGGCACCTGCGCCACGACAAACATGATGCTGGCGGCGATGAGCATGTTGCGGCCATGGTCCATAAAGCGTGTGCCATGGTCATAGCCCGACGAATACATGGTGAGCAGCCCGGCACAGCCCAGCAAAAACACCGCAAACGCCAGCGGCCCGTCAAAGCCCTGGAACATGGGCGCTATGCGCTGCAGCGTGCTGGGTTTGTCGAACACGGCGGCCATGGTGGGAGGGGTGAGAGGTTTCAGGGGGCAGGCTACAGGGGTGGCATGGGCTGGGTGGGCGCCGCTGTGGTGGGTTTACGTTAAATCTAGCTGGGCCAGGTTCAAAGTATAGTTTTGGCCGCCGCGCTGGGCGATTTTGATGGCGCCCATGTGGTTACCCAAGGTACAGCAGCGCACCAGGCTCCAGCCGCGCTCGATGCCGTAGAGCAAAGCGGCGCGAAAGGCGTCGCCGCAGCCGGTGGGGTCCACCACGGCGGCGGCTTTGACGGCCGGCACATGGGTTTTTATGCCGCCTACCCACACGTCGCAGCCTTGCTCGCCCAAGGTGACGACCAGGCCTTGGACCTTGCCCGAGATCTCGGCCAGGCTCCAGCCGGTGCGCTCGGCCAGCATGGCACCCTCGTAGTCGTTGACGGCCACATAGTCGGCCATGCCGATCAGCTGCTGGTGCTCCTGGCCGTTGAACATGGGCAGTTGCTGGCCGGGGTCAAAAATAAAGGACACGCCTGCATCTTTGAACTGCTGGGCGTGCTGCCACATGGCATCGCGCCCGTCGGGGGCGATGATGCCCAGCTTGGCACTGGTGTGGGCGGGAATGACGTTCAAATGGGCCTCGCCCATGGCACCGGGGTGAAAGCCGTTGATCTGGTTGTTTTGCCTGTCGGTGATGATGGTGCACAGCGCGGTGTAGTTATCGGGCCGCACCATGACCAGCTCGGTGCTGATGCCCATAGCGGCCAAACGCTCCAGATACTCGCGCGCATCAGGCCCCACGGCTGCCATGGGCAGGGGCACGCCGCCCAGTTGCTTGAGGCCGTAGGCGATATTGCCAGCGCAGCCGCCGTACTCGCGGCGCATGCCGGGCACGTAGAAGGAAACGTTGAGTTTGTGGATTTGATCGGGCAGGATTTGGTCGGCAAAATTGCCTTCGAAATTCAAGATAGTGTCGATAGCCAGGGAGCCGCAGATGATGGATGCCATTTTTTTTGCTTTACGTTAAGGTTTCAGGTTTCAGGTTTCAGGTTAGGGGTAGAAGGCCCAGACGCGGTAGCCGGCTATGCGGGCACCGGCCAGTTGGCTGGCATCGACCTGGATGTTGCTGGTGCCAGCCAGTTCGGCGGCGGGGGCCAGTGCCGTGGGGGCAGCGCCCAAGTCTGCCGGGGTGAGCACCCGGCGCACCACAGGCTGGTCTTGCGCATCGTTCAGGCTCAGCTCAATATGCGGCACGGCAACCGGGAGCTTGCCGGTGTTTTTAAGGTTCAACGCCAGTTTGTACAGTTCGTATTTTCCGTCGCTGCGCAGTTTGTTAAAGCTCGATGCATCGACCACCACCACCTCGATATGCTTGAAGGGCTCTACCGTGCAACCGGCCACGGCGCACAGTGCTTGGAGCCAGTGCAATGCGCGGGGCTCCATGGCGGCAATGCGGTCACGCTCTTGCAGTGCTATTTGGGTGCCCAAGGCGGTCAGCAGTACGGCACCAGTCAGCAGCAACAGCGCACGCACCCAGGGCGAGCGCCAGCGCTGGGCGCGCTGGGCTTGGCGCACAAAACTGGGGAGCGCATTGGCCGGCTCGGCGGCAAAGTTACCCGCAAGGTGGGCCTGGGCTTGGGGGGCTGGAGGGTTGACCGTGTTGTACCAGTCGCTGTCTGCGAAATCTGCTTGGGAAGTCGTAAATACGGGGCTGGCAGGAATGGCACCAGCGCTTGGGTCTTCTTTGCCGCTGGGTGCCAGGCTTGGGGTGCTGGGTGCCAGGCTTGGGTTGTCCAATGCATTTTTCACCTTGTCCGCAGCAGGCGGGCTTGGCGGCGTTGGTGCGGTAAGCGCTGGCACCGGTGTCGCCGCTTGCGCCTCGGCCAGGTCTGCCGTGTGGTCTGCGGTTTGATCTGCCTGAAGCGGCGCTGGCGCAGACGAAACGGATTCCTCGCCGGGCATATGCCCTCGCGCGTCAAACACCTCGGCGCACTGGCCGCAGCGCACCCAGCCTTGGGACATTTTGAGTTGGTCAGCCACCACCTTGAATAAGGTGCCGCAGGCAGGGCATCGGGTAATCAAACTCATGGAGGTTGATTGTAGGCAATGCAGGGCTCGCTGGCGAAGTCTGTGCCCACTAATTTCAGGGCTTTTTTCAGCCCACGCAGAGCTTGGCGGTCATCAAAATCCAGCCATCCTCCGTGTCAGCCACTTCGAGCTGGGCATAGGGGGCGTAGGCGGCTTTGAGCTCGTCGGCTTGGCGCTCCAAAATACCGGCCAGTACCAAATTGCCCGTGGAGGACGCTGCGCCCTGGTCTGCTGGCGCTGCTTTTTGCACGTAATTGCAGAGCAACGGTGCCAGCACTTTGAGCGGGGTGGCCAAAATGTTGGCCAGCACGGTGTGGTATTGGCCCTGGGCGGCATCGGGCAGGCCCGCCGTGAGGGTGACGTGGTTGGCCAAGGCGTTATCCCGGGTGGACTGCACGGCCGCTTCGTCGATGTCTACCGCGTCAATATCAGTCGCGCCATACAGCGCTGCGCCGATGGCCAAGATACCAGAGCCGCAGCCGTAGTCCAGCACGCGCTGGCCTTGCACGCCGTGCTGCGCTGTCCAGCGCAGGCACATGCGGGTGGTGGGGTGGGTGCCAGTGCCAAAGGCCAGGCCGGGGTCCAGGGTGATAACCTTGCGCGCAGCCGCAGGCGCTTGGTGCCAGGTGGGCACGATCCAAAACTCGGGCGTGATCTCTACCGGCGCAAACTGCGACTGAGTGAGGCGCACCCAGTCTTGGTCAGCTACTTCGCTGGCGCCCAAGTTTTTGCAATTTTCAAAAAAATCCTGAAAATCCAGCGTATTTGCTGCGTTTTCAGCTATATATTGCGTAGCAAATAGCGCTTTGATAACGGAGCGTTGCCAGCCGTCTTTGGGCAGCGGCATGCCGGGCTCGCCAAACAGGGCTTGCTCGGCAGGGGTTTGCGCGTCGGCATCTTCTACGCTCACGCTCAGGGCATCCAGGGCTTCGAGCGCTTCGCTCAAAACTTCGACGTGCTCTTCGGGGCAATGCAGGGTGAGTTCAAACATGGATGGGGCGGCCTAGCGTTTGTGGGTTTTCAGCCACTCTTCGAGGTAGTGGATATTGGTGCCGCCTTGGACAAACTTGGCGTCCACCATCAGGTCGCGGTGCAGCGGGATGTTGGTGTGGATGCCTTCCACCACGGTTTCTTCCAGCGCGGTGCGCATGCGCGCCAAGGCTTGCTCGCGGGTGTCGCCGTAGACAATGATTTTGCCAATCATGCTGTCGTAATTGGGCGGCACAAAATAGTTAGTGTAAATGTGCGAGTCCACCCGCACACCGGGGCCACCAGGTGGGTGCCACAGGGTAATGCGGCCGGGGCTGGGGGTGAACTTGTAGGCGTCTTCGGCGTTGATGCGCACCTCAATAGCATGGCCTTTGAGCGCAATTTGCCGCTGGGTAAAGGGCAGTTTTTCGCCATAGGCCACGCGAATTTGCGTTTGCACAATGTCAATGCCGCTGATCCACTCGGTTACCGGGTGCTCGACCTGCACGCGGGTGTTCATCTCGATAAAGTAAAACTCGCCGTTTTCATACAAAAACTCAAACGTGCCTGCACCCCGGTAACCGATTCTTTTGCAGGCCGCCGTGCAGCGCTCGCCAATTTTTTCTATCAGCTTGCGCGGGATGCCCGGCGCGGGCGCTTCTTCGATGATTTTTTGGTGGCGCCGCTGCATGGAGCAATCACGCTCGCCTAAATACACGGCGTTTTTATGCTGGTCGGCCAGGATCTGGATTTCGATGTGGCGTGGGTTTTGCAAAAACTTCTCTAAATACACCGCCGAGTTGTTAAAGGCCGCGCCCGCCTCGGCCTTGGTCATGGCCACGGCGTTGACCAAGGCCGCCTCGGTATGCACCACCCGCATGCCGCGCCCACCGCCACCGCCCGCAGCTTTGATGATGACCGGGTAGCCCACGGCTTTGGCAATTTTTCTGATCTGCACCGGGTCGTCTGGCAGCTCGCCCTCCGAGCCGGGCACGCAGGGCACACCCGCCTTGATCATGGCTTGCTTGGCCGACACTTTATCGCCCATCGTGCGGATGGAGTCGGGCGTGGGGCCGATGAATTTAAAGCCCGATTTTTCTACCCGCTCGGCAAAATCGGCGTTCTCGCTTAAAAAGCCGTAGCCTGGGTGAATCGCCTCAGCATCGGTCACCTCGGCCGTGGCGATGATGGCCGGCATGTTCATATAGCTCTGGGCCGAGGGCGCCGGGCCTATGCACACCGCTTCATCGGCCAGCTTGACGTATTTGGCCTCGCGGTCGGCCTCGGAGTAGACCATCACGGCCTTGATGCCCATCTCTTTACAGGCGCGCTGGATGCGCAGCGCAATTTCGCCACGGTTGGCGATCAGGATTTTTTTAAACATGCGGGGGAGTCCGTCTGGCGCTTATTCGATGACGACCAAGGCCTGGCCATATTCCACCGCCTGGCCGTTCTCGCACATGATCTTTTTCACCACACCGGCTTTGTCCGACTCAATCTCGTTGAGGATTTTCATGGCTTCGATAATGCACACCGTGTCGCCCACGGCCACGGTGTCGCCTACCTCTACAAAAGCTTTAGCGCCCGGGCTGGACGCGCGGTAAAAACTGCCCACCATGGGAGACTTGACGCTGTGGCCCGCCAACGCGATGACGCTGGACGCGGCTTCCGATAAGGCAGGCGCGCTTGGCGCAGCGCTGGACACGGGCGGTGGTGCGTAAATGTTTTGCGGTACCATCACGGCTTGCGCCACGCCCGCGCCGCCTTTGACAATGCGCACCTTACCTTCGGCCTCGGTAATTTCCAACTCTTGCACGTTGGAGTCGGACACTAGATCAATCAGTGTCTTGAGTTTGCGTAAATCCATGCGTTATCTCCTACGATATTTATACTAATTGTACGCAATTTTGTTTAAAAGCGCATAAATACGTTAATGTCGCTCAGTTTACACCAATTGCCAAGCAACTGTAAAAAGCGACTTATGGCGCAAAATCTGCAATCGGCCTCATCGAATCGCGGCAAACCCATCGACTTGCTGAGCGCTTAGTTTACCCATATGGCGTAAGGCCACCTGCCCCGCCGAATCAAACACCACCGTGAAAGGCAGTCCGCCACTGATGTTGCCCAGGGAGCGCGATAGCTCGGTACCCGCCAAACCGGCTAGCGGCACCGGAAAAGTGAGCGGCATTTTGCTTAAAAACTTGTTAACCGCATTGGCATTGTCCACTGCTACGCCTACAACTTGCCAGCCTTTAGCAGCATTTAGCTTATAAAAGCGCTCCAATAAAGGCAATTCTTCCACACAAGGTGGGCACCAAGTGGCCCAAAAATTAAGCACGGTGGGCTTGCCACGCAGATTTTTCAGATGCATCGTTCCGCCTTGGGGCAGCTCCAACTCTAGCAACCACAGGGCGGCCAAAGCGTCGTCTGCGGGTTCAACCAGTCGGTATTGCCACAACGCCAGGCCAGCGCCCGCCAAACCGGCAGCCGCCGCTATGCCCACTATGGTGGATCGTTTAGATAGAGGGTTCATTGCTATAAATCAGTTTAATTCTCTGCAACAGAAGCCAATTTACGCTTAAGTGCTGTCATGTCTCCGCGCGGACTACGTCCTTTGACATCCAATTTAAGCGCACCGCGCACATCATCATGGTCATAAATCATCAAGTGCACGCCTACCATCTCGCCCAGCCCAGGGCATTGGCTGTGCACGCTGAGGGCATCCACTGTATCCCCATGCAAGCCGGTGACGGAGCCTACCGCGTACTGCACGCCGTGGTCGATCAAGGCGATTTCGGCTGATTTGGTGTCGTCGCAAAACAATTGCAGGTAAATATCGGACAAGCGGGTAGCTGTACCATGCCAGACCGCGCCACCCAAATATGGGCGAAATGCTTGCAGCCTGTCCATCCACACCAGCGCCAACTCGCGCAGCGCCCGCAGCTCAGTGGGTTGGGTGTCGGCGCAAAACAGGGCAATGTAGACGCGCACCTCGTCTTCTACCTGGGCATTGTCTGGCAGGGCGCTGCGGCCAGGCAGGCCCAGGTGCTTGACGGCTCGGCGTTTGGCGGGCCCGTACTCCAGGCCCTCTTCCACCACCATGCGGGCTGCAGTGGCGGCGATCTCTAATTGTGCGTCTTGCATAGCCGCATTGTAGGAAATTACCGCGCTGGCTCCTTACAATCGCTGGCATGCACATACATATCTTAGGCATTTGCGGTACTTTCATGGGCGGCTTGGCCGCGCTGGCGCGTGAGGGCGGACACAAGGTCACGGGCTGCGACACCGGCGTCTATCCGCCGATGAGCGACCAGTTGCGCGGCCTGGGCATCGAGCTGATCGAAGGCTACGGTGCCGACCAGATGGCGCTGGCACCGGATGTGTTCGTCGTGGGCAATGTGGTGTCCCGCGCGCGCCTGGCCGATGGCAGCCCCAGGTATCCGCTCATGGAAGCCATTCTGGACAGCGGCCAGCCTTATACGAGTGGGCCGCAATGGCTCTCGGGCCATGTCCTGCACCACCCGACGCACCATGCTACCGGGCCACGCCATGTGCTGGCGGTTGCCGGCACCCACGGCAAGACCACCACCACCGCCATGCTGGCCTGGATTCTAGAGTGCGCCGGTCTGCAGCCCGGTTTTTTGATCGGCGGCGTGCCGCTGAACTTTGGCGTGTCGGCGCGGCTGGGTACAGGCAATACCTTTGTGATCGAGGCGGACGAGTACGACACCGCGTTTTTCGACAAGCGCAGCAAGTTTGTCCACTACCGCCCGCGCACGGCGATTTTGAACAACCTGGAATTCGACCATGCCGATATTTTTGATAACCTGGCGGCCATCGAACGGCAATTTCACCACCTCGTCCGCACGATTCCTTCGCAGGGCCGTGTGGTCGTCAACACGGCCGAAGCCAGCTTGCAGCGTGTACTGGCCCAGGGCTGCTGGAGCGAACAGGTAGGGTTTGGCAGTGCGCAAGGCCCCGGCTTCACCGCCCGGGGCGAGCCTGACGACTTTGCAGTTGTCAAGGCCGGTGCGGATGTCGCCCGGCTGCGGTGGGGCATCAGCGGTGTGCACAACCAGCACAATGCCCTGGCGGCCATCGCCGCAGCCGAGCATGTGGGCGTGACGCCCGCACTTGCTACCGAGGCGCTGGCGTCGTTTAGAAACGTCAGGCGCCGCATGGAGGTGCGCGGCGTACTCCGGTTTTCTGACAAGAATGGCGACGGCAAGGCAGGCAGCATCACGGTCTATGACGATTTTGCCCACCACCCGACCGCTATCCGGACCACGGTCGACGGCCTGCGCCGCCAGCTGGACAGCGCAGGAAAAAACAACGAGCGCATCCTGGCGATTTTCGAGCCGCGCAGCAACACCATGAAGTTGGGTGCCATGACAGCGCAGCTGCCATGGAGCCTGGAGAGCGCCAACCTGGCGTTTTGCCATGCAGGCGGCCTGGACTGGAACGCACGAGCGGCGCTGGCACCCATGGGCGAACGCGCGCGGGTGGCTGACGGCCCGGCGCAGTTGCTGGCGCAGATCAAGGCCGCTGCCCGGCCGGGCGACCACCTGCTGTGCATGAGCAACGGCGGCTTTGCCGGGATACATGAAAAGCTGCTGGAAGCACTCAAGCCTTGATTTGCTTGGCGGCGCATTCATGCTGCAATTTTGATAGCTGTTGGTGCTTGTAACTACTGGTCTAGGGGGTTAAAACTCCCTTATTCATTCTTGACTAGCCACCTGACGCAAAGTACCAACCTGTCATTGCGGACTTGATCCGCAATCCATGACTCCGCACCCGATGGCCTGCGTAGCAGAGGATGGTTCCCGGATCGAGTTCGGGATGACGGATCAGGGCTTGGCGTGTCCGGCTTGTATCGCCTGCTGAAGGCGCTCCTGGTTGGCACGCATCATGACTTCGGCGAGGTCCAGCGATTCGTACGGCAGATCGATGTCTAGCGGCTTGGCCAGCATGCCTTGCAGCAGGGCGCGCATGTGTGCAGCATAGTTTTGTTCTTTCTGGCGCAGGCTGCGTCTGCCGTGCATCGCTGCCATGGACCCATTGCTGTCAGCGGCCAGGACGGCTTCAACAAATTTTTTCGGCGCGCGAACTAGCCGGGCAAAGGCAAAGGCAAAGGCAACATTAGTGCCGCAGGGCAGCGCCAGACCAGACTTCAATCAACATTATTGCTATGAATACGGTAGCTACTTGCGCCCTGCAACATTGCGCGAAAGGCTGATATGGCCCTTAAATTGCGCCCACTATTGTTTATGCGAGATTCAATAGCTGATGCTCAACGCCGCCACGTCGATGTTGATCAGCGGCCGGCCCAAGGCGGCAGTTGCGGCGCGAGCGAATTCCTGCGCCCACTGGGCGTCGGCAAACTTGTGCGGCCCGGCTGCTTCGGCCACCACCACCACCTTGTCGGCGGTCAGCAGCTTACCGGTCGGGCGCAGCGGCTCGCAGCCCATCTCGGTGAATTGCGCATCGAGCCAGCGCCGGGCTGCCTCGCCAGCCATCGGCTGCGCATCATCGAGTTCGATCTGCACCGGGAGCTGGTTTTTGAAGGTGATGCTGACTTCGCTGCGCATGGTGGCTTCCTTGAAAAATGAAGGGTTGAAGTGCTGGGTGTTCGGGTGCGCATGTCGGCAAGCTGTGTTGTCAACGCCGCCGAAGCGACCGCGCACTTTATCAAGGACCCTATTTTGCCCGACGCATTTCTACTGCTTGTGACAACGATTCCAGCAGGTCCAGCGAATCGTTCCAGCCCAGGCACGCATCGGTGATGCTGCGGCCGTATTCGAGCGCCCGTGCATCGTCCTTGCCAGCGGTGAATTTCTGCGCGCCAGCGGTCAAATGGCTTTCAACCATCAGGCCAAACACACTGTGCGAGCCGCTGGAGACCTGGTCGGCAACCTCGCGCGCCACGTCGACCTGTTTTTCGTGCTGCTTGGAGCTATTGGCATGGCTGCAATCGACCATCAAGGTGGCGGGCAAACCGGCGGCCTGCAGCGCACTGCAGGCCGCCTGCACGCTGGCCGCGTCGTAGTTCGGCGTTTTGCCGCCGCGCAAAATGACATGGCAGTCCTGGTTGCCGTTGGTCTGCACGATCGCGACCTGGCCGTTTTTGTGCACCGACAAAAAGTGGTGGCCACGCGCTGCCGCCTGGATGGCATCGGTAGCGATGCGGATGTTGCCGTCGGTGCCGTTTTTAAAGCCGATCGGCGCCGACAGGCCCGACGCCAGTTCGCGGTGCACCTGGCTTTCGGTGGTGCGCGCGCCAATGGCACCCCAGGAAATCAGGTCGCCGATGTACTGCGGCGAAATCACGTCCAGAAATTCGCTGCCGGCCGGCAAATCGAGGCGATTGATGTCGATCAACAGCTGGCGGGCAATGCGCAGGCCTTCGTCAATCCGGAAAGTCTCATCGAGATACGGATCGTTGATCAAGCCCTTCCATCCCACGGTGGTGCGCGGCTTTTCAAAATACACCCGCATGACGATCTCCAGCGTGCCGGCGTATTTTTTGCGCTGCTCGGCCAGGCGGCGCGCATAGTCGAGCGCGGCCATCGGGTCGTGGATCGAGCACGGGCCGATCACCACCAGCAGGCGATCATCAAGGCCAACCATGATGTCGTGAATGGACTGGCGCGTCCGGGTGATCAGCGACTCGACCGCCGTGCCCGCAATCGGAAAAAAGCGGATGAGATGCTCGGGAGGGGGTAGCACGGTGATGTCCTTGATGCGTTTGTCGTCGGTCTGGCTGGTTTTCTCGACGCTCGCATACCAATCTGGATTGGTGGAGGTGGCTTGGGCATGCATCACAGGTTTCCTTGATTGAAATTTCGAACGGGCTTGGGCAAATTCACAGGATTGGCAACATGGCAAGGCAAAAAAAAACCGCCGGGGCCGGCGGTTTTTTCAAGATTCCTTGCGTTTTCTGGTGTTACGCAAAGCTCTCTCCACCGCTGAAAAGGTGT
>JAYVGI010000205.1:0-9944 GCA_043772355.1 Polaromonas sp.
GCTGAACGCTTCGAACGGTGCTGAGAGATGGCATTATGGGTATTCTCCTTCTTACCCCTCTGTTCCACTTAGATAGCTTGCTACGTTTAATGGAGTAACTCTATTTCCAAGCCAGCCAGCCCACCGCGAACCACGCAGCGCCTAAATCTGGTGCCAAGCTACTTGATACACACGGCGCGGACCTGCTTAATGTCCGTCAACCCCATCAAAATCTTCTCCATCCCGTCCATTTTCAGGGTACGCATGCCGTTGGCCACGGCTTGAACAAAGATGTCGGCCACGCGGGCGCGTTCCTGGATGAGTTTTTTGATGGCATCGTCAGCTACCAGCAGCTCGTGCAGGCCTACGCGGCCTTTGTAGCCGGTGTTTTTGCATTTGTCGCAGCCCATCTTTGCGCCCGCATGGGTTGCAGTGCGGTACAGCTTGAGGCTGCCGTCTTTGCCGTAGCTGTTGGTCCAGCTCTCTAGCAGCAGTTGCTGCTCGCCGCCGGGGTCGGCTTTCCAGGCGGCGGTGTGGCGCAGCTCGTCGCTGTATTCGGTGATAAAGCTTTTCAGCTCGGCGGAAGTGGGCGTGTACTCTTCTTTGCAGTCGCACAGGCGCTTGGCCAGGCGCTGGGCCAAGATGCCCAGGAGGGCGTCGGCAAAGTTAAAAGGATCCATGCCCATGTCCAGCAGGCGGGTGATGGACTCGGGGGCGCTGTTGGTGTGCAGGGTGCTGAACACCAGGTGGCCGGTGAGGGAGGCCTCTACGCCCATGCTCACCGTTTCCTTGTCGCGGCTCTCGCCGACCATGATGATGTCGGGGTCAGCCCGCAAAAAGGCGCGCATGATGAGGGCAAAGTCAATCCCGGCTTTTTTGTTGATCTGTACCTGGCGCAGGCCTTTTTGGGTAATCTCTACCGGGTCTTCAGCGGTCCAGATTTTGGTATCGGGCGTGTTGAGAAACTTGAGGATGCTGTGCAAGGTGGTGGTTTTGCCTGAGCCGGTGGGGCCGCACACATAAAACAGACCGTAGGGTTTGCTGACGGTTTTTTCTACCTGCTCGCGGTTGTAGGTGGTGAGGCCGAGTTTTTCCAGCGGAATGGGCTCGCCACCCGACAAAATGCGCATCACCACGTCTTCGACCCCGCCCGCGCTGGGAATGGTGGCTACCCGCAGCTCGATGTCCAGCGGGCCGTATTTTTTGAACTTGATCTTGCCGTCTTGGGGTTTGCGCCGCTCGGAGATGTCCAGGTCGCACATGATCTTCAGGCGTGTGACCATGGCCTGGCGGAACTGGGCGGGTACCTCAATGTAGGGCGCCAAGGTACCATCTACCCGAAAGCGGATGCCGGTTTTGGCCTTGCCTGGCATGGGCTCGATGTGGATGTCAGACGCCTTTTGGTTGTAGGCATCGATGATGACTTTGTTGACAAACTTGACCAGCTCGTTGTCGGCGGCGGCAGACTCCAGCGCAGAGTCGTCAAAACTGTGGTCGTCCAGCGGGGCATTCAGGTCGGCCAGCAGCTGGTCGATAGAGCCGCCATCGCTGCCCGCACCGAAGAGCTGGGCCAGGGTTTCTTCAAACTCGGTCTGGGTAGTGACGCGGTAGCTGAACTTGTGCACGCGCGGGAACACCTGGGGCACCACCCGCGCACCGCGTGTGGCCTCAGGGTCCAGACACATCACCAACAAGCCGTCGGGCGACTCCTCCAGCGGTATCCAGCCCTGCTCCTGGATAAAGTCCAGCTTGAGCGAGGCATGCAGCATCTCGGAGCGGATGCGGCCGGTGTTAAACGGCTCATACGCTACGCCAAAAAATTTGGCCAATGAGGGGCCAATTTGCGCGGGGCGAATATGGTACTCGGCCATCAGCATATGCTCGACCGACTTGGACTGCTCACGCGCCTTGAGCACGCACTGCGCCAAGCCCTCTTCGGACATCACCCCTTCGGCCACCAAGCCATCGTACTTGGTGGCCTTGCGGCGCTGGGTGTCGTGGGCGCGCTGCTCACGCTGGCGAATGGCGGTGGCCAACGTTTTGCACAGTTGGGTGGCGCCCTCAATCTCCAGTTCGCCAAAAGGGGCATCGCTCTTGTTATTGATGACCTGTAGCACGCCAAACAACTGCGTGCCGTCCAAGATGGGCACCACCAGCATTTGCTTGGTGCGGTAGCCCGAGCGCTTGTCGACTTCTTTGAGAAAAGTCAGCTGCGGGTGGATGCGCTTGAGGCTGTCCTCCTCGTACACGTCGGCAATGTTGACCATCTCGCGGCTCATGGCTGTGTAGCCGGCAATACTCTGCACACTCAGGGGCAGCTTGAGGTCTTTGGCCACATTCAGGCCGGTTTTGATTTTGGAGACAATGGAGGTTTTATCGTCGCTCAGGGCATAGACGGTGAGGCGGTCCGCGTTGAGCAGGCGGCAAATGTCCTGACTGGACTCCAGCATGAGCTGGTCGATGTTCTCGGTGTCGTGGATGCGGGCCGTGACCTGCTGCAGCTGGCGGTAGAACAGCACCTCAAACGTCACTCCGCGCTTTTCGGGTGGCAGCACCTGTGAGTCAAAAAAAGCTTGCTCAGCAGCGGTGCGCTGCACCACGGCGTTCATAGTTCAAACTCTTGCCCAGCATCCAGCCAGCGAATGTCATGCAGCACATCCTCCCCGGTTGCCAAGGGCTCGTCAAAGTGTTGCACCTCTTGCATGATGAGGTCGGTCTCGGCGGGTTTGGTGTGGGTGATGTAGATGGGAAAGCGCTTGGTGCGGTCAATGTTGTCCAGCTCATCGGCCAGCACGGTGGGAGACAGGTGCAGGCTGCGCTTGGCCAGCTCTTTCTCGCGGTTGCTGAAAGCGGTCTCGATCACCAGCATGGCAACATCCATCGCGTTCACGCGAGCCCAAAAGGCCGGGTTGCGCTCAGTGTCACCCGTAAACACCCAATTGCCTTTGCCTGCATTGATAGCGTAGCCGACAGCGGGAACGGTGTGCACTGCGGGCAGCACTTCGATGGTTTTACCACCGATCTGCAGTGTTTGCCCGGTGGTGATGGGGTGGAAGGTGAGAAAGGGGTTTTCAGCCGAGGGAATTTGGCTGAAATCGGGCCAGATGGTGTTGTTGAAAATGTGCTTTTGCAGCGCGGCAATCGTCTCGGGCAGGGCATGCACGCGCAAAGGTGCGCTTCGCAAGGCGGCGACCGAGTCGATCATCAGCGGCAACGCCGCAATATGGTCCAGGTGCGAGTGGGTCAGCAGCACATCGTCGATGTTGCGCATCTCATGCAGGCTCAAATCGCCCACCCCGGTACCTGCGTCCACCAGCAGGTCAGCATCTATCAAGAATGACGTCGTACGGCAATCTTTCGCAATGGCGCCGGAGCAGCCTAAAACCCGTACTTTCATTATTTAGAGTCCATTTACTTGGTATCAAAATTAGTTGCGCCATCCCAAGCCGGGTCTACTGGCAGCATACGCATGGAGGCTACACGGTCTGCGTACAGTTGGTAAAGGAACTTTTTGGCATTTAAGCGCTGCATGTTCAACATTTGGACATCGCATTGGTCCCAATCTTGATTTCTATAGGCTTTTAACAACATGGCCCATGTTTTTAATTCGCTCGTCTGGGCTTCGGGTAAACCGTCGGCCATGCCCGCGGGCCAGTAGATGGTAACTGCTTGCTCTTTGCCTTTGACCCGCACTTTATCCAGTTCCTGCCAGGCAAAGTTGGCAGCCTGTTTGCGGGTGGACTCGCTGACTATGATTTCAACGCCGTAGTTTTTAGACAGCCCCTCCAAGCGAGAGCCCAGGTTGACCGCATCACCAATGACAGTGTAACTGCGGCGAATGTCAGAGCCCATGTTGCCCACGCACATCATGCCTGTGTTTAACCCTATGCCTACGCCGATCTCTGGAATCCCTTTGGCGCGGTGCTCCTCGTTTATTTTTCGCACGGCTATGCACATTTCCATGGCGGCTTTCACAGCCAACTGGGCATGGTTGGGGGTGTCCACCGGGGCACCCCAAAAGGCCATGACGCAGTCCCCCATGTATTTATCGGTGGTACCGCGATTGGCTTGGATGATTTCGGTCAATCGACTGAACAGATGGTTCAACAACCCCTGCAGGGCAGTGGGCTCCATTTTTTCAGACAGATTGGTAAACCCACGCATGTCGCAAAACATGACGGTGAGATCTTTGTTGATTGCCTTCATGCTGTAGCTGTCGGGGTCTTTGACCATTTCATCCACCAGCTCGGGCGGCACATAAGCGGCAAACATATTGGCAATTTGCCGCTTGGACTTGCTCTCGACAAAATAACCGTAGCTCATGTTCAAAGCAAACGCCGTTAACGCCATGACCAAGGCGACCGCTAACGGCAGCACCAAGCCAAAGCCCAAGTACATCCAAAAGTTCAAACCAACCAAAGCACCAATGATGGCCAAACTCAAAGCCACCGCTTTGGGCGCAGACAATAACGGCAGGGCGAGAGCCAAAATAAGGCCTGCGATGATCAGGATCACCACCTCAAAGCCCACTGCGTAGTCAGGCCGCACGTACAGACGGCCATCCAGCAAGCCAGAGATCATGTTGGCATGCACTTCCACCCCGGGGTAGGTCTCTCCCACGGGGGTGACCCGCAGATCCAGCAAACCAGGGGCGGTGGCACCCAGCAGAACGATTTTGTCTTTCAACGCACCGGGTGCAATGCGCTGGGCCACCACATCAGCCGCAGAAAAGTATTTAAAGGAGCCGCCCATGCTGTTTCCCTCGCCTCTGAACGGAATCAGCGCAGCGACCTTGTTGTCCACAGGGATGGCCAAGGACTTGTCATTTTGACGCAGCAAAATACTCTCCAGGCCCTGGTAGTTACGCGCGATAAACCGCTCTTGGGGAAAGCCTGGCTCCACTTTGGGCAGCCCCGTAAGAACCCGAAACATGCTCAGCGACAAGGACTCGTAATACTGCCCCTTGTGCTCTGCAATCAAAGGAATGGAGCGAACTACGCCGTCCAGATCGGTGATGGAGTTGAAAAACCCCGCCATGGGCGCGGCCTTGGCCAACGGCGCGATGTTCGAGCCATACCCCGACCAGCTGGTAAATTTAATCGGTCGGCCTTGGAGCGCCTCGCTCTGCATGACCGGTGCGGGCAGCTCGCCACTGGTGCGGCCATCGCGGTCACTGGTGAGGTAGTAGCCCATCACTACGGGCCGCTTCTCGATGGATTTGGCAAACGCGGCATCGTAGTCCAAACTGCCCTGGATTTGCGAAAGACGATCCGTAAAACCGGGCTGGTCACGCAACTCGTTGCTGGCCAGTTGGCGAAGACGTTTGAGGCCCGAGCTATCGTCAGCCTCTGCAAATACCACGTCAAAGCCCAAGATCGCAATCTGCTGCTTGTCAAAAAGCTCGTCGATGAGCGTGGCCATTTTGTTGCGGCCCCAAGGCCAGCGCCCTAGCTCGGCCAGGCTTTTTTCATCGATGTCGATGATGGCAATGCGGCTGTCCAGTGTTTTGGGCATCGTGGCCCGCAGCCTGGTATCGTAGATGATGTCGTCAAGCCGCTCAAAAACTTGGATCGGCAGTATGGCACTGACGTGCAGCAGTGCAAACAGCAGAGGAATCAGCGTCACCGCGATGCGCGGCCAGTGTTTTAACAGCGCGCCCATACCGCCCTTGTTTTAAGATGCAATAGGGGCTGGAGTAATACGGACTGGAGTACTTAGCTTTGCACAAACTGCATCTGCGTACCAGCCAGCTCAAGCATGTCCATGTGCTTTAAGGTAACCGGTTCAGAGCCGATGGGGGAACCATTCAGCGTAGGCTTGTTGGCACCTTCTACGTGGGCCACTACAAAGCCGTGTGGCCGCTTGGTGATAGCGGCAACGGCAACACCGGGCTTGCCGATGGTGGTGACCACCTTAACCAGGGGCACTTCGCGTCCGGCGGCAGCGCCAGACATGACCTTGATGGCCGCAGTTTTAGCAGCCTCCACCACGGGCATGGCCGCAACTGGAGCGACTTGCGCTGGTAGCGGAGAACCCGCTTTGATCACCATCGTCTGCTCAAATCCGGCGTTGGCGGCTTCGTTGACAAACTTGATCTTGTATTTTCCAATCTCTACAGTGTCGTTGTTGGCAAGTAGCTGCTTTTTAGCTGCTTTGCCGTTCACGTATGTGCCATTGGTGCTGTTGAGGTCTTCCAGATAGACTTCATTGCCCGACATCTGCATGACGGCGTGCTCGCCACTGACGGCAAGGTTGTCAATCACGATATCGTTATACGGCCTGCGCCCCAGCGTGGTACGGTCCTTGGTGAGTTGGACTTCTTTGATGACGACACCGTCGATCGATACGATCATTTTCGGCATGGCCGACTCCTGTTGGTATGGGTAATCATTTATTTTACTTTCTCAGCAAGCGCGACATCAAGCCGCGTTTATTGGATCCGTCCTGGGCGTGCATCAGCAACACCGTGATGTTGTCTCGTCCACCAGCCGCGTTAGCCGCTGCGATCAAGGCCAGCCCTTTTTGGTCGAGCGTCTCGCCAGTCATCAAAATTTGTGCAATGCCGGCATCATCGACCATGTCTGACAAGCCGTCAGAGCACATCATATACAAATCGCCAGGCTCAACCCGGTGTTCATTGACCTCTAACAGAACGCTGTCCTCAACCCCGAGCGCGCGGGTGACCAAGTTTTTATTCAACGATGTGGCTGCCTGCTCCGGCGTGATCAGGCCGGCATCAAGCTGCTCTTGCAAAAGTGAATGGTCTTTGGTGATTTGGGTAAACTCGCCCCCCCGCAGGCGGTAGCAACGGCTATCGCCGATATGCCCCAGCATCAAGCGAGCCTCATGGTACACACCCACAATCAGGGTGGTTCCCATGCCGGCGTATTGCGGGTTGGAGTTGGCGGCGTTGAAAATAGAGCGGTTGGCGTTGTCCACGCAAATTTCCAGCGCGCGGCGCACTTCGCGGGCGTTGGCTGACTTGCCAACCTGCGAGAGCCAGCGACTCAACTCCGAGCGGATAAACGCCGTAGCCATGCCGCTGGCGACCTCGCCAGCGTTGTAGCCGCCCATGCCATCGGCCAAGACGGCCATTTGCGTGGGAACATCAAAGGTTGCCGAGTCCTCGTTGTTGTCACGAGCGAGTCCAGGATCAGTGTGGGAGCAAAAATGGTAAATCATGTGTAAGCCAAGGTCTACTATAACGAGTTTTAGCTACCAGTTCCGCTATTCGGAGGACTGGAGACCATGGTTTTTTCAAAGTCTGTGGCAGAAGGGGGAGATTTAGCCAGTGACGAGGGCTGAGCAGGTATTACTTGCGTAGTATCAACGACCCTTGTTTCTGTCGGAGCACCAGTTGTAGAGATAGGAAGAGTTTGGGCAAAAGAGTCTGCCCCCAAACCCAACTCGGCGATGGCCAGGCGTAAATCTGACGCAAATTGGTCGCCGTCCTGGAAGCGGGTTTCCTGGCGTTTACTCAACGCCATGGCCACTACGTTGGCGATGGCGGGGCTTAGGTCTTTGCGGACCACCCGAATGTCGGGCGCATCTTCGCTGGCTATTTTGTACATCAGCTCAGCCATCGAATCGCCTCTGAAAGGCAGCACACCCGTCAGCATTTGGTAGAGCATCACGCCCAAGGAAAACAAATCGGAGCGGCCATCGACCTTTTTGCCTGCAATCTGCTCTGGCGACATGAAGCTGGGGGTGCCCAGCACCAAGCCGGTTTTGGTTTTGCTCGAATCGGTAATGCGGGCGATGCCAAAGTCGGTCACCTTGACCGTGTCGCTCTCCAGCTCATACATGATGTTGGCGGGCTTGATGTCGCGGTGCACTACGTTTTGGCGGTGAGCGTAGGCCAAAGCCTGCGCCACGCGCTCTACGATAGACAAGACCTTCGGGATAGGCAGCAAAGCACCCGCCTTGCAAAAATCAACCAGGTCCTTGCCTTTGAGGAACTCCATGGCTATAAACCACAAATCATGCTCTTCGCCAGCATCAAAAATGGTAACAATATTTTGGTGTTGCAAACGGCCCGCAGTTTCAGCCTCGCGGAAAAATCGCTCGCGGGCATCCACCAGATCATCACCCTCAAACTCTTGCGACAAGGCCATGGTTTTGATGGCCACCACGCGGCCAATTTTGGGATCTTTGCCCAGATACACCACACCCATCGCTCCCTTGCCCAGCTCTTTTTCTACCTGGTAGCGGCCCAGCATGGGCTTTTCTACCCCACCGCCGTCCAGCAGCATGGTGCCGCCCGGGTGCGCTCCGCTACCACCCAAAATCACGGTTTCAGAGAGGTTTTTAGCACGGTTAAGCTTGGCATCGAGCCCTTTGTAACCGCTGTCCAGGCTGGCCATGTATTCGTATACGGCTTGCGATTTGTTGAACTGGCGCTTGCGTTCAAAGTCCAGCGCCAAATTGCCTAAATTGCCCATCAGTGCGTCGCCCACGGGCACCCGGCGGAAGCGGTCAAATGCCATATCCAGCTGGCCTTGGCCTTGGTAGGACAGGCCCATCATGCGGTTGGTTTCGGCAGACTCTTCGTCTGATTTCAACTTGCCAGCCTCGGTCATCAAGAAGCGCTTGGTGGTGAGGGCTAAATGGCCGACGATCAGCAAAATGGCCGGAAAAACAAACTGCGCCCAATAGCTAAAGCGTGACAGCAGCACAAAAGAGCTGAGCAGCAGCACCACAAAAATCACACCTGTGACCAACGCCGCGCTGCCCGCAGACAGGCGCGGTAACAGGGCAATCAGATAGGCTGCAACCAGCAAGAAAACCAGGCCCGCCACCAAGCTGGCCCACCAAGGGGTAGTGACAAAATGCTCAGACAATATGCTGGAAGTGACGTGCGCCGTTTGCTCCAGTGGAGTCATGCCGCGCCCGCCCAGAGGGGTAGGAAACTCCACGCCCACCCCGGCAGCGGTAGGCCCGAGCAAAACGACCTTGCCAGCATATTTGCTGGCCGGTACTTTGCCGGAAATCACATCAAAAGCAGAGTCATAACTGAAGGGCGTTTTACCGTCTTTGTCAGCATAGTAAAACGGACGCATTTGGGCTTGGTCTGTGGTGCCGATACGCAGCTTGCCAATTTGAATGACCGACTCTTGTTCAAATACCTTGATGTCCGATGTGCTCAGGTTCAACCCCTTGACGGCGGCCATGAGTGCCATGGAGGGCACCATCTGGCCGTAATAGTCGGTGAGTAAAGACTCTACCCGGATCGTGCCATCGACATCGGCGCTCTTGTTGCCATGCCCAATCGACTCAATTTTGCTGCCCAGAATATCGATGGGCTCCAAAATACCCGCCGCCTCCACGCCGAACCCGGCAGAGGCCTTGACCAAGCTTTTCACGGTGGCGGGTTTCAATGGCTTGTCAGGCTTGCCGCGAACATCGCCCGGTGTGAAGCTGACCAAGCCGACCACATTACCCGCCGCCGCAAAAGCCTGCGCCAAGCGTGCGTCCGCATTGAGCGCCTGCTCACCTTCGCTAGCAATCTTCTGGATGGCCTGGAGCGTGGCGCTGTCAGCCAATGCCTCGGGTGGGATGGCTTCCCGAATTTTGCGCAGAAAGGGCGCACCTCTTTCTATTTGCGGTTCTGGATAGAAGACTTGATTGACGATGGCCTTGGGCTTGCCCGCACTGATCTGCTCGATCAACTGCGCCTGCACGTCGCGCGACCAGGGCCAGCGCCCGACGTTGGCGACACTCAGATCGTCGATGGCCACAATGGCTATCTGGTCAGAGGGCTTTTTGTTCGACTGGGTAATGCCGAAGTCATAGAAGCGATTTTCCAGCGTGTCGACCACATTCGTGGTCTTGTACAGCAGCAAAATAGCGAGCACCACCAGTACGCCAACAAACCAGTCGGCGCGCCAGAACTGACTGCGTTTTGCAGATGATGCTGTCCCCAATGGTGACCCCTTATGCCCGCGCTTTCATCGGGTTGTCAAAGC
>JAYVGI010000206.1:0-23480 GCA_043772355.1 Polaromonas sp.
TGGGCAGCATTATCGATTTAACGTCTTTGTGCGGAGCCTTCAGAGCGCCAACTTTGCGAAATATCACCAAAACAGCGCCCTACTTTCACAACGGAAAATTCGCAACACTCAAAGAAGTGCTGGAGTTCTACGTCACCCGTGACCTCGACCCTGCGCGCTGGTACCCCAGCAAATCGGGCGTGGTCAACCTATACGATGACGTGCCATTAGCCTATAAAAGCAATGTCAATACCGAGGTCGCGCCGTATGACCGTAAATTGGGCGATGCGCCTGCGCTGACGGCCACAGAGATCGATGACATCTTGGTATTTCTGAAAACTCTGGACGACGGCTGGAAACCGGCTTTAGGCACCGTGGCTGCGCGCGCCACAGGCCCCGCCAAAACGACCCGCTAGCCGATAGGCTGAACTTGGTGGCGTGTTGGAGTGTGTGGACGCGATGTCGCCTGTGGCGGATTCTGCCCGGGTGCTCCGCTCAGGTCTGTGTCGCGCGCTGCGGTGGTTTACGCTCTGGCAAGCTGCTTATTCCATTCCTACATCATTAATGTCTAGGCGCGGAGCCTACGAGAGTGCTGTAGCACGGCAAGGCGACGCAACAACGACAGTAATGATTTAGAAATGGAATTACTGCGGTTGAGCAATTGGAATAGACGGTAAGCGTTGGTGGCTTTCATGGAGCCTGCAAATGGGCTGCCCAAGCTCACCACGCTGCGTACTAAATCAGGCTCCAGCTTGGCCAGCTCGCGCGCGTGCAGGCCGCCCAGGCTCCAGCCCACCAGGCTGATCTTGCGGCCATGGCGCGCATGCAAGGCACGAATGCGCTCGCGCGCCTGCGCAAAACACCTCGGGGCTGGGGTTCAGATGTTTGAAGATATTCGGCGCGCGCACTTGCGTGCTTTGGGGTTCCACAGAGTTGGAGCTATTCATGCTCAGGCAGCGCGGACTACTTTAAGTTTGCGTGGGACAGAAGACGGTTTTTTCGCAGTCCCTTTAGCGGGCGATTTAATGCTCAATTTAGGTGTGGCGGGCTTAGACACCACCACAGAGAGTTGCGGCTTTTTGAGTTTGGCCGGTGTGGGCACGACAGCAGGTTCATCCGCAGCAGCTTGCACTTGCGCTACGGCAGGCACAGGCGCGGCTTGCGGCAAGCGGCGCAGCACCTCCAGAGCCTTGTTCAGGTGCAGCGCCAACTGGTCTACATCGCGCACGGCACGCCTACAGGCAATCAGGCCAAAATCGAGCTGCCCCATGTAGCTCTGCACAGTGATGTTCAGAGCAATGCCGTGCACTACGATCGATACCGGGTAGTTACCTACCATCTTGGCACCCGCCAAATACAGCGGTATCTGCGGCCCCGGCACGTTGGATATCACCACATTGGCAAAGCGCAGCCTGTCGGCCAAGCGCGAGCGCCCGTACAGCGAGGCCAGGCCGCTGAGCAGCCAGGGCGAGCCCAGGGAGGGAAAATCGGTCGGAATCAGCTTGCCAAAAGCGCCCATTTGCTGCTTCATCGACTGCGTGCCCAGCATGATCATGCGCAGGCGCTCGGTGGGGTCTTTGATCTGTGTGGCCAGGTCTATCACCGTGCCCGAGACTTGGTTGTTCGAGCTGGTGTCGCCCTCTGCGCGCAGCGAGATGGGCACGCCCGCGACCAACGATTTATGAGGCAGCTCGCGCGACTCGGCCAAATACTCCCGCAGCGCCGTGCTGCACAGCCACAGCACCATGTCGTTGATAGAGGCACCCAGCGATTTGCCGATCTGCTTGATCTCCAGCAGAGGCAGAGATACGCCAGCAAACGCGCGCTGGTTGGTAATGGAGGTGTTGAAAGGCGTGGCCGGAGCAAACTTGAATTTGCCGCCTGCTTTGGCGTTCTTGTCTTTAGGCTGGCCGCGTTGCGCCACGGCATCTTTGGCGGCTTTCAGCACCGCGCCCCCCAATGGTGGCACCAGCTTGGCAAACCGCACCACCTGCTGCACCTGGTTAGACAGCGTAGCGCCCAGCAGCTCGGCCACACCCAGTTGGTAGCGGTTGCTGCGCGCAGGCCGGGGCGGCTTGACGCGGCGGGGCTCGGGGGTAATGTCAAACACGCTGTTGGCCATGGCCACCGCTGCTTGGCCGTCTACTGCCGCGTGGTGCACTTTGGAGTAAAAACCAACGCGCCCATCGGCCAGGCCGACAATCACATAAAACTCCCACAGCGGGCGGCTGCGGTCGAGCAGGCTGGAATGCAGGCGCGCTGCCAGGGCTTCGAGCTGCACCATCGTGCCCGGCTTGTTAAGCACCAGATAGCGAATGTGGTAGTCGATATCGATATCGTCGTCATGGATCCACACCGGATTGGCCAAGTCAAAAGGCATCAAGGCAAGCTTGCGGGTGAACACGGGGGCCAGGTGCATGCGGCTCATCACATGGGCCTTGACCTGCTCGTACCAAGCGCCCGGCTCGCCAGCGGGCGGCTCAAACAAGGCCAGGCTGCCTACGTGCATTGGCATCTCGGGGCTTTCGAGGTGCAAAAATGCACCGTCCACCACACTCAGATGGCTCATGTCTTTCATGGTCTGTCTCCTGAAAATAGATGGATTTGCTGCATTTTCAGGCAGTATATCGGTGGCTCTCTCGCCCGCGCAAGGTGATAATTAGAGGATGAACTCTGTTGCTGACATTGCTGCCCAATTGCAAGGCTACGACCCTAACGCGCTGCCTGCCGACAAGGTGGGTGAATTTTTGGCTGCGTTGGTGCAGCCCGTGCTGGGCACCGAGCGTGTGGGCCTGTTTGCCGCACTGGGCCGGGTGCTGGCGGATGACGTGGTCTCGCCCATCAGCGTGCCCGCGCATGACAACTCGGCGATGGATGGATTTGCTTTTCGTGGGGCAGACTTACCGGCCACTGGGGTGAGCCATTTCAAAGTGGTGGGCACCGCACTGGCGGGCAAGGCTTGGCAAGGCAACGTGCAAAAGGGCGAGTGCGTGAAGATCATGACCGGGGCCATCATGCCCGAGAGCTTGGACACTGTGGTGCCGCAGGAGCTGTGCACCGTCTTGGCAGATGCCATTGAGATCAAGGCAGGCCTGCTGCAAACCGGCGACAACCGCCGTTTTCGCGGGGAAGACCTGATGCAAGGCAGCCCTGCGCTCGCTAAAGGTGAGATGCTCTCGCCTGCTGCTATTGGGCTTTTGGCCAGTTTGAATATTGGCTATGTCAATGTAGTGCGCAAACTCAAAGTGGCCTACTTTTCGACTGGCGATGAAGTTTTAAGCTTGGGCGAGCCAGCACGCGAAGGCGCTATTTACGACAGCAACCGCTACACCGTCTACGGCATGCTCACCCGGCTGGGCGTGGAAGTGGTTGACATGGGCGTGGTGCGCGACGACCCGGTTTTACTGGAGGCCGCGTTTAAAAATGCCGCAGCGCAAGCTGATGCCATCATCACCAGCGGCGGTGTGAGCGTAGGCGAGGCCGACTTCACCAAAGCCATGATGCACAAACTGGGCGCAGACGTGGCCGGTGGCGCGGGCGGCGTAGCGTTCTGGAAAATAGCCATGCGGCCCGGTCGCCCGATGGCGGTGGGCCGAATTGCCAAACCGGTTGCGCAGAACGCACATCAACCTGCTGCTGCGCCAGATTTATTATCAAAATTGGCCGTTAGCCATGAAAAATACTGCGGGAGCAGCTACGAAAGTGATAGTGCAGTACTGTTCGGCTTGCCTGGCAACCCGGTGGCGGTGATGGTCACCATGCTGGCCTTTGTACGCCCGGCGCTACTGCGCCTGATGGGTGCCGACCCCGCCAAGTATTGCAGCGCCCCACTCTACCTGCATGCCCACAGCGGCGAGGCACTGCGCAAAAAACCTGGCCGCACCGAGTACCAGCGCGGCACCGTCACCCGTGCGGCTGACGGCAGCCTACAGGTCAAAACCACGGGCAACCAGGGCAGCGGTGTCCTCAGCAGTATGGTGCAGGCCAACGGCCTGATCGTGTTGCATCACAGCCAAGGCAATGTGGCTGTGGGCGATGTGGTGGATGTGTTGATGCTCGACGGTGCGATGTAATCGAGCCAGAATCAACCCTGAGGCGTTTTAGCGCCCACACTGACTGGTGTGCTACCTGTGGCGCGGTTGTTTTCTACCCAGCGGCGTACGCGCTCGGCATCGCCCAGGCGGCTGAGCTTGCCGGCGGAGTCCAGAAACACCATGATGAGCTTGCGGCCCGCTATTTTGGTTTGCATCACCAGGCACTGACCGGCTTCGGAGATGTAGCCGGTTTTTTGCAGGCCAATGTCCCAGTCGGGGTTGCGGATCAGACGGTTGGTGTTGACGTAGTTAAGGGTGCGCTCGCCCACCGCGACTTGCTGGCTGGGCGAGGTAGACAACTCACGCAACTGGCTGTTGTTGGACGCGTAGCCCACCAAAATTGCCAGGTCGCGCGCACTGCTTTGGTTACCGCTGGACAAGCCCGTGGGCTCCACGTAGCGGGTGTCTTTCATGCCCAGTGCGGCGGCTTTGGCGTTCATCATTTGCACAAACTTTTGCAGGCCACCAGGGTAGCTGCGCCCGATGGCGTGGGCCGCACGGTTTTCGCTGCTCATCAAGGCAATATGCATCAGGTCGCCACGGGTAATCTGGTTGCCTACGCGCAGGCGCGAGGGGCTGCGCTTTTCGGTGCTGACATCGTCCTCGGTGATGATGATGAGCTCGTGCATGTCCAGCCGTGCTTCGCTAGCGACCACGCCGGTCATCAGCTTGGTCAGGGACGCAATGGGCAGCACAGCAGAGTCGTTTTTGCTGAACAGCACTTCGCGTGTGTCCTGGTCCACTACCAGCGCCACGCTGGACTTGAGATCGAGCTCGTCGTGCATGCCGTGCAGGCCTGCCAGCTCGCCGAAAGAGGGCTTGGGCGGCGCAGGCGGCGTGTAGGCCACGGTGCGCAGGGGCATATAACGCACGATGCGCTTGCCATGCTTGCCACGCACCACTACACGCTGCATGCCGGCAGTGTGTTTGCCAGCGCGGGCCGAAGCATGTACGGCACCACGCGCCTTGGAGGACTTGGCCAGAACGACAGATTTTTTGCCTGCTTTGGCGGCGACTGTATTGGTTGCTTTGCTGGACGCTTTACTGGCTACTTTGGCAGCCGGTTTCTTGCTTGCTTTGGCGCTGGATTTGGCTGCGGTTTTGCTAGCCACCGGTTTTTTCTTGGCCTGCGCTGCGTCTACAGACGACATCCCTGCGCCTGCAAGTGCCACCCCCAAGGTGACCATGCACGCACATTTGGCGACGACTGTTAGCAACCGATTCAAAGCAAATCCTTTAGATACAACCATGATGCACACTCCAAGGCTTTATTTTTACCAGGTCTGGAGTGTATACAAATACAGAAACTAATGCAATATCAATCACTTGCGTTACAAACCTAAAATTAAACTGATGAGTAAGTATTTACCCTGTATATTTGTAAGCAACCCCATAGGTAACTACAGTAAGCAGTTGATTTGATTGATAAAAACAGGATGAAATAATATGTGCGGCACCTGCCTGGTGCTAAAAATACAGGCAAACACCATTTCGTGGGAAAATCACTCCATTCCACTCGCCATCGTGCCAGTGCCCTTCGTTCTTCCCCCACACAATTTATATGTCCAGCAATTTGCACCCCATGCTTAACGTGGCCGTGAGCGCCGCTCGCGCCGCAGGCGCCATCATCAACCGCGCTGCGCTGGACATTGAATCGGTTCGCATCGCGCAAAAGCAGATCAACGACTTCGTGACCGAGGTCGATCAAAAGTCTGAAGCCAGCATCATCGAAACCCTGCTCACCGCCTATCCCGGCCACGCCATCTGGGCTGAAGAGTCTGGCCGCGAACATGGCGCGCAAGACTCAGAGTTTGTCTGGATCATCGATCCGCTGGACGGCACCACCAACTTCATCCACGGCTTTCCCATTTACTGCGTGAGCATTGCGCTGGCCGTCAAAGGCAAGGTAGAGCAAGCCGTGGTGTATGACCCGACCCGCAACGACATGTTCACCGCCACCAAGGGGCGCGGTGCCTACATGAACGAGCGGCGCATCCGCGTGAGCAAGCGCACGCAGTTGCAAGACTGCCTGGTGTCCACCGGTTTCCCCTACCGCCCAGGGGACGACCTGCCCAAGTACATGAGCATGTTCAGCGACGTGGTGCAGCGCGTAGCCGCTGTACGCCGCCCCGGTGCTGCCGCGCTGGACCTGGCCTATGTGGCTGCGGGTTTTAGCGATGCGTTCTTTGAGTCGGGTTTGCAGCCGTGGGACGTGGCTGCGGGCTCGTTGTTGATTCAGGAGGCTGGTGGTTTGGTGGGCAACTTCTCTGGTGAAGCCGACTTTTTAGAGCAGAACGAATGCATGGCGGGCAACCCGAAAATTTACGGACAGATGGTGCCTTTGCTCAGCAAATACAGCAAGTTTGCCAGTGCCGGGGAGAAGGCAAGTGTGCGCCAGACGTTGAAGCGGCCTAGTGTGGTTTGACGCTTGCCTTTCTGTGACCGATTGATGTTTTTTTTGCCCTGAGAGTGGAGAGTCGATTGGCTTGTCTTGCTCTTGTACGGGATCGGGCTGGCGGCGCAGCATGGCTTGCTCTTGTACGGGAGCTGGCCGACGGTGTACTCAGCTGCGCGGCTGTCCCCCGTTGCGGCCTAGGGCCGCTGCCTCCTCCTTGATGCCGCTGCGCTGAGTACACCGCCGACCAGCTCTTGTGAATGTGGCCAGTGCGCCCGGCGTCCCGTATCGACACCTGATCTAGCGTTGCCAACTTGGTAAGTGCTCCACCGCCACATACACACCCTTTTCGCAGCCCTGGCGCTTGGCGTGCACAGCGCAGCGGCATCAAGGAGGAGGCCGAAGGCCGGGGGACAGCCGCGCAGCTGTGCACACCAAGTGCCAGAGCGAGCTCAGACGGGAAGTTGGTTCCCAAAGCCCTTGACCTCCAACATGATTGCAGAAAAACTAAAACCTATCGGCGTTATGAATTCCGTAGCGCTCAGCCCATCAAGCCGCCATTGCCGCCTTCGTAATCGCCTCAGTCGTCAAAGGCATGTCCCGCACCCTCACCCCCAGCGCATCAAACAGCGCACTGGCTATCGCTGCGGCCACCGGCCCGTGCGTAGCCTCGCCTGCGCCGAGCGAGGGCTGGTCTGGGCGGTGGATGATCTGCACTTCTACCTCGGGCACCTCAGAGAACCGCAAAATCGGGTAGCTCTCCCACGCGGTGCTTTGGATGCGGGTGCTGTCGAATTGCACTGCTTCTTTCAGCACCCAGCTCACAGTTTGGATCGCACCACCTTCGATTTGATTGACAACACCATTGGCGCTGATAACCCGGCCCACGTCCACCGCAATCCACAGCTTGGTCACCCGCAGGTCTTTGCCTGCGTCTACCTTGGCCACCACAGCGCAGTAGGCTCCGGTGTTTTTGTAACGGGTGCAGGCTAGCCCGAAGCCTTGGCCTTCAGATTTATCGTCGTGGCGCTGTGACCAATGGGCCATATCGGCTGCGGCTTGGAGCACGGTGCGGGCGCGCGGGTCTGTGAGGTGGCGTAGGCGCAAGGCCAGTGGGTCAGCGTCCAATGCGTGCGCTATCTCGTCCATCATCGACTCGCTGGCAAACACATTGCAATGCGCGCCCAGCGAGCGCAGGGCAGAGCTGCGGATCGGCATGGTGAGCACGCGGTGGTTGATGGCGCGCCACTGCGCAAAGTCGTACAGCGGCACGGCATTGCGCTCGGAGCCACCACCTGCGGCCAAAGGGGCGTTGACGGCGATTTGTTTTGCGAAGGGTTTTTCTAGCAGTGTGCCCGCCAATAACACCGGGGTGCTGGAGCGCCCTGGCCGCATGCCGTGGCCGTTGGACCAAACGCTGTGCTGCCATTCGGTAATGCAGCCATTCCCATCAACCTGTGCTTTAAGTTCCACGACCATCGCAGGGCCAAAGGGCGCGCTGCCCAGCTCGGACTCGCGCGTCCACTGCACTTGCACGGCACGGCCAGGCACTGCGCGGGCCAGCAGGGCGGCATCGCAGGCCACGTCGTCCGCGCCGTTGTGGCCGTAGCAGCCGGCGCCTTCCACATGCTGCACGCTGACGCTGCTTGCGGGCATATCGAACACCAAAGCCAGGTCGGCACGCAGGTTGTAGATACCTTGGCTGTGCGTCCACACCTCTAGCGACGCGGGGTTGAAGCGCGCCACAGCGCAGGACGGGCCGATGGAGGCGTGGGCCAGGAAGGGGCGGGAATAGCTGGCTTGGAAAGCGAGAGTTGAGGTATCAGGTGGGAGGTTGGAAGGGGTGAGGCTGAGGTTGGAGGGGGCGGGATGCACGGTGGACGTGGTGGTCGGCTGAGCTGCCAGTTTCTCGCCGACCAGGCTGGTCTCTACTGGCTGCGCACGCAGATAAGCGGGCAGATCCTGCATATCGGGCAGGGCGGCGGTCTCGCGCCATTGCGCCAGTACAGCGAGTTTTTTAAGCGCCAGCGTGGCAAGATATTCGTCGTCGGCGATCACACCAAGAAAGCTGCCATCACGCACTACCGTCACTATGCCGGGCAAGGCTTGCACGGCACTAAAGTGACAGTCCAGCAGCACGCCGCTGGGCGACGGCGGGTGTAGCACGCGGCCGTGCAGCATGCCGGGCAAGGCGATGTCGTGGATGAAACGCGGCTGGCCTGTGAGCTTGTCTGGAATATCCAGTCTGGGTGTAGCCCCCTCAAATATTGCGGGAGCAGCTACGCTTTTATGAGCAATTAGATTGCCAGCCTCGACCTGCAACAAGGCATCGTCGGCCAGCGTCCAGTAGCTGGTGAATGAATTTTCGCCACGGCTGCGCTGCTGCTCGCGTAGTTGGATGCTGCCATCCACCACCTCCAGTTGATCAAGCGGCACACTGAGCTGCGCACTTGCCGCTTGAAGGTAAATCTGCCGCACCTGCGCGCACACCTGGCGCAGCGCGCTGCCAGAGTCTTGCACCGAGAGGCTGCCCGACGTCATGCCTTCGTTCGGGCTGTCCGTGGTGTTGGCGGGCAGCATGCGGATGCGCGACATCGCCACATCCAGCTCCTGTGCCACAATCTGCGCCAGCGCGGTGACTATGCCCTGCCCCAGCTCTACTTTGCCGCTGCGCACACTCACCGTGCCGTTAGTGTGGATGCTGAGCCATTGCGACAGGCGGCGGTTGGTTTGCAGGCTACCAGGTAAGACTGGCTTGCTGTCTGCCATATCCGTTCGCCCTGAGCTTGTCGAAGGGTTCGCTTGCAGGTTGGCGTTGTTCATGCTGCGGCCCTCATCACATCCGCCGCCCGCAGCACCGCCCGCACGATGCGGTTATGCGTACCGCAGCGGCACAGGTGCTTGTCCAGTGCCGCTTTGACCTGCGCCTCGGTAGGCTGGGGGTTCTGGGCTAGCAAAGCCGTAGCGCTGATCAAAATTCCCGACAAGCAGTAGCCACACTGCGCCGCCTGCTCGTCCATAAACGCCTGCTGCAGCGGGTGCAGCGCGCCTGTTGCGCCATGCAACTGCCCCAGCCCCTCCAGCGTCACCACGGCCTTGCCCTGCGCAGCCCACACTGGCGTGTCGCAGGCGGGCACTGAGGCACCGTCCAGCAGCACATGGCAGCTACCGCACTGGTTGGCCCCGCAGCCAAAGCGGGTGCCTTTGAGGCCCAGGTCGTTGCGCAGCACGTACAGCAATGGCGTGCTCTCCTGTGCTTGCACCGTGCGCTGTTGGCCGTTGACTTGCAAGGGAAACGTTCGAATAGTTTGCATGCTTTTGATTATGGTGCGGTATTGCCAGAACCATCTTCACGGAACTACGTACGCCCACCATCCGCGATAATCTAGTGAACTGCTTATTGCCGCTTTGCGCATTTTTCAAATGGAATCACTACTTTGGCTGAAAACTTGAGTCACACGCCGATGATGGCCCAATATTGGGGCCTGAAAAAAGACTACCCCGATACCCTGGTGTTCTACCGCATGGGCGATTTCTATGAAGTGTTTTATGCCGATGCTGAAAAAGCCGCGCGCCTCTTGAACATCACCCTCACCCAGCGTGGGCAGTCGGGTGGTGAGCCGGTGGTAATGGCCGGTGTTCCATTCCATGCACTAGAGACGTATTTGGCGCGGCTGATCAAACTGGGCGAGTCCGTCGCCATCTGCGAGCAAGTGGGCGAGGTAGGTGCCAGCAAAGGCCCGGTCGAGCGCAAAGTGGTGCGCGTGGTAACCCCCGGCACCTTGACCGATACCGAGCTGTTGAGCGACAAAACCGAGTCGGTGCTGCTGGCGGTGCACCAAGCGCCGCGCAACCAACTGGGCCTGGCTTGGCTGGCTGTTACGCAGGCGCAGATTCAACTGGCGCAGTGCAGCCATGACGAGTTGACCGCCTGGGTGGCGCGCATTGCACCCAGCGAGCTGATCTACAGCGGCGACGTGACGCCCGCGTTTGAGCAGCAGATCAAGGCGTTGCGCTTTGCCTCCAGCCTGTCGCTCACCATTCGCCCGGCTTTCCAGTTTGACAGCGGCCTGGGTAACACCAAGCTGTGCGAGCAACTGCAAGTGGCCAGCCTACAAGCGTTTAGCGCCGACGAGGCCGTGCATGCACACGCGGCCGCCTCAGCCTTGCTGGCCTATGCCGAGCACACGCAGGGCAAGGCGCTGCCGCATGTGCGCTCGCTCAAAGTGCAGCGCGATGACGAGCTGATAGACCTACCCCTCACGACCCGGCGCAACCTGGAGCTGACGCTCACGCTACGCGGCGAAGATTCGCCCACCCTCTTCTCCCTGCTGGACACCTGCCAAACCGGCATGGGCAGCCGGGCTTTGAAGAGCTGGTTGCAGTCGCCCCTGCGCGCGCGCACGGTGGCGCAGCAGCGTCTGCAAGCCATTGGCACATTACGCAGTGGAGACAGCGGCGGCCATGCCGCCAGGCTACGTGCACAGCTCAAAGGCGTAAGCGATGTAGAGCGCATTACCGCCCGCATTGCGCTGCGCCAAGTGCGCCCACGCGAGCTAGTAGCCTTGCAGCAAACGCTACAACAATGTGAGCTGCTCGCGCAATATTCTAGGGGGCTAGATGCCGATTTGGCATCCATATCTGGTCAATTGACACCCCCAGCGGGCTGTGGGCCGCTGCTAGCCTGTGCCCTGTTGCCTGAACCCTCGAACCTGATTCGCGACGGCGGCGTGATGGCCAACGGATTTGATGCCGACCTGGACGAGCTGCGCAATATTGGCGATACCTGCGACGCGTTTTTGCTGGACCTGGAAGTGCGCGAGAAGGCAAGAACCGGTATCGCCAACCTGCGCGTGCAGTTCAACCGCGTGCATGGTTTTTACATCGAGGTGACCCAAGGCCAACTGGACAAAGTACCCGACGACTACCGCCGCCGCCAAACGCTGAAAAACGCCGAACGCTTTATCACTCCCGAGCTGAAAACCTTTGAGGACAAAGCCCTGAGCGCGCAAGACCGGGCACTGGCGCGTGAAAAGTATTTGTACGAGCAACTGCTGGACCAGCTGCAAGCCTTTGTGCCCGCACTCTCCCAGTGCGCTACCGCCCTCGCTTCGCTGGACGCACTGTGCGCACTGGCAGAGCGTTCGCTCACCCTCAACTGGTGCGCGCCGCAGTTTGTCAAAGAGCCGTGCATCGACATCACCGCAGGCCGCCACCCGGTGGTGGAGGCGCGCTTGGCCGAGCTCTCCTCGGGCAGCTTCATCGCCAACGACACGGCCTTCAACGCCAAAACCCGCATGCAGGTCATTACCGGCCCCAACATGGGCGGCAAGTCCACCTACATGCGCCAGGTGGCCATCATCACCTTGCTGGCCTCGGTCGGCTCCTACGTGCCCGCAGCGGCCTGCCGCTTGGGGCCGATAGACGCCATCCACACCCGCATCGGCGCGGCAGACGATTTGGCCAACGCGCAGTCCACCTTCATGCTGGAGATGACCGAGGCCGCTCAGATTTTGCACGCCGCCACGCCGCACTCCCTGGTGCTGATGGACGAGATTGGGCGGGGCACGTCCACGTTTGACGGCCTCGCACTCGCATCTGGCATCGCAACGCATTTGCACAAGTCGCAAGCCTTCACCTTGTTCGCCACGCATTATTTTGAGCTGACCGAGTTCCCCGCACAGCACCACGGCGCGATGAATGTGCATGTGAGCGCGGCTGAAAAAGGGCACGACATTGTGTTTTTGCATGAGATCCAGCCAGGCCCGGCCAGCCGCAGCTATGGTATCCAGGTGGCCAAGCTGGCCGGTGTGCCCGCAGCCGTGGTCAACCACGCCCGCCACGCCTTGGCTGCATTAGAAACCCAGCAAAGCACAGCGCAAGCGCAGGTAGACCTGTTTGCTGCTCCGCCAGAGAGCGCCACGCAAGACGGCCATGGTGGTGCCCTAGAATCAGCTCTCAAAGACATCCACCCCGACACCCTGAGCCCGCGCGAGGCGCTGGACGTGTTGTACCAACTCAAAAAACTCTCAGATAAAAAGTAACGGAGCAACCATGACATATTGCGTAGGCATCAAACTCAAAGCAGGCTTGGTCTTTCTGTCCGACTCGCGCACCAACTCGGGCCTGGACCAGATCAGCACCTTCCGCAAAATGATCGTCTATGAAAAACCCGGCGACCGGTTTATGACCCTGCTGTCCGCAGGCAACCTGAGCATCAGCCAATCTGTGCGTGAAATATTGCAGGTTGAAAAACTGAAAAATGAAGAAGGCGAACCCTTAACGATCTGGAACGCCAAAAGCATGTTCGACGCCTGCCGCGTGCTAGGCTCAGCCGTGCGCCATGTATATACGCGTGACGCAGAAGCCTTGAAAAAAGCCGGCGTTGAATTTAACGTGTCACTGATTTTTGGTGGCCAAATTGGCAATGAGCCGATGCGCTTGTTCCAGGTGTATTCGGCTGGCAACTTTATCGAGGCCACGCCTGAGACGCCCTACTTCCAGATTGGTGAATCCAAATACGGCAAGCCCGTTTTAGACCGCGTTATCACGCTGGACACGCCGCTGGACGAAGCTGCCAAATGCGCCTTGGTGTCGATGGACTCCACCCTTAAATCCAACCTCTCAGTGGGATTGCCGCTAGACCTGGTGGTGTACGAGGCGGGCACACTGCAGACCGACAAAATTGTCTGCATCGAAGAGAGTAACCCCTACCTGAAGATGCTGCGCGGCGCATGGGGCAACAAACTGCGCGAAGTGTTTGACAGCCTGGAAGACCCGGTGTGGAACGGCGACCAAACCGACACGCCACTCAAAGCACCCAATGTACGCAGCAGCGCGCTGCGCAAGATCAGCACGCCGCAGGAAAAGCTCATTTAATGCTGCTGATCTTTTCCCACGGCAACAGCTTTCCCGCCAGCACCTATGGCGTGATGACCGCGTCGCTTAAAAAGCGCGGCTTTACCGTCAAAGCCGTAGAGAAATTTGGCCACGACCCGCAGTATCCCGTCACGAATAACTGGAAGCACCTCGTCCAACAGTTGACAGACTTTACCGAACGCGAAGTAGATAAACACGGCGAACCGGCGTATTTGGTGGGCCACTCGTTAGGCGGTTTTTTAAGCTTGATGTGCGCCGCACGCCACCCCACTCTGGTGAAGGGCTTGGTACTGCTGGACGCACCCCTGCTAGGCGGCTGGCGCGCCACCACGCTGGGAGCCATCAAGTCCACGCCCCTCATTGGCCGTATGTCCCCCGGTGCGGTCAGCCAGGGCCGCAAACACCAATGGGACAGCGAAGAGGCGGTCTACACCCACTTTAAAAGCAAACGCATCTTCGCCCAGTGGGACGACCAAACTCTGCGCAACTACATTGCCCACGGCACCCACACCGAGGGCGGCAAACGCGTGCTCAGTTTTAACCGTGAGATAGAAACCCAGATCTACAACACCCTGCCCGACAACCTGGACGCCTTGCTCAAACGCCACCCCCTCAAATGCCCCGCCGCCTTCATCGGCGGCAGGCAGTCTGTAGAGATGAAACGCGTAGGCACTGCGCTCACAGAAAAAGTCACCGGGGCCAAGGGCGATACGCCCGGGCGGATGATGTATGTGGATGGCACGCATCTTTTCCCCATGGAGAAGCCCTTGGCTACGGCGGCGGCGATAGAGGCGATGATTGGTGCGTTCAGTTAATCCACGTATTGCGCGCACCGCACGCACTCAAAGCCCAGTCCAATCATGTCCAAACGCCCAGAAACGCTAGAAACCGTTCACATCGTCTTGGAGCTTCTGCGGCGTATTCCGCGCAGCAGCAAAATCACTGCACCAGTGCTGCAAGCCCAGCTTAACGAAGCAGGATTGGCGCGTGACCTGCGCACCATCCAGCGCCAATTGGAGATGCTCACCCAGCATTTCGACATTGAACGCGACGACCGCAACAAACCCTACGGTTATCGCTGGAAGGAGCGCGCCAAGGGCCTGTCTCTGCCGGGCATGACCGAGCAAGAGTCCCTGCTCCTGACGCTGGCTGAACAACACATGCATAACCTACTGCCCGCGAACTTGATGAAATCCATGGCTGGATTTTTCACCCAAGCACGCAGCAACATAGCACCGCACTCCACAGCCAAAAAGGAGCGCGAATGGTTGTCGAAGGTACGCGTGGTGAGTGATACCCAGCCTCTGCTGCCTCCCAAAATTGTTGCCGGTGTTTTTGATGAAGTCAGTAACGCCCTGTACGGCAACCGTTGGCTGGAGGTGGACTATGCCAATGCGGCGGGTAAACGCACCAAAGCAGAAGTTATGCCTTTGGGTTTAGCCCAGCAAGGCCCCAGGCTTTATCTTGTTTGCAGATTTTCTGGCTATGACAATGAACGCAGCCTGGCGCTGCACCGCATCACCCAGGCACATGCATTAGAGCGCACGTTCGACAGGACTAAAAACTTTGATTTGAAGCAATTTGACGATGACGGTCGCTTTGGTTTTGGCGATGGCAAGCGCGTATTTTTAAGCTTCCTCATCGACAAAGCGTCCGGCTTACACCTTGTTGAATGCCCACTCTCTGCGGATCAGGTGGTAACGCAAGTAAAGGATAAACTCAAGATCAGCGCGACGGTGGTGGAAACCGAGCAGCTAACTCGGTGGTTGCTGGGGTTTGGCGATCAGATATCGGATGTGAAGAAGCGAAGCATCACGTTACTGGGAGTCGTGTAAACCGGTTAAGCCACCTGCAAAATACCCGCGCCATACTGCGCTACCAGCGGGTCGCGTGTTACCAAAATCAGCGGTTCACACAACGCCTGGGCCACGAGCATGCGATCAAACGGGTCTTTGTGAATGGGTGGTAACGTCTCCACTTTGAGCGTGTGTCGTGGGTTTATGTCCAGCATGGCATAGCCCGCATCCGTAAAGGCCTGTAGCGCCTGCGCCGCCGATACAGGCATGTCACCCTTGCCAATGGAATGCTTGATGGCAATTTCCCAAGTAGATGCAACACTGACAAACACTTCGTCCGCTCCAAGAATAATCTTCTTGGCCTGGGGCGAGAGCGACGCGTGCGCGGTAACGGCCCACAACGCTATATGGGTGTCTAGCAAAATTCGCATCAGTTGCCTTCAAACAGATTTTGCACTTGTGCATTGTGGTTATCAAAATCGGCAGGCACCTTGAACCGCCCTTTGGCAACGCCGATGCGCTTACTGCGGTCAGGCACCGCTTTCTCCAGCGGCATCAGCCTGGCGGCGGGTGTGCCATTGCGAGCGATGATGAAACCACTTGATGCACCGTTTTCTAGTGCATGGATGAGTTTGGACAGCGAGGTTTTTGCGTCCAGCATATTGATAATTTGAGCCGTCATACTTGCGCGCCTTTCTGATTAGCTAAGCTTGGTCAAGTATAGCGTCAACATCCACTTTGTGCTATCGACCGAACGATACGCCGGGCTCTAATTTCAACCCACCCCGCACACGACACATATTGTCGCATCAGAGGTGAAAATTTGATCTCTATGTATTCAGTACTCACCATGTCAAGATTTAGCCAACACCAAATGAAGCGCGCAGCAACGTCTACCGTCAACGACGTGCCTGCAATTGTGACACTGTGGGCACTACGCATACTCGTTCCGTTGGGCAGGTACAAAGCGCTCATGGACGCGCATGGTTTCGGTCACAGCTCGATTGCAAAGCTGGCGGGGCTGGGCGACATCGACAATCAGCCACAAGAAAAGTCAGAGATCGAGGGCATCCGCAAACGGCTTCAAAAACTTCATGCCGCTGCCGAGGAAAAAAAACATACCGCGACGCTTCCCGTCAACCTCATTGAGAACGTGCATCAGTTGCAAAAATTGGTCGGTCTGACGGACACTGACTGTCGAGTTTTGGAATTTTTTGTACTCAGGCACTCCACGACAGAGCTTGCCGA
Organism: Polaromonas sp.; assembly: GCA_043772355.1. Lineage (GTDB taxonomy): Bacteria > Pseudomonadota > Gammaproteobacteria > Burkholderiales > Burkholderiaceae_C > JAAFIP01. Next base: position 16,392 of record JAYVGI010000206.1, read on the forward strand.
GGCATGTGAACTATTCAAAAATATATCCAACACAGTTCTGGCACGCATCATCGCCGCAGTTTTGGATATCCCGCCCGGCGAAGTTCAGTCTGCGCTGCATGCTGCCAGCCCATTGCGTCGCTCAGGCCTATTGACTGTGCACCCCGGTAACGCCGACACGATTACCGGCAAGTGTGATTTACTGTCCGACGGATTCGCGGAAAGACTGCTTGAGGCCAATGCCGACCCGATTGCCCTGTTGCGCGATTCCATAGCCATAGGCACGCCAGCAACCCTCACGCTGTCTGACTTCGCCCATATTGCGCCATCGTTATCGCTATTAAGGCCGTACCTGAAAAACGCCATGCAGTCTGGTCGCAAAGGCGTAAATATCTACCTACATGGCAGCCCAGGCACCGGCAAAAGCCAATTGGCAAAAGTACTGGCCGCCGAACTGGGCAGTGAACTCTTTGAAGTAGCCAGTGAAGACCAAGACGGCGACTCTGTCAAAGGTGAGCGACGGTTAAGTGCATACCGCGTGGCACAAAGCTTTTTCTCAAGCCGCAAGTGTATGATCGTATTTGACGAAGCCGAGGACGTGTTTGATGATGGGGACAGCATGTTTGGCCGCAAAAGTACTGCGCAAACTCGCAAGGCCTGGATAAACCGGATGCTGGAGGGCAACGCGGTGCCCACCATCTGGCTTTCCAACGGGGTGCGGGGCATGGATACCGCCTTCATTCGTCGGTTTGATATGGTGTTTGAAGTACCGATTCCACCAAAAAAACAAAGGGAACGCATTATTGAAGTGGCCTGCAACGGCCTGCTGGCATCCAGCGCAGTAGCGCGCATCGCCGAGGCGGAAATGCTTGCACCCGCCATCGTGACTAGAGCGTCCGACGTGACGCAAACCATACTGACCGAGCTGGCGCAACCGGGCCATATGGGTGTCGCCAATGCCATGGAGTTGCTCATCAGCAATACACTGGAAGCGCAGGGACACAGACCCATTCGACGCAATGACCCGAACCGTTTGCCCGAAATTTACGACCCCGCCTTCATTCAGGCAGATACAGATTTGGCCGTAGTGACCGCTGGTTTGCTACATGCTAAATCTGGTCGCCTGTGCCTCTATGGCCCACCCGGTACGGGCAAAACTGCCTACGGCCGTTGGCTAGCCAACGAACTGGGGGCACCGCTCATGGTCAAGCGCGCATCCGACCTAGGATCTAAGTGGGTGGGCGAAAGCGAGAAAAATATTGCCCGCGCTTTCGCTGCGGCAGAGCGTGAAGGCAGCCTGCTGCTCATCGACGAAGTAGATAGCTTTTTGCAGGACCGGCGCACGGCGCAGGCCAGCTGGGAAGTCAGCCAAGTCAATGAGATGCTGACGCAAATGGAATCCTTCTCAGGCATTTTTATCGCATCCACCAACCTGATGGACGGACTAGATCAGGCGGCACTGCGCAGGTTTGATCTGAAAGTACGGTTTGACTATCTAAAGCCTGATCAGGCATGGAAGCTCTTGCTGCGCCAATGCGAATCGCTCGGCCTTGCCAAACCAGCACCCCACAGCCGCACTAAAATGTCTACCCTGCGCAAATTGACACCCGGTGATTTTGCAGCTGTAGCACGGCAGCACCGTTTTCGGCCCATAGAAACTACCGAGCGCCTAATTTCAGCGCTTGCAGCGGAGTGCGCGCTGAAAGAAGGTGGTGGCAATGCTATGGGTTTTGTATGATTTTTGTGTAAATTAGACTTTGGGCGGAATTTGATTGGCTAATCTGGGCCTAACGTCACGCCAATCTACCCGCGGTAAAAGCTGCTTCAGACTCGGGCCTACTTCAACTAGCTTCAATCTAATCTGGGGGTGAAAAATTTGGTGCCGCTTCATTTATCTCGGCAACCATTTCCAGCGAATCAGAATATTTTTCGGCGATTCGAGGAGATATGACGATGCCGTGAAGTTGTGCGCGCAAATCATCCCAACGGTTGTTCAGAACCCGCCAGTTTTCCTCATCATAGGTTCCCTGAAAGATGACCGGACGGATTTCAATTCTTGGAAGGTCGTCAGCCGTATGCTGGTCGGCAATCGCTTGGTTCAATTTTTCTTCCCATAAGCTGCCTATCCTATCGACACGCCCAATCTGCTGTTCAACTACGCCTGGATTCCACTCCGGATGAAGCAGCACAACGGTTCGACAAGCCTTGTGAAGGTTAAGCCCCTCACGGCCCACTAGCGATTGCGCCACCAATACCCTCGGGTGTCCATGCTTTCGGTTAAAGGCCAACTGCAAGAGACGCCTAGTGGCAGGTTTTGTTTCGCCATACATGAGCCGAGCGAATCCGCCTTCTGGGCGGTTGTATTCCTCTTTTAGCCGGTCTCTGAGGTCTGACCAGAGAGCAGAGGCTTCCTCCTCGCCCACCTGCGCATCTCCATCAGAGTCACCCTCGTCGCGATCACTCGCCGCTTTCACCAGCTCAATGAAGGTCTTTCCGAAGTCGCTTTGCGCGTCAACTTCGATGTGTTCTCCGAGCATTTCCTGCATCGCACGTGCCAATAACACCAGTGCGTCCGCGCCATCATTAGCTTGAGAGGAACCTGAATGCATCGCCGATTTCCTCCTGAACGACTCAAACAGTGCGCGTACACGATCAATTATTGGCTGCCCGGTGCGGCCCTCTTCAATACTGAGACCGTTTTCAATATTGGCGATTAGGTTTTCGCGAAATTTGCTACGCTGTTTCTCTATACCCTCGTACTGCTTTTCGAGAATGCGGTTGAGAGACTCTCGATCCAACACGCAAGATCGTCCCAACTGTCGATGTGCGGCGATGACGGCGCTCCATTCGCTGACACCAGTTTTTGAATCTTCATGCACTTTTGATGGCGGCCAAGGACGGCCGCCATCCAGGCTGCGCAGCATCTCCCGTGCATTGAGCAATTGCACCAACGCACGCAGAGGGCGTGTGAACCGACCGAAAACCAAAACCTTCTCGTCTTGCTTGCAGACGTTCTCAATTTCTTGGACAGCCGCCAGAATTGCGGGGTGATCGAATAGCGGCGAGCCACTGCTCAAGAACGGCTGCGCCATGATGTTTCGCCACCACTGCGCACGTAACAGCCTCTTATCTGCTGCCACATCTACTTCGGCATTACCCTGCACGAGCGCATCAGGAAAGCCATCGGTCTCAATTTGCTTTTGGTCGGCTACGTCGTCGATTTGGCTGTGATCAATGCACGTTGCGATGCCGTGCCCATTGCCCAACGTCAGACGCTGTCGTTTCAGCTTGCCAGCCGCCTCGCCGTCCGATTGGCGCGCGACGAAAGACAAGGCCTCCGCTGCGCAGACGGCCTGTTTCCACGCGGGGGCCAGTCTCGCGGTATCGATCAGGATTTCCTGTTCACGTCGGTAGGCGTGATAGCCCTCGCCAGATTTTTTCTGAAACTGAATAACCGCAGGATCTTCCCGTTTATCACGTCGCAGTAGATAGGGATCTAGCGCTTGCTTGAAGTTTTTGGCGGATTCCTTGTATTTTTCGCGCGACTCGTTGTCGCTCGGGCATTGCCTTACCCTAGCTACAGCTTGCGCATAATTTGAAATCGCCGTGGTTGCCGCTGCTTGCGATATTTCATCGACTTGGATGCGCCCCAGCATCTGCGTCCATTGTGTCGCATCGAGTTCGACAGGAGTCGCCGTCATCGCTAGGCAGCGTGAATCGGAAGATTGGAGAACAACCCCATTTAACAACCGATTTAGTCCACTGTCTTGGCCTCTGCTTTTGTGGGCCTCATCCACAATGACGAGATCAAATACGCCCAACCCAAGGCCGACCGCTCGCTCCAACCAAGGGCGCAATACTTCATTGCGGCCATACTCAGCTGCATCCAGAGCACTTGGCCAAGGCGTTTCTTTGGCCATTTCCTCGATTAGATTCAACCATTGGGGATCATTCCGCGACCTTATTGCTTCGATGACACTCTTCGCTGCATGTTGCACCCAATCATCGTTCAGTTTATTGCGAGTGTGATGGTTACGTGACAACTTGTGCCACTGGGCATACATCTCTGGTAGCAATGTCCAGCGCCAGTTATCACTGTTTTTCCCTAGCCGCCAGTTGGTAAAGGCATGTGAGATCAACACAACCTGCTGGTCAGACCAAGGGGGTTTCCGTTTTACTTGTTCAGAATCCCAAGCACTCAAGTATTGTCGAAGGCTACGCAAAATTGGCGGCGCACTTACTCCTGCGTTTCGCAACTCGTCGCTCCACTGATAACCTAGCCCTGGTGGTACCAGAATCGCGACACGGCCCCCTTCCGCTATCACAGCCCGTGCGACCGCCACGGCAATCCGAGTCTTGCCCATCCCGACTTCGTCCGCGATGATGACCCCGTTCGCGGGTAGTCGCTTGGCGAGTTCTCGAAGGCTCGCGGCCTGTCCGTCGTTGAGTTGTATGTCTCGATCATCTGCAAGTGTGCGAAGTTTTGCGGCAACTTTGTCCCAGCCATTGAACTCGTGATTCATTTCATCTCCACAATTGGACTCAATTCATTGACGTTCCAGCTCACCTCGATCCGACCCAGGGTGTCGTCGTACAACCGCCCGGCCTTTGAATCACAAGTTTCAGCAAACAATGGGCGAAACGACCGGTGTCGCAACGGACTCAGCGGATTTAGCTTAAGTTCGTCACGGAAGTAGTTGACTGGCGCACTGTCGCCCGTTTGCCCTAGTGTTTGCTCCAGGCGGTTGCACCAGAGCACCCAATCCATTTCTTCAATTCCAGTTTGCTTGGCTGCGATGCCTTCGATCAGCTCCATCATCTGGCGTATCGGATAGCTGGCCATCGGTGTTGAGCGCCCCTTCGCTGTGACCATGCCCTCGTTTTTATCAGTACCGCCATCGCCATCTTCGTCGTCTTCACCTTCTTCAGCCGGAGGCAGTGGAAAGGCCGCCAGTTGCCACCAAGCCTCTTCGATATCGATGGCCCGCAACTCGGTGGCGGCAATGCGCCCATATTGATCGACGACGGGTATCAGTGATTCCTGCTGCTGATCGTTTGCATGCCACCGTATGCGAATTTGGCGGGGCTGTGCTTCGCGCCACTGGATGCCAGTTTGAGTTTTCAAACAGGCAATTCCGGCTAAATCAAACACTTGAAAATCGGTGACGCTAAGTTCATCTGTACGGAGTTCACGCATACCGTCGGTTTCGTGCCATGTGAGCCAGGCCACAGGTGGCGCAACGTAGATGGCATCCCGTTGCTCCATGTCAGAACCTGCGGACAGCGGCGTTGCGTCGCCAATTTCAGCGTCCCACTGGATGGGTAAGAGGTTAGTCACCACCAGATGAGCTTCGGTTGTCTTGTTTTTCCGCCAACACAACGAGTCCGGGAAAAACACAACACCTGCTTCGAGGTTACCCGCGCTGGCGCCCACTTTGTTGGCAAAACCTGGATGAGTCAGGTTGCCTGATCCCAGATAAACCCAGGCACTAGTACAGGCATTTGAGTTATCACGATAGTTTGCGCTGAACAGGAATTTTGCGTGCAAACTGCGCTGCACGCCCTCTCCAAAAACAATTTTCGGAATGGCTGCCGGACGGACCGTCACACCACACGACAGCAATGGCATCACCGATGTTGCGATGGCCTGGCATGCCAAAGGATTGACATAAAGGTCAAGCTCCGGCTTCGTGGTTAACAAGCCAGCGTCACGGAGGGTGTTGACAATCTTCATAGGCACTTCGGGCGTGTTCCCGTGACCGGAGGATGTTTCATAGAACCCAGACCCCATGGCTAAGTAATTGCGTTTTACCTCGCCGTTGGTTTCGATTTTCTCAGGCAACTGAGACAGCAGGGACTGGTGCCTGTTATCGAAGACTCGCGATCGCCCCTGGGCCTTTTTCGAACACGCATCGATCCAGCCGCTAACTTTTTTTTGCGCATTCATCGTCTCGCTGGGATGACCATTGGCGGAAGCGTTGAGCAACCGCGTGTCATACATTCGCTGAATCCATTCCAGCAAATTCCAGGCCGCCTTGACGTCAGCGCAGTTTTGTTGGCCGTTCGTATCCAACTTGTTGAGGTATTCGCTGTCAATGTCGATTCGCCACACCAGATCCAAGCTTTCTTCCAGGGTCTGGCGCGTCCAGTTGCCGGTGGACACCATCAAGCGTAGTTGCCATTGACTGTGATTTTCTTGATGCCGGAAGCCCAGCAGTGCGACCTTGGCATGCAGCAGCAGGAATGGCTTATTGGCGTGATCCTTGATTGGCAAATGTGCCACCCCGGGTGCATCTTGCAACGAGATGGGTGGGTTTCCCGGGTCAAGCAACACGGCGAGCGCAATGCGACCCTGGTGGGCGCGTTGCGGATGGGTGAGGCGGGTAAAACGTTCAGCGGCATCATCCAGAAACAATGCGTCCGCCGAGTAACCGCACAGCCAACCAAAATGTCCGGTGTATCCCTCCGGCGCATCGAAATGCTGCGCCAGCGATGGTGGTCTCGGAGTTTCTCTATTGCGTCTCATGCTTCACCCTCGGCTACAGCTGTATTCAGCCATCCGTCCAGTTCGCCATGCATGTCGAGATTCAACGTATACAGATTTTGCACACGGTGGGAGATGCCTTCAGGAAACGGCATGTCGCCTGCTTGCGGCGCTTCCTGGTCTTCATCGTCAGCCACGGCTTGTTCGGCAGAAAGTTGCGAGCCGCGGAATGCCGGCCCTGGCTTCACCTCATCACCCACCAGACGCAGAACGAGTCCATCTCGCTCGACCAAAGATCGAAAAACACTGGAAGGGTCGTTATTTACGCACTCGTCACAGAATTTGTTGGCTTCCGCATCCTCGTGTTTAAACGCCAAGTATTTATTTGCTGCTGATCTCAGCTGTTCAACCGCAGGTTTCAGCGTTTCAGGAATTTGCGTCTTCAAGGAAAGAAACTGCCCTATTGTTGGGTTGCCGATGTGTGCTTCTGCTGCATCGAGAGCCGCAATCGCGGCTTCGCGTGTTTTAAAAAATATGGCTCCTGCTTGGAGGTCATGCCAATGTTTTTCAGTAATTTCCCTCGGTCGTTGCTCCCACGACAACCTAACGGGTCTGTTTTCTCGAAG
>JAYVGI010000207.1:0-33296 GCA_043772355.1 Polaromonas sp.
CGAGGTCGCCCACGCCCTCAGCGCCGCCACCCAAATCACCAAAGCGCTCAGCCATTTGCATCGCCAAAATGTGATTCACCGTGACATCAAACCCGCCAATCTGCACCAGGGCGCTGACGGCGTGCTGCGTTTGCTCGATTTGGGCGTCGCGCTCAGCGGCAAAGAGCCTGCAGCCATGCGCGACCTGCACGCCGGCACGCCCAGCTACATCAACCCCGAGCAATGGGGCGTGCATTTTAAAAGCGCTGGTGACAACACCAAAGAACTGCCCGATGCCCAAAGCGACCTCTTCGCCCTGGGCGTCACCCTGTACCAGCTCTTGACCGGCAAGCTCCCCTACGGCGAAGTGCTCCCCGGCCAGTCCGGCCGCTACTACCGCGACCCCCTAGCCCCCAGCCGCCATCGCCCAGAAATCCCGAAATGGCTAGACAACATCGTCCTCAAAGCCATCGCCAGAGACAAAAACCAACGCTTCGAAACCGCAGAAGAGCTCCTCCTAGCCCTGGACCGAGGCGCCTCCCGCCCCCTCAGCGCCCCCCTAGCCACCCCACTGATTCAAAGTGACCCAACGGCGGTTTGGAAGATAGGGCTGGGTATTTCGGTGCTGTTTAACCTGCTGTTGGTGTATTGGCTGCTATTTTTGCCGAAATAGAGGGTATTTTTGGCTGTAGCCGGCGTATTTATTGATTAATGTGCTATTTTATTTATAGCAAAATACAGCTACCCCGTCGCTTCGCGCCACCCCTTCAAATGAAGGGGAATTTTGACTTCATTTGCAGTCGAGTGGAGCTCCCACCAGCCGAGGTAAATAAATTAGGGTCAGATTCCAATTCAGGACAATTCACCCTTCGACGGACAACCAATTCACATCGAAATTGGACTCTGACCTTAATTTATGGTGCTACGACGGCACGAAATACGCTACATTTTAAATAGCATCTCAGGCAATAAATACGCCGGCTACAGACATTTTTACCCTGTTTTAAAACACTTACCTAGCAGCCTGAGCCATCGCCGCCGTGATCTGCGCCGTTTCCACACTCACCGTCGTCACCCGCGCCAGCAGGTCGATAACTTTTTCCTTGTAATCTGCAAATCGGTAAGTATCAAACTTCTCCCGAATCGTCGGGTCTTTGGGTTTCTTTTCTTTGTATTGGTCTAATACCCAGTCAATCGCGCAGCGGTTGCCCAGCTTGTACGTCCACGCTTCTTTGGGGATGCCGCGCAGGGTGGTTTCAGAATCTAAGGTAATGCTCCCAGCTGCTGCATCAGATTTCAGCATCGCTTTAGGCTGCAAACCCGCTGTTCGTACTTTGGTATCTTCAATATCAACACGGTCGAGTTTGAACGGTGCAACCCCTTCATACCCAATATGCAGCGCCATGAGCTGCTCGCCCCACGCGGCCCATTGCCAAAAGTCAGTATAAAAAGGAATACGAGGGAATTCTCTTTTTAAATTCAAAGCATATTTTTCACGGTAAATGGGGTCGTGCAGAACGGCATAGCAGTAATGAAAGATGGATTCCTTGCTTATCTTCTTTGATTTGCCAGTGGTTTTGTAGTTTGCAGTGAATTGTTTTAGTGCCCAATCGGTAATATTATCAATTTTTTGTCCAAGTTCATAACGAAATAATGGAAAACAAATTGAATCGCCATTGACGTGGTAATCAGGTATTAAATCGCAACCTATTGCGCTAAATGGTTTAGATCCTCCAAGGTCAAGCAACATTGCAGTATTCGATTGATTTAGCCCGAAAAATTCACGCTGCAAATACTGCATTTCATTCAATTGCTTCTGAAAGTACAGATTAGTTTTAACAAATGGTCGGTATATAGCTAGCTGTAGATATTCGTTTGAATAGGCATATTCAACTGATCTGCTAAGGTCATTCTTCACAGCGCGAGACCATTTAATTCCATATTGGATACGGTCTTCAAGCCCTTTCCTACTTCTCAAAATGCCCTTGAGTCGAATACGCTCCGAGTTGTATTCATCAATTAAGTAACGAACTTTATTTTCAATTTTATTTAAATCGAAATCATATACCCACTCATCGCGAGCAGTAACCACTCCTAGTGAAAATTTGCGGAATATAGCTTTTACATCTTTGCTAGATTTTGCCGCTTTTGCTTTTTTGCTAGCTATTGGAATATGGTCTTCAAAGTCGTTATCCGTCAAATTAACCCAATTGTGGGTTTTGTCGGGTTCAACTTGCTCAAAATCCAAGCTTCGCAACGGGTTGCTGCCTAAAAAGCTGAGCTTGTCATCGGCGGTTTCCATCTCTGGGCGACGGGCGTAGTGAATTTTGGCGGACTTTTTGTCTTTCGCGTTTTTTGACGTATCGGCGCGTTTGACCATGAAGCTGATTGCCACGCCGGTCTGGATGCCAAAAACATTGTGTTTGGTGCCGCTCAGCTTGGGGTTGGCGCGCACGTCGCCACCCAAATCGACCACATAAATGTCTGAAAACTCATTCGCCACCGTTTTGCGAAAGCCGTCAAAGGTGCGGCTTTCAATAAAGCTGCGGTTGGTGATGAATACCAGGATGCCGTTGTCGCTCAACCTGTCACTCGCCCAGCGGAAAAACCGGGCGTACATGTCGTACAGCTTGGTTTTTTGTGCGGTGGATTCAAAGATGTAGGTTTGCTTGATGCGTTTGTCTATCTCCTGGTATTCGCGGTTTTTGTTGTTGTCGTTTTCATTCGCCTGGTTCGCGTTATACGGCGGGTTGCCGATGATGACGCTGATTTTTTTGCTGTTTTGGCGTTTGATGCGGACGACGTTTTCCTCACTCACCCCGCCAAACAGCCCTGCCGTGGTGCCTTTGGCAGAGGTGTGCAAACCCACGTTGTCCAAGGTGTCCACAAAGCACAGGTTTGGAAACTCCTCATACTGGCCGGTGATGGCGGCATAGGTCGCCTCAATGTTCAAATTGGCGACGTAATACGGCAAAATCGCCACTTCATTGGCGTACAGCTCGTTTTTGTACTTGTGTTCCAGCTTTTTGGGCGAACCACGAAAGTGCTCCAGCAGCTCACAAATGTAGGTGCCCGTGCCGGTTGCGGGGTCCAAAATATCGACACCCTTGTCAATCAGGTTTTTATCAAAATGGGTTTCACACAGCCAATCGGCCCCGTCAATCATGAAGCGGACGATTTCATTGGGGGTGTACACCACACCCAAGCGGTCTGCAGCTTTGGCGTTGTAGACCTTGTAGAAATTCTCGTAAATCACCTTCAAAAAGGTTTGCTTTTCACTGTGGCTGCTGATTTGCGCGGCGGCGGCGCGAATGGCGGCGTAGTAGGTTTCCAAGCCCTTCAAGGTCTGCTTTTTAAGCGCACCGGTGAAAAACTCGGCCTCCAGCGCGTACAGCTCGCGGGCGACGTTGTTGTGTTGGTGAAAGTCGCTGTCGTCAAACACCTTGGCGAAGATTTCCTCGGTCAGTATGTGCTGAATCAGCATCTCGCGCACGTCAGCATCTGTCAGCGCGGGGTTGATGGCTTCTTGCGCATGCTCTAAAAACTTGGTCTCGGCAGCGCGAAACTTGGTGTTTTTGGTGTGCTCCAGCGCAATCATTTCCCGCAAAGCCAACAGTACGGCAGGTAAATCGACCTTGAATTGCGCCACAGCCGTGCGAAAACCGGCAATTTCAGGGCGTTCAAAGCTAAAAAACAGCTTGAGCAGCTTGGACAGCGCCTGCGTGTCCGTCATGTCGCAACGCAATACTTCGTTTTTATTCTGCCAAAGCACAGCTAACGCATCGTCGCTGAAAATGATGTTGTCCTGCGGATAGCCTTTTTTGAACTTGCTGACCACTTCTTTGTCGAGCTCGTCGTCCAAGTCCTTCGCTTCCCAATAACCGAGCGGCATGCGCAGCTCGTGCAGCAAAACGCCGTCTATAAAAATATTCGACTTCGTCGCGGTCTTCATGCCGTATTCGGCAATAAACGTTAGGCTTTGCTGCTTGCCCCATGCTTTGAGCAAGTCTTTAAAAGCCTCTCGCACGATGGTTTCTCGCTTGCTGCCGCTGACTTTTTTGATGATGTCTAACTGCTTGAGGTAGTCGTTGATTAAGATTTGGCTCATTTAGTCAGTTTACTATGAATTTTTCTTAAAAAAGTAGTTAAATTTGCATCTAGCCGGCGTATTTATTGTCTAAACAGCTATTTTATTTATAGCAATTTAAAGGAATTTAAATTTTTCAAAAATGCTGAATACTGTATATGTAATCAGTTACTATCAGCTTAACAAATCATCAACTGCACAGTGTAAGGTAATCTCAAATGACAAATCCCGATATTTTGCTGCTACCGCGCATTGAGCATCAAATCTTGGTCATTCGAGGGCAAAAGGTGATGGTGGATGCGGACTTGGCTGAACTCTACGGCGTGAAGACCAAGCGGTTTAACGAGGCTATCAAGCGCAATGCCGCTCGGTTTCCGGTGGATTTTATGTTTCAACTCACTTCAGACGAATCTGAGTCTTTAAGGTCGCAAATTGCGACCTTAAACAAGGATGCATCGGCTAAGACGGGCAGAGGCCAGCACCGTAAATATCTGCCTTACGTTTTTACGGAACATGGCTCCATCATGGCGGCTATGGTGCTGAACTCACCCCGCGCGTTGCAGGTGTCGGTGTATGTGATACGCGCTTTTGTGCGCTTGCGTGAAGCCTCATTGGAGCATCAAGACTTAGCTAAACGACTGGGCGAATTAGAGGAAAAAACTGAGTTGCTAGAAATGCGGCACGACAATTTCAGCCAAAACACGGGCGCACAGCTTAGGCAGGTATTCAACGCACTCAAAGAATTAATGACACCACCTGAACCACCCAAACGCCCGATTGGTTTTGTGCCGTTGGAGGATAAATCCAAAAACTTGACCCGTGAAGCAATGGCTGATGTAGATGAAAATCAATTTATCGACCATGAGGCTGTTTTGACTTGGAGCAGCAGTTTGAATACAGACAATCCGCTGGTTGCGCCCCAAGTGTCTCCAAAAACCTGATGCGGCTGGGGCATATGCGGGAAGACATCTAAGTTACCCATTAAATACGCCTATAGCCGTCGTATTTATTGCCTAAAGTGCTATTTAATATATAGCAAAATTTCTTAGCTTTGCACTCGAATACCCTTTGATTTGATCGAGTCATACCTCGACACCGCTCATCAAGTGGCTAAACAGGCATTCCCCGCGTCAGAAAACACCTACATCAAGTGGCGCTTGAACGGAGCGACAAACGTGCGGTGCCATGCCACACTTTACTTTTGACACACGCCGATCCAATGCTTCATGGCAACGCCATCTCGCCAAACAGAAAATGCCAGGTTTCATCAAACTCCACCACCCCTTTCTGCTGACTGCGGCAGTGGTAGCCATCACCATTGCCGGCGTGTTGCTGGTCGTCAATTTCATGGGGGGCGAGAAGAAGATCCAGCATAGGATCGAGCGCCTCTATTCACTGGAAGACCCGCGCTTCACGCATGAGCTGGGCGTGCTGCTGGGGCCGCCGTTCATTGGCGGCAACCGGTCTCAGGTGCTGCTCAATGGCGACCAGATATTTCCGCCCATGCTGGCCGCCATCCGCAGTGCGCAGAAATCCATCACGTTTGAGACCTACATCTACTGGTCGGGCGACATTGGCGCTGAGTTTGCGGATGCGCTGGCCGAGCGGGCACGCCGGGGCGTCAAGGTGCATGTGTTGCTGGACTGGGTGGGCAGCGCCAAGGTGGATGAAAAATTTGTCGATGAACTGACCGCAGCAGGTGTGCAGATCCGCAAATTCCACCCGCCGCATTGGTCCCACCTGGGCCGCATGAACAACCGCACGCACCGCAAGCTGCTGGTCGTGGATGGGCGCGTGGCCTTCACCGGTGGCGTGGGCATTGCGCAGCAGTGGACGGGCCGTGCGCAAGATCCAGCCCATTGGCGGGACACCCATTTCAAGGTGGAGGGGCCGGTGGTGGCCCAGATGCAGGCGGTATTTTTGGACAACTGGATCAAGGTGACGGGTGAGGTGCCGCATGGCCCCGATTATTTTCCGGTGTTGGCACCCGCAGGCACGGCCTTCGCGCAGATGTTCAGCAGCTCCCCCAGTGGCGGCAGCGAGGGCATGCAGCTGATGTACCTGCTGGCCATCAACGCAGCATCGCGCTCCATCGATCTGTCGGCGGCGTATTTTGTGCCAGATGAACTGTCGGTGCGAGCGCTGGTGGAAGCGATGGCGCGCGGCGTCAAGCTGCGCATCGTGGTGCCGGGTGAGCACATTGACAGCGAGACGGTGCGCAGCGCATCGCGCGCCACTTGGGGGCCACTGCTGGCTGCTGGAGCCGTCATCGCCGAATACCGGCCGACCATGTACCACAGCAAGGTGATGATTGTGGACGACCTGCTGGTGTCTGTTGGTTCCACCAACTTTGACAACCGCTCGTTCCGCCTTAACGACGAGGCCACTCTCAACATCATGGATGGCGACTTTGCGAAGCAGCAGCGACTGATATTTGAGGCTGACTTGGCGCTAGCGCGACCGATAAGCCATGCAGAGTGGAAAGATCGGCCTCTCAGCGAAAAAATCGGCGAGAGGTTTTCGGCATTGCTGCGCTCCCAGCTTTGAATGGGCGCGTTCTCCTACAGCACTATGCAGCAACTGCTGATGGCGCAGCGCTGTAGCAAACCATAGCATGCAGAGTCCATCCATTCTTAGAGATTCTGCCTATGGCTTACCAAAGCATCAACCGTAAACGCACCATACCCGGTAGATTTTGTGATGCGATGCGCGAGAGGCTTGAGCGGGGCGAGGTGGTGACGCGGAGCTTTTGGATTGGGGTCTGGCTGGTGCTACCGCTGCTGTTGCCCGTGCAGGCGCAGGTGCCATACGCTAAGCCGGTAACGACCGACACCGCACGCACGGGCAACACATCACCGCCAAGGCTCAATATCTATGTCGCTGGTGGCAATGTGCGCCCCGCAGAGCTGGTCAAGGGCGACCTGTATGCGGCTGGTGGCCGCGTCACCATAGAGCACCCCGTGCAGGGGGACGCCACTTTGGCGGGGGGTGCAGTCACGGTGAGGGCACCCATTGGGGAGGATTTGCGCACGGCGGGTGGCGATGTCACTGTCGAAAGCACGGTGGGCGGTGAGCTTTACGCCTCTGGTGGCAGCATCACGCTGCGCAATACCGCTGTAGTGGCGCAAGCCGTCACGCGCGGCGATGCCATAAATGGCCGCCCAGACACCCACCGTGACCGGGAATGGCATGGGCAAATGATGGGCAGTGGTGCTTGCGCGCTGGAGCTGTACGGCCAGGTTCGATCTGGCCGCAAGCCAACCGCGCAGGGCAGCACCACGACGGTGGGCGCGTGATGGTCACATCGCTTTCATTTGAGTATGTGAACCCGCGTTAACCCATGGTCAACTCCGGCACTCAAGATGCTGCATGCAGCAAAGAGCCAGAACATATTGCGAAGGCTTTAGGGGCAAACTTGGCGCAAGGTTTATCGAGCCAAGAGGCAGCGGCGCGCCTAGCCAAAAATGGGCCTAACGAGCTGCAGTCTGCACCGCCCATCCCGGCCTGGCGGCGAGTGCTGGCGCAGTTTCAAGACCCACTGATATACCTGCTGCTGGCAGCCATTGTGGTGGCGCTGGTAGCGTGGGGTGTGGAGGGGTGGGCAGGCTGGCCGGTTGACGCCATCGTCATTGCCATCGTGGTCATTTTGAACGGCGCTTTGGGCTATCTGGAAGAGGCCAAGGCGCGAGATGCTGTGGCGGCCCTGGCCCGGATGACCGAGGCCACCTCCAGTGTGGTGCGCAACGGGCACCTGGTGCGCTTGCCCAGCGCGCAATTGGTCACCGGAGACCTGCTGGTGCTGGCGGAGGGCGACAGCGTGGGGGCGGATGCGCGGCTGGTCCAGGCTGCATCACTTCGCGTTCAGGAAGCGTCGCTCACGGGAGAAAGCGAAGCGGTGCTCAAAGACACTGCCACACTGCCCCATGCGGCAGCTTTGGGCGACCAGCTCAACATGGTGTTCAAGGGCACTACAGTGGCGCAGGGCACGGGCCGCGCGGTGGTGACCGCCACCGGGATGGCGACCGAGATGGGGGCCATTGCCAGCCTGCTGACGGCCACCGCCGAGGAGTCCACGCCGCTGGAAAAGGAAATCAGGCACATTGGGCGGCTTTTGGGCGTGGCGGTTGTCATTATTTCTGTGGTGGTGGTAGGCACCATTTTGCTGGTATCCGACATTCGCGATACCAGCGATGTGGTGACGGTGCTGCTGTTTGGTGTGGCGCTGGCCGTCGCGGCGGTGCCAGAGGGGCTGCCCGCGATTTTGTCGGTGGTGCTGGCGCTGGGCGTGCGGCGCATGGCACAGCGAAAAGCGATTGTGAAAAAGCTCTCGTCGGTGGAGGCGCTGGGGGCCACCACGGTGATCGCTACCGACAAGACCGGCACGCTGACCCGATCTGAGATGACGATTGAGCAAATCGTCACCGCGTCGGGCAGAACGCTGGTCACGGGTGTGGGCTATGCGCCCGAAGGACAGGTGGAAGTGGACGGTGCCAAGCTGCAGGAGGGTGCGCTGCTGTCTGAGCAGACTACGCTGCTGATGTACGGCAGCCTGGCAGGCAACGCGACGCTGCGCCAGACCCAAGGCGCAACGCCGGATGATAAATCAACCGATGAGTGGCAAATTCAGGGCGACCCCACTGAGGCGGCATTTCTGGTGGCGGAACGCAAGCTGGGGGTGACTGAGCTGCGCGTCAAACGGTTTGCCCGCATCGGTGAGATCGCGTTTACCTCGGTGCGCAAGATGATGTCTACCCTGGAGACCGACCATGACAGAGGCGATGCAGCCATCCTCATCACCAAGGGCGCGCCCGATGTGCTGCTGGAGCGGTGCAGCCATATGCAAGTGGGCACAGAGACTGCTCCACTGGATGGCGAACGCCGAAGCCAGATACTGGCCCAGGTGGACACACTGTCTGACGCTGCGCTGCGCACATTGGCGGTGGCTTTCCGGCCATTGGATAAAGGCGAAACCAGCAAACCCACCAATGCGTCAGATGCCGCCGCTGAACAAGATCGGCAGCATGGCCTGGAACACGATCTGGTATGGGTTGGAGTCGTTGGCATGATGGACCCACCCCGCGAAGAAGCCGCCGTCGCCATCAGCGAGGCGCGGCGTGCCAGCATACGGGTCATCATGATCACGGGCGACCACCCGCGCACAGCGGCGCGTATCGCCATGGATTTGGGTATCAGTGAAACAGGCCAGACGGTATTGAGTGGGCTGGAGCTGGACGCGCTGGACGACACGGCATTTGCACAGGCCGTGCGAAAAACCTCGGTCTACGCCCGCGTATCGCCCGCGCACAAGCTGCGCATCGTTGCAGCACTGCAGGCGGACGGCCAGGTCGTGGCCATGACCGGCGATGGCGTGAACGACGCACCTGCTCTGAAGGCAGCCAACATTGGCGTTGCTATGGGGGTCACCGGCACCGAGGTCACCAAGGAGGCGGCCAAAGTGATTTTGGCGGACGATAACTTTGCCACCATCGTCGATGCGGTGCGCGAAGGGCGCAGCCTGTTTGACAACATCCGCAAGTTTTTGCGCTACCTGCTGTCGTCCAATATGGGCGAGGTGCTGACGGTCTTTTTGGGTGTGGTGGGCGCGGGCTTGATTGGGCTGAACAGTGCGGCAGGCGGCGCTGGCGGCGCCCTGGTGCTGCCACTGCTGGCCACCCAAATCCTGTGGCTTAACCTGATCACCGACTCGTGGCCGGCGCTGGCCATGGGGATTGATCCCCCCACGGACGACGTGATGGCGCGCAAGCCGCGCCACATGAACGAACGCGTCATCGGCCTGCACATGTGGGCAGGCGTATTTGAGATCGGGCTGGTGATTGCCATCGTCGCGCTGCTCACGATGGACATGTACCTACCCGGAGGCCTGATCGCCCCAGTGGGCGGCACCGGCGACATCGCCCACGCCCGCACAGCGGGGTTTACCGTGCTGGTGGTAGCGCATTTGTTCCAATGCTTTAACTCACGCTCGGCGACCACCAGCGCCTTCAAAAATCTGTTCGCCAACCCGTGGCTGTGGGGCGCGGTGGCGCTTTCTGCATTGCTTCAAGTTGCCGTGGTGAACCTGCCCATCCTCAACCTCGCATTCGGCACCGTGCCGCTTACGCTGGACCAATGGCTTACCTGCCTGGCCATGGCCAGCGTGGTGCTGGTCTACAGTGAATTGCGCAAACTCGTGACGCGTTTAGTTTCGAGTGCTCTGGCGCACAGACCGCGAGCTACTGCGGCTTGACCATCAAAGTCTTCTTGGTAGAGCGCTGAATTGTCAACTTGGTGAAACGGACTGGACCATGACCGACGAAAGCACTCCCAGCGAAGTTTCCGGCAAATCGCTTCTAAAGTTCTTCGCACTCGTCTTCGTATTTTCAATGCCATTTTGGTTGCTGGGTGGCATCACTGATCTGCAGTTGATGCCGGGTCTCTCAGTCAGCGCACTCGCTGTGTTTGCTCCGATGGCGACCGCACTGGTGGTCGTCCACCTCGACAAAAATTCTGGCGGCATGCTGGCGCTGCTACTGATGGGCCGCTCTCTGGTATGGATAGCCTGGTGGAGCTTGTATGCGCTGACAATTCGAATCTTTACGGTCTGGCTTTACAACAACACCGGTAAAAGTGTGTTTGCAGCGGCGCTGTTTCACGCCACCGTGAATATGGCCTATATGTTGTTTCCGGTGTACGGGTCACACTTAGA
Source organism: Polaromonas sp. (assembly GCA_043772355.1). Classification (GTDB taxonomy): domain Bacteria; phylum Pseudomonadota; class Gammaproteobacteria; order Burkholderiales; family Burkholderiaceae_C; genus JAAFIP01. The sequence goes on from JAYVGI010000207.1 coordinate 10,773, forward strand.
TATGCGCCTAGCGGGCCTCGTAATGGCGGGTACAGCCTTGCGCGTCATCGTGGTTTGGGGGCCAAAAACCCTCACCAAACATACGGGCAAAGGCACTGTGCACTCAGCACAGAAATGAAAAAATGATGCTTTCGTACGCCAGCGCACAGTCAACCACGACTGGGAGATTAATGATGGGGATTAGCGAAGTAATGCTTCTGAACCCACTGTTGAATCACCAAGGACACTGCCATGATCCACACCACGCACAGCGCCCGAATCATGGGGCCAATTCCCTACGCCAAGGGTGGCGGGAAAACCAGCACTATTCCCCTTGGCCCGTGCTTGGTGGAGCAGGTTGACGACCACTCGTTTCAGATCGTCTGGGGCACGCGCGGGCAAAGCTCGACCGCGCTACGGGTCGAAGATATCAAAGCTGCGGCGGATGTCGGGAATCTCATGCTCCTGGATTAGCCTTCGGCCAAGCTTTACTGTCATGTCGCCCTTTAGTCCTTTAACCTACCTACTGCCGCCATGCCTACCTCCGACACCATTCTTTTCTCCCCCTGCAATGCGGGCGATTTGCAGCCTGCCAACCGCATCGTCATGGCACCCCTCACACGCAACCGTGCGCCTGGTGCCATACCCACGCCGCTCATGGCCCAGTACTACACCCAGCGCGCCAGCGCGGGCCTGCTGATCACCGAGGCTACCGCCATCACCCAGCAGGGCCAAGGCTACTCCGATGTCCCTGGCCTGTATAGCACCGAACAGCTCGATGGCTGGAGGCGCGTGGTCGATTCGGTCTATGCGGCGCAGGGCAAGATCGTGGTGCAACTGTGGCACGTGGGGCGTGTGTCACACACTGACCTACAGCCCGAAGGCGGCAAACCGGTGGCACCCTCGGCCATTACGGCAAAGACCCAAACGGTGCTGATAAAGGACGGTGTGCCCACGTTCGTACCCACCTCTGCGCCCAGAGCCTTGCTCGCGCAAGAGCTGCCCGGCATCGTGCACGCTTTCCAGACTGCAGCGCGCAACGCGGTGGAGACGGTGGGGTTTGACGGGGTGGAAATCCACGGTGCCAATGGCTACCTGTTAGACCAGTTTCTCAAAGACGGCTCCAACCAGCGTACCGACGACTACGGCGGCAGTATTGAAAACCGCGCGCGCCTGCTGCTGGAAGTGGTGCAAGCCGTTACCAGCGCCGTGGGCGGTGGACGCACCGGTATCCGTCTGGCACCGGTAACCCCTTTCAACGATGCGTATGACAGCGCACCGCAAGCGCTGTTCGAATATGTTTTAACGCAGTTGGCCCCACTCCATTTGGCCTACGTCCACATCATTGAGGGCGCTACGGGCGGCCCGCGCGTGCTACCCGATCGCCCGTTTGACTACGTGGCTTTGGAGGCAGCCTATCTGCGCGCGGGCGGGAAGGGCGCGTGGATGGTCAACAATGGGCTGGACAGGGCGCTGGCTGAACAGGCACTGCACCGAGGCGCAAACCTGGTAGCTTTTGGCCGCCCCTACATTGCCAACCCCGACCTGGTGGCACGCCTGCGCCAAGGCGGTCCGTACAACGAGGGCGACCGCACCACCTATTACGGTGGTGGGGCAAAGGGTTATACAGATTTCCCCACGCTTCTAAAAGTGCAGCAAGCTGTTTAGGTTTCGCTGTGGCTAAGGTTGCTTTAATTTGACTTCACCCACCGCACAATATCAGCGCTGCCCATCGCGCCACTCTGGCGCGCCACTTCTTTTCCGCCACGGAACAGCACCATGGTGGGAATGCTGCGAATGTTGAACTGGGAAGATGGCTGCGGTACGGCCTCGGTATTGAGCTTGGCCAGACGAACATGAGGCTCCAGCAAACCTGCTGCCTGCTCATAAGCCGGTGCCATCATGCGGCAAGGTCTGCACCACGGTGCCCAAAAATCCACCACTACAGGAATCTGGTTGCGCATGATGTGTTTGTCAAACGAGGCGTTGTCCAACTCCACCGGGTGGGCGTCAAACAGTGCGAGTTTGCATTGGCCACAGGTAGGCGCGCTGGCCAATTGGTCAGAGACCACACGGTTGGTGGTGTGGCAATGCGGGCAAACAATGTGGAGTGAGGGATTCATTGGCAGCGTGGGCAATGAGAGCACGGGGCCGTGCGCAATTTTGTAAGTATCTCCTGAAATCAACGCCCCACATCGCCAACGCCAAGGCTTCTTCGTATTGTTTGATTTTTATCAACCAGGGCAGCATATGGCTTGTATTCAATAGAGGACGGTAAGCCATAGTTTGCTGGTGATTCAGCGGGCTGGCCGCTTGCAAAAAGGAGAGTCTGAAATGAAAAGCAATCAACTTGGGTTGCCTGCGGCTGGAATCTTGACGTTGAGCCTATGGATTGCGGTACTGCTTGTGCAGCCGCTGCTCCTGCCTGCGCAGGCGCAAGCGCCCGATGTCAAGCCAGTGCCGACGGACGTCACACGCGAGGGCAGTCCATCACCTCCAAGCCTCAACATTTACCTCGCGGGTGGCAATGTGCGCCCGACAGAGCTGGTCAAAGGTGACCTGTATGCCGCTGGCGGCCGCATCACCATCGAGCAGCCAGTGCGGGGGGATGCAACTTTGGCGGGTGGCGCAGTCACGGTGCGGGCACCCATCGGAGAAGACTTGCGTGCTGCAGGCGGCGATGTGCACATCGAAAGCACGGTCGGTGGTGAGTTATACGCGTCGGGCGGCAGCATCACATTGAGCAATACCGCAGAAGTCGCGGACGCCGTCACGCTGTATGCGGGCAATGTCACCATGGAGGGCAAGGTGAATGGCCCGCTCAAAGTCTATGCCCAGAAAATTGTTCTTAACGGCGAGGTCGCCCGTAACGTGGAGCTCAACGCCGAGCAAATCGAACTGGGCCCGCGGGCGAAGCTGGGCGGGGCGTTGCGCTATTCACGTAACGCACAGTTCAAAACTGCAGAGGGTGTGACTATTGGTGGCGCGATCACGCGAGGGGATGCCATGAACGGCCGACCCGACGTCCACCACCAACGGGAATGGCATGGGCAAATGATGGGCCGTAGTGCGGGCTGGGCTGGCACTGTCGCCAGCATCACAGCCAGTTTTCTTGCGCTGCTGGCAGCGTCCGCGCTGTTGTTGCTTGTTTTCACTGGGTTCTCGCAGCGCGCCTCAAGCAGGATACTGGCAACGCCGTGGCCGTCGCTTGCTGCAGGCTTGGCAGTTTTACTGGGCACTCCCATCCTGGCGGCGATTCTGTGCATTACCCTGATTGGCATTCCATTGGGCATTGTATTGATGGTGCTGTTCCCGCTGCTGCTGCTGATGGGGTGGATCGTCGGAGTGTTCTGCATTGCGCAGCGGGTGCAGCGCGCCATTCAGAAGCGTGAACCCAGCGGATCGAGCGCTGCCTTGATCGGTTTTTTTGCGCTGACCTTGCTGCTGGTGTTGTTGCTTGGCAGCCTGCCATTCATCGGGTTTTTGGTTCTTGTCGCCATCATGCTGCTGGGCACAGGAGCCTGCGTGTTGGAGCTGTACCACCAGGTTCGATCTGGCCGCAAGCCCCCAGCGGCCGGTGTATCGGGTTCTAGCTACACGCCGGCAACCCCTGCGGCGTGCGCGTTATGAACTGGTTGAAATGGTCAGGTGTTGCACTCGCTGCAGTGCTGGTGCTTGGGATAGGCGCTGCCGTCTACGGCGCATGGCACTGGGAGCAAGGCACCAAGGCTATTTGGGCGCGGCTGGAAGCGGCTCGCATCACCTCCACAACCTTGCCCACCCGCTACGACACGCGCGAACTCGACGGCCTGCCCACTCCCGTGCAGCGCTACTTCCGCGCTGTGTTGAAGGACGGCCAGCCCATCATCGCCGCAGTGTCACTCGACCAGGCTGGCACCTTCAACATGAGCGAGACCGCCGAGCAGTGGAAGCCGTTCACCGCAAAGCAGCGGGTGATCACCCAGCGGCCCGGTTTTGACTGGGACGCACGCATCATGATGTTTCCCGGGATACCCGCGCATATCCATGACACCTACATCGCAGGCCAGGGCATGCTGCGCGGCGCGGTTTTAGGGCTGATACCTGTTGTCAACATGCCCGACAGCCCGGAGTTGCAGCAGGGTGAATTCATGCGCTACTTTATGGAAGCTTTGTGGTACCCCACAGCACTGCTACCCAGCCAGGGCGTGCGATGGGAGGCAGTAGATGACCAGTCGGCGCGCGCCACGCTGGCAGATGGCGCAATCACACTGACGCTGACGTTCCGGTTTCAGGACGACGGGCTGATCAGCTCTGCCCGCGCCGAGTCGCGCGGCCGCTTGGTGAACGGTGTGCCAGGCGGCGCACCATGGCAAGGCACGTTCCGGAACTACGCGGTGCGTGACGGCATGCGGGTACCACTGGAAGGTGAAGTTGCTTGGGTGATGCCTGATGGCCTCAAGCCCTACTACCGCGGCAAGCTTACGTCGCTGGCATTTGAGTTTGTGAACCTGCGTTAACAGAGGAATATGCCATGACCTGTTCGACTATGCGCCGGGTGCTTGTGCTGGCTCTGGTAACGTGCAGCGCGTTGGTGGTGTCTCAACCCCACGCCCAAGTTCCTGCTCAACCTAAGCCTGAAGAGAGTCGGGGGGCGCTGCTTTACACCACGCACTGTGTGGCATGTCACACCACGCAAATGCACTGGCGCGCCGACCGGTTGGCCTACGACTGGGACAGTCTGCAATTTCAGGTGCGTCGCTGGCAGGGCAATGCGGGCTTGCAGTGGGCAGATGCTGACATCACCGAGGTAGCCCGCTACCTGAACCAGACGATCTACAAGTACCCGCAGACCACTAACCGCGTGGGCTTGATGTACCACCCAACGTTGCAGTCCATCCAATCAAGGTAGACCATGTCCAAACGAATCCTGCTGATACAAGCTCACCCTGATGCAAGCCAGCCTCAACGGTGCCGCACACTGGCTTCCAGCTACGCAAAGGGTGCGGAAAGTGAGGGCCACACGGTACGGCACATCGTGCTCGGGCAGGGTTTTACGCCACGTTCAGCGCCTACAACACAGCGCTGTGGCCAGTAAGAATCTAGGCGTGATCTTGGCGGGAGCTTTGGGTTTGGTGCTAACCCTGCGGTCGAACGATTGGGTGGTTATACGCAGCAAAGCACACTGAATCAGTTTTCAATACTCGGGGGCTAAATAAGTCTAGCCCACAGAAAGGACACTCCATATGAAAAAAGCAGCTTTCTTCAGTGGGCTTATTGCCGCGCTGCTTGGTGGGCTATGGCTGCTCCAGGGACTGGGGATCGTGCAGATGCGGCCGATTCTTTGTTTTGCGGATTGCGTTCCCGTTCAGGGTCCGTCAGCCATATGGGCCGTTATCGGAGCCAGTGTGCTCGCGGTTGGCGGTGTGGCAGTGTTTTGGTCTGTGAAGCGGCGCGCAAGATAGGCCACGCTGGTCGCTTTGTTACTACCAAAAATGCCGAGTCCAACCTGAGCCAAGTTCCATGACCTTCTCATTGCGACACCTCGTGATTTTCTTCGTGCTAACTTTCGCTTGGTCTTGGATCTGCTGGCTCCTCATGCCCATTGTCAAGACTGATTTAAGCTACCTCTACAGCGCGCTGTTCTTCTTGGGTGGTTTTGGGCCTGGTCTGGCTACAGTCACCGTGGTCGCAATGACAGGTGGGCGGCGTAACGGCACTCACGCACCTCAAGGCCTGCCATCATGAAGCGTTCCACGCGCTGGACAGCATTGGCCGTGATTGGCCTGGCCCTTGCCGCTGTGTGGGTTGCCTGGCAATTTGACAGCGACATCAAGTCCGCCCACGCAAGGTCTGCCCAAGGCAGCCTCATGGTCACTACCCGATGCGGCTGGATTGAATACCAAGAGGCAGGCACTGGAGTTCCTTTGCTGATGGTGCACGGTAGCGGTGGTGGACATGACCAGGGTATGGCATTTGCAGGCAAGCTGGCCCAGCGCGGTATCCGCGTGATTGCCATGTCGCGCTTTGGTTACCTGCGCACGCCCATGCCCGCTGATGCATCACCCGCAGCGCAGGCCGATGCGCATGTCTGCCTGCTGGACGCACTCGGTATTGACAAAGCTGCGCTGCTGGGTGGCTCTGCTGGCGGCCCGTCGGCACTGCAGATGGCGATTCGGCATCCAGACCGCGTCACTGCCTTGGTGCTGCTGGTGCCGCTGGCTTACAAACCCAGCACATTTGCAGATTCAGCCAAACCTTTGGCGCGCTGGGCCGAGGCGTTGTTGATGCGGCTGATTGGGTCAGACTTTTTATTCTGGGCAGCGCTTCACGTCGCAAGAGATCAAGTCATCCAATACGTACTGGCCACACCGCCTGAGCAAGTGCGCAACGCCAGCCCCGAAGAGCGCGCACGCTTCAACGCCATACTCGACCATATACTGCCCGTTTCCGCACGCGCCGCAGGCTTGCGCAGCGACTCGGTGCTGGGCAAAAGCCTCGGGCCCTCGTCGCTCGGTTCAGTTCGCGCTCCGACGCTCATCATCAGTGTGCGAGACGACGGTTTTGGCACCTACGCCAGCGCGGAATACACCGCTGAGAACATCAAGGGTGCGAAATTCGTAGGTTTTGAGCACGGCGGTCATGTTTGGGTCGGTCATCAAGATGCCGTGCAAGTGGAGATCGTGAACCTGCTAGTACCCAAAGTACCAAGCGCAAAGCCGTGAAGATGAAGCCGTCGCGGAGCATGGCCACCCTTTTCAGGGATATCCGCAGGCCTGTGATGTCAATTTCATCCTGGTCGATTGGCGTGCGCAAACGGCTTCTTCGGCGTGGTCTCGCCGTGGCGTTCAGCTTGGGCGCAATGGTGCTAGCGATTTTCGCTGCGCTTAGGTTCATGCTGCCAGTGTTTCACTTTCCGAGTCCCAGCGGCCCTTACGCGATAGGCACGTTGACCTACCATTGGGTCGATACCGACCGTATAGATGTCTTCAGCACGGATGCGAATGCCCGGCGCGAGCTGATGGTGCAAATCTGGTATCCCGCCAAGGCATTCGAGTCACCACCATCTCCATCACCATCGCCTGTTGCACCCTACGTGCAAAACGCCAGCGCGCTTGCAAAGGCCCTCTCGCGGCTGAAAAATTTGCCGCCAGCCCTGTTCAGGCAGTTCAAATATGTCACCACCCACGCCGTGCCTGGCGCACCTGTGGCCGATGCAAAGCCCCACTATCCAGTACTCATATTTCTGGAGGGCGCTATTGGCTTTCGCCAGATGAACACCTTCCAGGTGGAGGCATTGGTGTCGCAGGGCTACATCGTTGCGGCGATCGATCAACCACACACCGCAGCAGTAGTCGTCTTCCCGGATGGCCGCGAAGTAGGCGCTTTGCCGCTGGATCAGATGTTGCCCTTGATCCGCCAAAGCCATAGTCCTACTGCAATGGCACCCAGCGTTAACGGACACACATTCGAGAAAGGCATCGTCCCCTATCTTGCGCAGGATGTCAGCTTCACGCTCAATCAACTTGCTACGCTTCATCGGGCCGACCCCAACGCAATCTTGACCGGGCGGCTGGACCTCAGGCATGTTGGTACATTTGGTGTCTCACTGGGCGGCATTGTCGGCAGTGAAGCCTGCCGGATCGAACCGCGCTTGCGGGCCTGCCTTATCATGGACGCTCCTATGCCGGTGGAGGTAGTCAAATCCGGTTTGCAACAGCCCGCTCTATGGATCACCCGCGATGTCGAAACCATGCGGCTGGAAAGGCGGCGGTCTGGCGGCTGGTTAGAGGAGGAAATTAGCGAACACCAGACCAGCATGCGGGCAGCATTCGCCAGGTCGCAGGGTGCAGGCTACTTCGTGCAGGTGCCGGGCATGTTCCACGTCAATCTGACTGACATTCCCTACTGGTCACCGCTCCTGCCTTGGCTAGGTATCACCGGCCCCATCAATGCAGAGCGGGCACACCACATCATCAACGCCTACTCTTTGGCGTTTTTTAACCAGCACCTGCTGGGTCGCACGGAGGCGTTGATGGATGCCCCGGCAAGTCAATATCACGAGGTTATCTTCAATGCACGCAAGCCTTGATCCACTGGGTCCATCACACCGTCTCCCAACTTTCTTCCTGCTGGTCTTTGCGCTCTCCGTTCCGTTCTGGTTGATAGGCGGAGCGACCGATCTACAGTTGATGCCGGGGCTTTCGGTGAGTGCGCTCATGGGCTTTTGTCCCATGAGCGCGGCGTTGATACTGGTTTACCGGGATGGAGGAGCCGCGGGCGCGCGGGCGATGCTTATGCGATCTTTTGATTTCAAACGCATCAAATTTATGCGCTGGCTTGTGCCTGTTCTGCTTTTGATGCCGGCAGTCAGCCTGGCGGTTTACGGACTGATGCGCTGGATGAGCCTGCCGCTGCCCGCAGCGCAATTTCATCTATTTATTGCGCTGCTGATGTTCATCGCCTTCTTTGTCGAAGCCTTGGGAGAAGAGTTGGGCTGGTCAGGCTATGCGCTTGACCCCATGCAAGCACGCTGGGGCGCATTGGGTGCAGCTCTGCTGCTGGGGCTGGCGGGTATCGCTTGGCATCTCACGCCGCTGCTACTGATGGGCCGCTCACCTACATGGATCGCCTGGTGGTGCTTGTATGCGCTGACATTTCGGGTTTTTACGGTCTGGCTCTACAACAACACCGGAAAATGCGTGTTTGCAGCCGCACTGTTTCACGCCACGTTGAACCTTGCCTACACCCTGTTTCCAATTTACGGATCCCATTTCGATATGCGTCTTGCCAGCCTCGTGATGGCGGGCGTAGCCTTACTGGTCATCGTGGTTTGGGGGCCGAAAACGCTCTCAAGACAGGCTGGCCAACGCGCTGCGCACCCACGACCGGAGTTTTGAAGACCATGGTGCCTATCCTTGCTTTTCAGCTTACGCTGCCGCTGCTCTTTATTGGATGGTTGGGCTTTGCCCCGCCACGCAGCGCTACGGCGTTTTGCGGTCAAGCCCTCGCCACGGCACTTACGTTGTTTGCGGTGAGCGGTGACAGGGTGACCGCCCCTTGAGTCCAGGCAGCCAGTCAAAGGAAAGTAAATGCTATGTAATTAATAGCTGCTCCCGCAATATTTCATTGGGCTAATGGCCTATTTATGCATACATCGTCGGTTGGAGTGCAAAAAGGCGTTAATTTAAACGCCGCTCATACAGTGCGGCACCGCACAGACTCGAATGCCGGACATGGCGTCTACTCCATCATTTGAAAGTCACCATCATGCCTTCAACCGAGTGGAGCGCAAAGCGCAAGCGTCAGTACCAGCACATTAAAGACAGCGTGCTGGCACGCGGACAGAGTGAGTCCTTAGCCGAAGAAATCGCTGCCCGCACGGTGAACAAAGAGCGCGCGCAGCATGGTGAATCTGTAGAGGCCAGTGCGTCGTCGATCAACGATATGCCAGCGGGCCGGCGTGGCGGCCTCCGATCGCACCAGGGGGCGGGTGGGCGCACCGTGGCGCAGCTTCGCAATGAGGCCAGCCAGCGCAATGTCGCGGGGCGCTCAAGTATGAACAAGGCGCAGTTGGAACAGGCGCTTGCGCATTGACTGATTCTCGATGAGACATATTGAAAGACACCGCACCTCCCGAATAGGCTGGCTGCGCGCCGCGGTGCTGGGTGCGAACGATGGCATTGTTTCCACCGCCAGTTTGATCGTGGGCGTTGCGGCTGCCAGCGTGAGCCAAAGCAGCTTGCTGCTGACGGGGGTGGCGGGGCTGGTGGCGGGTGCCATGTCGATGGCGGCGGGGGAGTACGTGTCGGTGCATTCACAGTCTGATACCGAAAAAGCCGACCTCGCCCGCGAAAGCGCTGAGCTTGCGAAAGACCCCGTAGCCGAGCACAAGGAACTTGCGGCCATCTATGTGACGCGCGGCGTGGAGGCCACGCTGGCGCGGCAGGTGGCAGAGCAGTTGATGCAGCACGACGCGCTGGGCACGCATGCGCGGGAAGAGCTGGGGATTTCTGGGGTGCAGAGTGCCCGCCCGGTGCAAGCAGCGCTCTCGTCAGCGGCCAATTTTTTGCCGTGGGCGCGGCGCTTCCACTGGGCGTCACAGCGCTGGCTGCAGGGCCCTACCTGATAGCCTGGATCACCGCCACGTCATTGGCATTTCTGGCTTTGTTGGGTGTGCTGGCCGCCAATGCGGGGGGGTGCCAACCTGTGGAAGAGTGCTGGGCGGGTGACGTTCTGGGGGGCGCTGGCCATGGTCATCACGGCGGGTGTGGGTTCACTGTTTGGCGCGGCGGTTTGAGTCAATACCAAGGAATGACATGCTCACGCGTCAAAAGTTTCTCCAGGCTGCAAGCGCATCTACCATCGTTGCCATAGGCGCACCTTTTACGCTGCAAGCCTGCTCCTCAAAAGGTACCGAAGCGGGTTATGACGCTACGGTGCGCAGCACGTGGTATCCAGCCAAAGCGCCGCTGGGTGAAAGCCTGCTGCTGCGCCAGGAACTGGTGCGCTATGCGACCCTCGCACCGTCGAGCCACAACACGCAGTGTTGGAAGTTTCGCATCGAGGGTGACGCCATCACCATCCTGCCCGACCTTGCACGGCGCACGCCTGCGGTGGACCCAGACGACCATCACCTGTATGTGTCATTGGGCTGCGCCGCCGAGAATTTGGTGCAGGCGGCGCTGGAGAATGGCTTGAGAGCCGACGTGCGCTTTGACCTTGCATCGGCGGGTGGTGGCGCGGTCAAGATTGCGCTAGAGCCTACCAAAGCAGTCACATCACCGCTGTATCTGGCGATACCCGAGCGCCAATGCACGCGTGCCGAGTACGACGGCAAGCCATTGTCCGCTGACGAGTTGCGCCTGCTGCAACTGGCTGGTATGGGGGTAGGAGTGCGGGTGATGTTGTTCACCGAGAAAGCCGCGCTGGAGAGCGTACTGGCCTATGTGGTGGAGGGAAACACTGCGCAAATGAAGGATCCGGCTTTCGTTGAAGAGCTCAAAAGCTGGATTCGCTTTGGCAGCAGTGAAGCGCTTAAAACGGGTGACGGCTTGTACAGCGCGACTTCGGGGAACCCGTCGGTGCCGCGTTGGATTGGCAGTCCGCTTTTCGGCATGTTCTTCAAGCCCAAAAGCGAAAACGATAAGTATGCCAAACAGCTGCGCAGCTCGGCCGGAGTTGCGGTGTTTGTGTCGGAGGCCAGCGACCAGGCCCACTGGATCGAGGCCGGGCGTTGCTACGAGCGGTTTGCTCTGCAAGCGACTGCCTTGGGCATCCGCAACGCCATGGTCAACCAGCCGGTGGAGGTATCGGGCTTGCGGCCCCAGTTTGCAAAGGCGATGGGGATTGACAAAGGCCGGCCCGATCTGGTGGTGCGCTTTGGACGCGGCCCGTTGATGCCCAAGTCATTGCGCCGGGATCTGCCGTCGGTGCTGGTGTAGGCCCACCGCCCTCAGCGCCAAAAAGGCCGCGCCTTTGCAAAGGCATCTATTTCCGTCAGGCAGTGCTCGGCATTGCGTCTGCGACGGGCCTCTAGCCATCCCACACCGAACCAGGCCCGAGGCTCTTCGAGGGCCAGCTTGCGGTAGGCTTGCAGCGCCATCAGTTCATCGTTGTACAGGCCAAGCGCGTCCTGCGCGGGCTTCAATGCGGCAATGAAGGCGTTTAGCTTGCGGGCTTTGAAGAACGGTGCAGCAAACTCGCTCAAGTACCTGAGCCGCTTGAGCCGTTTGCGCACGCGGTGCTGGTCTGTATCGCTCAGTTCAGTAAATTTTTCACCCTCTTGCAGCGCCTGGGAACGCAGCTTTTTGAGTCGCTTGCACAATGTTTTCTTAATGGCATCGCCATCAGTCACGTTGTGGCTTGCCGCCTGCGGCTCAGACCGGTGTGCGAAACCGATGAGATCCAGCAGAACGTCCTGAAATGCCGGTGCGCGCACCACTGCTGCGGGATCTGGCATGTCTTTACCCGCCTGCCCAAAGTTCACACTGGGGCCATCTGCCGAGCGCAGTGTCGGCTGCAAGTCCCGTTCTAGATGGCCATGGTCTCTGTGCTCGCCCAACTGTCTGAAGACTTGCACCAGGGCACTCTCCCAGGCTGGGTCAAAGGCATCGGCAAAGCCGTCGAGCTCGCGCAGGGCGGTGCGCAGGCGGCGTAGGCCCACGCGCAACTGGTGCACGTGATGGGGGTCGCTGCTGGCAGCGGCCACTTCGCTGGCATTGGGCAATATCTGGTTCAGGCAAGACTGCAAAACCGCCGCCACAATCTGCGCGCCTGTGGCGCCTTGCTGAAACTCCGGGGCTGCTGCAGACACGGCTGGCACCGTAGTGCCTGCATCGCGAAGCCGTTGGCCCTTCATGGATTTCGAGATGGAGCTCAAGCTCAAGCCGTAGTCGGCGCACCACTGGCGCGCCAGCGCCACTGCGTGCGCAGGCTGGCCTTTTTTCAGCTCCACCTCAAGCTCGCAAACCTCCAGCGATTGGGTGCCGGACTGGATGTGGCCCTGGTCTAGTGCCATCTCCACCATGGATCCAGCGTGTTCCATCAGCCGTGTGGTGCGATGTACTTCCATCTCATAAAGCGGGACGAGGGAAGGGAAGTCTTCGCCAGTATGGAGATTCAAAGCCTTGGCGATAGCATGGCCCACGGGCGTTGCGGCGTGCCGGGCCAGATCAACCTCGGGCTGTGTACCCTTGGTTGGCTGCGCCAAGGTGACGTTGTGCTCCAGCCTTTCCAGCAGCGTGCTGGTGGGGCCTTTGGCCGTCTGAACCCAGCGCCGCCCTTCCTTGCGCATTCGCACTACCAGACCCTGCGCCGCGAGCGCGCCTTGCGCCGTGTCAAAGTACCTGGCCTGAAGGCGCTGCCGGTAAGTCTTGCCTTCTTTGAGCGCCGCTGCAACACGCAGCAGATTTGCCGGTGGAATTTCAAATTTCAGCTCAAATTCGGTCATATCAGACATTGCCTTGTACGAATCAAAATTATCCCAGACAGTGGCCCATTTTCTGCGCATCTACCCCACGGTGGCAAGGCTTTTCGCTCTGAGCGCTAGCGCGCAGACAAGGGCCGCGATTTCGTTTAGGGTGAATTGGTTTTAAGGAGTTTTCACATGTTTGGTACTCTTGAATTGCCCCCCCTTTCCTCTGCCTCCCATGCTCTCTACGGTGATGCGCTGCAAGCATTGCGGGTCTCGGAGAGTCGTTACCGTCGCCTCTTTGAAACCGCACAGGACGGGATCTTGCTGCTCAACGCCAATACCGCCCAAATCGAGGATGTCAACCCCTACCTGATCGCAATGCTAGGCTACACGCACGCCGAGTTCTTGGGCAAGAAGCTCTGGGAAGTCGGCCCGTTTGCAGATGTCAAGGAGAGCAAGGAGGTATTTTCCCAACTTCAAACCAAAGGCTATGTGCGCTACGAGGACTTGCCGTTGAAAACCAAGACGGGCGTATTGATTGAGGTTGAATTCGTCAGTAATGCCTATGACTGCGAGGGCATCAAGGTGATTCAGTGCAATATCCGCAACATCACCCAGCGCCGCCAGGCCGAGCGTGCATTGGCGCAAAGCCGAACCAATTTGAAGCAGTTGTCGATCTTCCTGCAACGGGCACGCGAAGATGATCGCGCGCACTTTGCACGCGAATTGCATGACCAACTGGGGCAGAGCCTGACAGCTCTGCGCATCGACTTCAACCACCTGGCCCACACCATCACCACACTTGAGCCAGCCACGCGCACATGCCTGGCCAGCATTGATCGGTTGATAGACAGCATGGTCGACACGACGCGCGAAATTTGCGATGAGCTGCGGCCCGGCATGCTCGATGATCTGGGTTTTGAAGCGGCAGTCTCGAGCTACATCAAAAATTTCACGCAGCGCTTCGGGGTACCGTGCGATCTGTTGTTGGACCGGGAGGCCTACGGCTTGGACGAATCCCTGTCCACTACGCTGTTTCGCATCGTGCAGGAGGCCTTGACCAACATTGCCCGCCACGCGCGTGCATCGCATGCGATGGTTGCGCTGCACGATCGTGGCGACGAACTGCTGCTCACCATCGCTGACGACGGCTGCGGCCTATCGACCGCGCTAGAGGGGGAGCGCAAAACCTATGGCCTTCTGGGCATGCGGGAGCGTGTGGACATGCTCGGTGGGCGATTGGTCATCGACAGTGCTCCCGGACGCGGCACGCATATAGAGGTCATCATCCCCAAGAGCGTGCAGGCCACCACATGATTCGTATCCTCATTGCCGACGACCACACCTTGATGCGCGAGGGTTTGAAGCAGATTCTTGCCACTGCCGGTGACATGGTTGTTGCCGGTGAGGCCAGTGACGGTTTTCAGACCCTGGAGCGCGTGCGCGGCGGCGAGTGGGACTTGCTGCTGCTGGACATGTCCATGCCAGGGCGCAGCGGTATTGACCTGATCAAGCAGATCAAGAGTGAAAGGCCCAAACTCCCCATCTTGGTGCTCAGCATGCATAAAGAAGACGAGTACGCCGTGCGCAGCATCCGCGCTGGAGCTAGCGGGTATCTATGCAAGGACAGCGCCTCGCAACAATTGTTGAGTGCGATCCGCACGGTGGCAACCGGGGGGCGCTTCATCAGCGCGGATGTCATCACGGATCTGGCTTTCAGCCTGATTTTGCGAGACGACCGCCCGCCCCATGCCGCGTTGTCAGACCGTGAGTTTCTGATCTTCCGCAACATTGCCAATGGACAGGCCATCAACGACATCGCGTTACGGCTCAACCTCAGTGCCAAAACGGTCAGCACCTATAAAACGCGCGTGCTACAGAAAATGCAGATGAGCAGTGTCGCCGAACTGATCCGCTATGGCTTGAAACACGGTTTGCTCGACGAAGGTGCCACGCCATAAACGGGTGTCCATGCGTACAACCCGTAGGGATATCCTTACAGCGGCTACGCATTCATTGGAAAAATGTTGCGCAGCATGCTGATAGCGTAGGAGCCCAGAGCGGCGCATGATCCGATTAACTTTGAATCGGAGATGCATTTGAAAATTCTTTTGGTGGACTATTCGTGGATTGTTCGCGACAGGCTATGCAGCCTGATCGCTAAGTTGCCCCATACCGCGGCAGTGGCGCAGGCCGATACCGAAGGCAGCGCGCGCCAGCAGCTGCACACCCATCAACCCGAGCTGGTCGTTATCGACCCCTTGATGCGCAGTGGCAGTGGTTTTGCGATCATTTCACATGTGAAGTCAGAACACCCTGGCGCCACCATCATGGTGCTGACAAACATGGTCTATCCGGAATACCGGGCCAAGTGCGAGGAGCTTGGCGGGCACTACTTTTTCGACAAGTCCAAGGAAACTGCGGCCTTTGTGACTCAACTTGGCCGTCTTTGCACGCCACTGCCACAGGTACGCCATGTATAGATTGAACGCACAGCTTGCCGCAAGCATCCCGCGTGCGCGCTATGGGTTGCGCACGGTGGCAACACTTGTTGTCTTCGTCGCTATCGCGACGCAAAGTTTCAAAGTGCATGCCGAGTTGGTTTTTCGCAGTCTGCAACAGACCAATGGACAGACAAGCTGGTCGGGCATCAAAAAATACAGCACCGCTGCGGATGTTTCCTACCCACAAAACGGTAATGACCGACTGTTGGCACCGGTGGACGAGGTGCGCGTCTTCCTGTCTGGTGAGATTACCCGCAAAGACCTGGATAGCGCTGTGGTGATGCAGCGCTTGATTCAGAGTGGTCAGCAAAAACTTGTCGGCAACGTGTTGTGGCTTGGCAGCGGTGGGGGCGACATTGACACCGGTATGGATATTGCGCGCCTGCTGCGTAAATTGGGGATTTTCACTTTTGTCGACAAGAGCGACAAATGCATGAGTGCTTGCGTCTTCGCTTTCATGGGTGGCGAGCGCCGAAGTGTCGCTGGGGAGTTGGGAATTCACCGCCCGTACTTCCCCCACACACAAGATTTTCCAGACCGCGCGGCGCGATTTCGACACCTGGCAAAGACCGTGAAGGACTTCGTGGACGAGATGGATTTTCCGACCTCACTGTACGAGGCCGTCATGCTGGTGCCGCCCGAATCGATGCAAGTGGTGTCGGCGGCCGACCTGCAGCGGTTTTATCTGGAAGGTATCAGCCCTTCTACGGAAGACAAGGTAGATGCTGCGGCAGCCAGGCGCCTGGATTTGCCGATGTCAGATTACCTCAAGCGCAAGGCGCGCACGCCGCCCTGCACCGTGCTGGGTATCGCCTATGGCCAGTGTGCGGGCGCTCAGGTCGCCGCAAAAACTGGCACGTCAGAGCCGTCCTGATCCGTCCCTTTGGCCGCATGTTGCCGCATACCTTTGCGGCCTGCCGCGCTGCGCATGGAGCTCGGTATGCCAGCGCACAGACAAGCCATTCCCTACAAGGTAATGTAGATTCATGCAACGTAACGCGCACCCACGGCTGCAGTCTCATTGGTAATAGCGTGCGCAATTTGTTTACTTATCCAAAGGATATTCTCATGAAAACTGCAAAAGCCATGGCCACGCTTTTATTGGCGTTGGCCGCCATCGTTGGGGTAGGCTGCAGTAGCCGACCAGCTCTTACCGCCAGCAATGGCTACCAGCAACCCGTGGAGATCAGTTATGTCGGACCGCCCGGCGCAACTGGCGCCACCGGTGCCACAGGCGCGCAGGGAAACACCGGCGACACCGGCCCCATCGGTGTGGCGCTCATCGGACCCACTGGCGCGACCGGCGCGACCGGCGCGCAAGGCATGCAGGGCCCGGTGGGGGCTACGGGTGTTGAAGGACGCATGGTGGTGGGACGCGCAGGCCCCACAGGTGCAACCGGCGCGACGGGCGCGCAAGGCATGACCGGTGATACCGGCGCGCAAGGCGCCAGTATGCCTGGCCCAGTCGGTGCCACCGGTGCCACAGGCCTTACGGGCATCCAAGGCGTGGTGGGCAGCCGAGGCGCTGAAGGCCCTTCGCGCGAAGGCCCCACGGGTCCAGTCGGTGCCACAGGTGCCACCGGGGCACAGGGCTCCACTGGCTATACAGGTGCTACCGGGTCTACCGAGATGGCTGGCGTGACAGGGCGAACCGGTGCGACCGGCTCGACCGGACCGCAAGGTGCCGTAGGCCAGACGGGTGCGCAAGGCATGGGAGGCTCTACCGGCGCCATGGGCATGGCGGCACCGTCGTGGAACTACACCTTCAGCGGCAACAGGGCCAATATATTGGCCTCTGACAATGGTAAAGCCCAGGAAATTGCCAACTATATGCAGCAGAACCCGTCCACCCAAGTCACGCTCTCCGGACCGTCCCGCAGCTATATGGACAGTGTCGCCATCGCGTTGCGCAATGCTGGTGTACCGACTGCCAGGATCCAGCGCGGTGCCTTCACCGACCCCAACCTGAACAATGGCAACCGCGTGGATGTCTGGGTCAACAACTGAGTGCAGAACTTGCTTGTGGACAGACAGTATCAGGCCCTGCCGCAGCCCAGCCAAGTGCGGCACAAGTCCGGATCGCCTGTCTGTCCATTTGACAAATCTGAACCTTTCTCATGTCTTATACAAAGGAGTACTCCATGAACAGTATCGTCTATCTGGTTGGCGCAATCGTCATCATCGTGGCTGTGTTGTCATTCTTCGGCCTGCGCTGATGTGGGCACCTGCAGCAAGGTACGGCTGCGCTCTCTGCAGTCTTCATGAAGGTAGCGCATCGTCTACGCCCAATTGGCAGCGGCTGCTTTCATAATATTTCAAAAATGAGCGCAAGTAGCTATTTGAGGGGCTACGTGATCAGCCATGGGAAATCATGCACACCATGGGCCCGCTCGCGGCAGGCATTTGCGCGCTCCGGCGGTTGGGCCGCCCTGAACTGTGACCCCGTTTGCTCTGGTCTGGCTGCCTCGCCACGCCCAGCGTCACTCGCACAGCCCTCGCAGCGCGCCTGCGCGTGGGCCGCTATTTTCAGATCACTATATGCCTGTAGCCCTCTAAAATAGTGCGGGATAAGCTATGCAATAAGTAGTGCCCCCACGGCCAGAAATGCACCGCAAGAAGCCCGCCAGGCAGGTTTTCGGTAAAAAGCGGCTACCCAACGTACCGGGTGCCCTATTTTCAATCTTTACCCATGTACCCCACTGGCCTGCATAGACGGAGTGCTACTATTTAGTGAGTAACGCAGTTTCCAGGCGACCCGCGACCCCAGAGCACCAGACTCATCTGGATGCGCCAGTCAAAGTGGAGCAGTCCGTCGGCTGATGTCCACACCACGGCACAACCCACTGCAAATCACCTACACCCTTAATTTTCGGTTTGTTGGCGCAGGTACTCGCTGCGTTTCATCGCGATGTAGGCGTCGCGGTCCATCTCATGCAGCTGGCGTGGATACCGCTCGACTGCCGTGAACCAGCTCTGCAATCGCTTCTCCAGCTGTCTGGCGGGTGCCTCGGCGGTGGCTTCCAGATAGCTGTCGATGGCAAGGTAATACCGCATGGTGTTACGCTCCGTAAGGCCGCGCAATCCGCCTATGAACTGCCCCGCCCCGGCGGCAGTATTGGCAATCGGTGTGAACCCCACCTTGTCGGCACCAATCGTTGCCAGATAGGCACGCATGGCCACGCGGGCGGTCAAGCTCGTAGCGTAGGCGTAGGTTAGATGCAAAAATGTTTTGCCGCTCGCCAGGGGCACTGCCTCGAGCGTGATGCGATAGTTGCTGGTTCCCATAGGCCCGTCTTTGGCACTCAAGCGAATATCCAGATGCTCGGGCGTTACCGCATAGGCCGTGTAGTTGAAATAGACCCGCGCGGCGGTGGCCAGTTCTTCAGGGGTTTTCTTGCCAATGTTGACTTTAAGTACCGCGCCGTCAGATGCCTGCTCAGCGCGACAATATTTGGTGTTGATGTGAAGCGACATGACATCGCACCAATGTTCTGGGCTGTTCAGCCCTGCGCTGACCACAGAAAATGGGTAATCAATCACGGCGTAAATGTCACCCCTGATCTGGTTAGCTGTCTCTGATGATTCCAATACCAGCGGCCGTTGAAACTGGTTAAATTTCAAACGGTTAGCGAGGGCCGCATGTTTGGCTAGTAAATCTTCCGCAGCCTGCGCATGGGCAGGCGCAGGCCACAAGACCACGCAAAGACAAGCCATGAGCAGGCACAGCATGGTGATGGCGGGCCGTGGAATAACGCGTTCAAATTGTGTACCGGGCATGGGGTCTTCTCTTTCAGTGCAACAGGCAACAGGCTACGCCCAACCAAGCTGCGCCGTCTGTGCGCAAGCCCACTTTGGACAGCCCAGGGTCAACTCCCGTGTTTTTCATTGACGCTGCTTTAAGGTGTAGCGCGATCTCCTACAACGCTTTGGAGCACCGGCTGATGGCGTGCCACCGTTGCGAAACATAGGATGGAAAGTCGATCCATTTTTAGAGACCCAGCCCATGGCCTACCAAAGCATTAACCCCAACGATGGAAAACTTGTTAAGACTTTTGACGAAATGAACGATAAAGCGCTGGAAGCGGCTATCGCTGCTGCAGAGGCATGCTATGGCAGTTGGCGCAGTACCGGCTTTGCCCACCGTGCAGCGATCGCCAGGAAGGCTGCCCAAGGCATGCGCGATAACGCCGATGCGATGGCGCGCCTCATGACGCTGGAGATGGGGAAGCGCCTGGAAGAGTCCCTAGGTGAAGTGGTGCTATGCGCAGACATTATTGACTATTACGCTGAGCACGCAGAGGCTTTCCTGGCACCCGTGCAGCTCAAGCCGAGCTCTGGCGAAGCCGCAGTGGAGAGTACGCCGCTGGGCGTGTTATTTGGCGTGCAGCCTTGGAACTTTCCCTATTACCAACTGGTTCGTTTTGCGGCACCCAACATCATGGCGGGCAACGTGGTGATGGTCAAGCATGCAGGCTGTGTGCCGCAGTGTGCACAGGCGTTTGAACGCCTTTGGCTGGATGCTGGCGCACCCGCAGGCGTCTACACGAATTTGATGATCTCTTACGACCAAGTGAACCGCGTGATCGACGATCCGCGTATCAAAGGCGTGGCGCTGACAGGCAGTGTGGAAGCAGGCAAACGGGTTGCTGAGCAAGCCGGTAAAAGCATGAAAAAATCGACCATGGAGCTGGGCGGTAACGATGCTTTCATCGTGCTGGAAGACGCGGATATGGAAAAAACCCTCAAATGGGCTATGTGGGCCAAGATGAACAATACGGGGCAATGCTGCATCGCGGCCAAGCGCTTTATCGTGGTGGAGTCTTTGGCAGCTAGTTTTTTTGGGAAATTTCAAACGGCTATGGAAAGTCTCAAGCCTGGTGACCCCATGGATCCAGGCACTACCTTGGGACCACTGTCAACCGAGTCGGCGCTGACGGGCTTACTCAAACAGGTTGAACGTGCCGTAGAACATGGTGCCAAGCTGGTGATGGGCGGCAAGCGTATGGACAGACCAGGGTGGTTCATGCAGGCCACGATACTTGCTGATATCAAGCCAGACAATCCCGCGTTCAGAGAAGAATTTTTTGGTCCTGTAGCGATCATGTTCACGGTCAAAGACGAAGCCGAAGCTATCAAGCTGGCCAATGATTCTGACTTTGGGCTGGGCGGCTCGGTATTTACCAAAGACATTGCCCGTGGCAAGCGCGTAGCCAGCCAAATTGATTCTGGCATGGTGTTTGTGAACCACCCTACGTGGACGGCATCCGATCTGCCATTCGGAGGCATTAAAAATTCTGGTTATGGACGCGAGTTGTCCAGCCTGGGCATACAGGAGTTTGTGAACAAGAAACTGGTACGGGTGGCAGATATTGACGCACCTGCATAGAAATGGCGGCCAAGCGAGGCGAGACATCTTCAAACTCGCGCCTCCGCAACATGACAAAAGCCTGGACGGGTATCTTTAAGTACTATTTATTCAATAGCTTCTCCCGCAATATTTTAAAGTGCTACAGCCCGATACATATCAGTCTTGCATCAATTTTGCAAGGTGCGGCCCATGGCGTGAATTTTCTGCAGCAACTTTCAGCAGAACTACCAGCGCCGGGCCAAGGAATAGCCCCCAAATGCCCCACAAGGCACCCCAGAACACCAGGCCCACAAACATGGCGGCGGGGTTCATCTTGGCGGCACGGCCTTGCAACCAGAAGGTCACGAAGGTACCTATCATGGTGGACAACACCATCAGCAAGCCGCCCATGCCAAGTGCTGCAGCTATCGTCTCGTGCACCAGAAATGCTTCGGCGGCACCCAGGGTGATCAGCAGGGCCATGCCCAGATACGGCACGAGGTGCAAAACCGCTGCGGCGGCACCCCAACCTGCGGCATCGGGTAAGCCCGCCAGCGAGAATGCGATCCAGACGGCGAGACCGATAACTACATTGGTCACGATGAGCACGCCGCAGTAGATGCGTATCTGCCTTCCGCACTCAAGTAGCGCCCGCTGCGCGTGGGCGTGCACATCGGCACGGTAGCTCCACAGGCCCAGAAATTTCTCTGTCAACACCTTGCCGCCGGTCAATACAAAGAAGGCGATAAAGAAGATGATGGTGAGGTTGCCAAAAAATCCCATGAGTACATTGGAGCCACTTACCGCGGTATCGCGCAAGACGACGGTAGCACCGGTGGTGATGCTGTTATTGGGCGCAGTGGCCGATGCTGCAGGAGCAGGCGCTGCGGCCCGCCTGCCAGGCCGAGCGAGCGGTTTGCCTGCCACCATCTGGTCGGCGGCGCGGTCTAGCTCGTGCAAGGCCCCGCGTGCGCGCGTTAACACCGAGTCGACATTCGGGTCACGCTCAGCCAGCTGCTGCGCCACCATGCTGATCATGTCGGGTGCGCGCTCTACTACGCGCACCAACTGGTTGCCAAACGCCATCGCACTGAGCGCCATGGCACCCATGACCACGGCCAGCGTGAAGGCCGCTGCTGCTGCAGCGCTGCGCAACCAGCCGGTCAGGCGCACCGTGATGGGCATCACCAGCATGGCCAACATGAGTCCGGCCACGATGGGGATCAAAAAGCGCTGCCCCCACCACAAGGCCGCAATAACTGCCAAGGCAGCAATGACCGTGGTGGCCGTGCTGGATGGGGCAGGCGGCGTGTACCGATCAGGGCGGGGTGGTTTTCCGCTCATGGCTATTTGGGCCGAGGGCGCGACAAGATGGGCTGGGCAGCTTGCAGCCTGCCTGCGCGCAGTTCCACCACGGCTTTGGCTACCGAACGGGCTACGTTACGCACCTCTTCCTGAATGGAGACATCTTTGTCCAACGCCTCGTGGCTGGTGGCATAGGGTTCGTAGTAACCAATGTAGCGGTCCAGGCGTGCTTGCGTGCCTGCGTCGATAAAACCCATCCAGTCAAGCCAGTCTGACAGGGCGCGGCGTGAGCCTTCGACACCCGCTACATCACCATGCACCACCAGCCCATACACCCGTCCGGCAAGGTGCTTGGGGTAGTCCCAGCCTGCCAACTCCAGCTCTTTGGCCATGCTGGCTTTTTTACCTCCGGTAGACGTGGGGTCGGCGTTGCCACCGTCTGCGCAGACCAAGCGGTCAATCATCAGTTTGAGAGGACTCGGGCTTTGGTACCA
>JAYVGI010000208.1:0-9825 GCA_043772355.1 Polaromonas sp.
TTGTACGCTAACTGCACGAAGGACAAGTGCCCGAACCGGGTGGTGCGGGGATGATCTAGGTGCGCTGGTAGGCGCTGGGCTTTTGGTCGGGATCTGGTCGGGAGTGCACTTCGTTTGGTACGGGGATCAGGTCGGCGGTGCACTTGGCTCCGCAGCTGTCCCCCGTTGCGGCCTAGGGCCGCTGCCTCCTCCTTGATGCCGCTACGCCGTCCAAGCCAAGCGCCTGGGCAGCCAGCGGTGTGGGTCTGCGTAGATGCAATACCCGCGTCGCTGGGGAGATGGTGTCTGCACCAGCGGTGGAACGTCCACCATGCTGCCAAGACCAGACCGGCCCAACGGTGGAACGCCCACCACACTCGCAAGATCAGGTCGGTGGTGCACTTAGCGCAGCGGCATAAAGGAGCTGTCTGCTCTAGGCAGACGCGGGGGACAGCCGCGGAGCTAAGTGCACCGCCGGCCTGGTCCCGTACAAAAGCCCATCCCCGCAGACCTCGTACAAAAGCCCCTCGCGCAAAAGCAACCTGGCTCCCAACGCAAGGGCTATGGCTTGTCATGATGTAGCGGGAAGTCAATACGATGTCAATGCGCAGGCGCTTCTACCCGCGCATCGGGTTTCACGGTTTTCAGTAGCGCCATCATGGTGGCCTCAATGCGGTGCAGCGCAACTTCGTTATGCCCCTCAAAACGCAGCACCAGCACCGGCGTGGTGTTCGAGCCGCGAATCAGACCAAAGCCGTCCGGCCAATCGACCCGCAGGCCGTCAATGCTGGAGACCTTGGCGGGGGCATCAAACTTGGCTACTTTGAGCAACTGCTCCACCACTTGGTGCGGCTCGCCCTCGGCGCAGGGCACGTTGAGCTCAGGGGTTGAAAAACTGGTGGGTAAGGCATTGAGCACCGCACTGGCATCAGGTGAAGCGCTGAGAATCTCCAGCAAGCGCGCACCCGCATAGGTGCCATCGTCAAAGCCAAACCAGCGCTCTTTAAAGAACAAATGCCCGCTCATCTCGCCACTGAAAGGCGAGTTCACTTCTTTCATCTTGGCCTTGATGAGTGAGTGGCCGGTTTTGTACATCATGGCTTTGCCGCCTGCGGCCTCGATGAACGGAGCCAGGCGCTGGGTGCATTTCACGTCAAACAAAATCGTGCCGCCGGGTACGCGCGAGAGCACGTCTTGCGCAAACAGCATGATCTGGCGGTCCGGGTAAATCACATTACCCTCTTTGGTCACCACGCCCAGGCGGTCGCCATCGCCGTCAAAGGCAAAGCCTATTTCTGCGTCGGTGGTTTGCAAGGCGTGGATCACATCGCGCAAGTTCTCTGGCTTGCTCGGGTCTGGGTGGTGATTAGGAAAGGTGCCGTCCACTTCGCTGTACAGCTCGGTCACATCACACCCGATGGCACGCAAAATAGCGGGCGCAGTAGCCCCCGCAATACCGTTGCCCGAGTCCACCACCACCTTCATGCGGCGCTTGAGCTGGATGTCCGAGACAATACGAGCTTGGTACGGTGCCTCGATATTGATATTGCGCACCCGCCCGCCGCTTTGCAATAGCCAGGTCTCGTCCTCGATCATGCGGCGCAGGCCCTGAATCTCTTCCCCATATATCGCCCGGCCGCCCAGCACCATCTTGAAGCCGTTGTAGTCCTTCGGGTTGTGGCTGCCCGTGACCTGGATACCGCTCTCGCACAGGGTGTTGGCCGCAAAATACAGGATCGGCGTGGTAACCATCCCCACGTCAATCACGTCCACCCCCGCAGCCACCAGGCCGCGCGTCAGGGCCGCGACCAAAGCGGGGCCACTCAAACGGCCATCGCGCCCTACCGCCACCGCCTTTTGCCCCTCGCGCAACGCGCAGGTACCAAAGGCTTTGCCCAAGGCCTCGGCCATAGGTTCGTTCAGCGCAGCGGGCACGATGCCGCGAATGTCGTAGGCTTTAAACGCCGCAGTGCTAACTTGCATGGGGAATGGAACTTTCTGTTGTGGTGCGGCCATTGTAATAAACCCGCTGCGCTTGAGCGGATCACGCTGTTTGCGCAGGCCTTGTCACTGTGTTTGTGGGGTTTGAAGATACCTGCTGGTAGTTGGTCACGTTTCCTCTTGGGCTTTTCAGGATGTCTGTCCTGGCTTGGTCACACTTCTTCGCTGGTTTGAAGATTTCCAATCTGCCTTCGCCACCTTGCGGTGATGGAGGAATTTGCGCTCTGGCAATGGATTCACTCTCTTTACCGTAGCACTCCGTCTATGCTGGCCAGTGGGGTACACGGGATAAGTTCAATAATTTGGGGTATGAAGTTTTCAGCTTCTATGGTGCTCCAAGGCGTTTTAGCCGCCAGAACCGCGATTACCCGCTCCTCACGTGAACCTTTTCGCTATGTATTACGTAGCGGATAAGGTATATTTCTTGCTGGCCAATAGCTGATAGATACTAAAAAACAGATCGAAATCGCTGTTTTCGAGCCTTCGGCAAGCTCTGGAAGCCTGAGCATCGGCTGGGCGCTGAAAATTTACCTGTTTGAGCGCTGTTTTTAGATCTTATTGCGCTATAGCCAGCAAGAAAAATGCGGGAGCCGCTATGGAATGGGGAGTACCTGTTTAACCGAAGATGGTCGGTAGACGGCGTGTGGGGCAGATTTCCTACGCCTGGCAGCTCTATAGCCTGAAAATCCTCATAATTTCTCAATTTTTGGCTAAAACCCGTGTACCCCACTGCCCTGCTTAGATGAGGCGCTACGCTTTAGTGAGTAGCCCTATTCTCAATCCAGCAAACGATGATGAAGATTGAGGAGCACGCTTCACATGTCCGAAAACGGCTAGCCTTACCTGCCAAACGGCGTACCATCTGGGCATGACGCTGAACGACGACGACGCTTATTACCAAGCCATGCTGGGGCGTGACGCGCGCTTTGATGGCTGCTTTTTTACCGGTGTGACGTCCACTGGCATTTACTGCCGCCCGGTGTGCCGGGTGAAAGCGCCCAAGCGGGAAAACTGTCGGTTCTTTGGCCACCCGGCCCAGGCCGAGAGCGCGGGGTTTCGGCCCTGCATGCGCTGCCGACCTGAGCTGGCACCGCATTCGCTGGTGTGGTCCACCCAAGATGCCTCGCACACGCTGGCTTTGCAGGCAGCGCATTTGCTAGACCACTTTTTCAGCGGCACTGCGCAGGCGGATGCCGCGCCTGACTTGCCCACGGTGGCCAGCGTGGCGGCGCGGCTGGGGGTGAGCGATAGGCATTTGCGGCGCATATTTGAGGCGCACCTGGGTGTGTCGCCAGTTCAGTATCTGCAAACCCGCAGGCTGCTGTCGGCCAAGCAGTTGCTGACCGACACCCGTTTGCCGATGGCCCAGATAGCGCAGGCCAGCGGCTTTGCCAGTCTGCGGCGTTTTAACGCGGCGTTTTTACAGCACTACCGGTTTAGCCCTACGCAGTTGCGCCGTGGCAGCCCAGAAGATGGCAACGCTGGTGGCAAAGCGGCCCAGGCGCTGGCAGGCAGCATCCGCGTGCAGATGGCCTACCGCCCACCCTATGACGTAGATGCGCTCCTGAGTTTCATCCGCAAGCGCCAACTCAGCACTATCGAAACAGTAGCTGCTCCCGCGATTATTCATTGGGCTGCACGCACTTTTGGCATAGAAATAGCAGGCAAACAGCATGCGGGCTGGGTGCGTTTTGGCTTTGACACCGCGCGCAGCGCGGTGCAGCTAGAGGTAAGCGACAGCCTGGGCCATGTGCTGCCCACGGTCATCGCCCGCATGCGCGCCGCGCTGGACCTGGACGCCGACCCCAAGGCCATCAACGCCGTGCTGGGCGCGCACTTTGCAGGCACTGAAGGGCTGCGGGTGCCTGGCTGCATTGACGGCTATGAGGTAGCGCTGCGCGCCATCGTGGGCCAGCAGGTGACGGTGGCTGCGGGCCGCACGCTCACGCAGCGCATTGCAGACACGTTTGGCCAGCCCATTGCCACACCCTACCCCGCGCTTACCCGCCTGTTCCCGACGCCCAGCGCGCTGGCGCAGGCCACGCCCGACGCACTGGGCGCGCTAGGCATTGTGAAGCAGCGCCAAGCGGCCATCATCGCGCTGTCGCGCGCAGTGGACAGTGGCGCGCTGGATCTGAACACGCCCGCTAACGCACTGGCTACCATCGAGCAACTCAAAACCCTGCCCGGTATTGGCGACTGGACAGCGCAGTACATTGCCATGCGCGCCCTGCGCTGGCCCGATGCCTTCCCAGCGGGTGACGTAGCGCTGCACAACGCGCTGGGTGTGCGCTGTGATAAGCACCCCGCCCGCGCCGCCGAGGCCGCGTCGCAGGCCTGGCGGCCTTGGCGCAGCTACGCTGTGCTGCGGGCTTGGCACTCTTTGCCAGGAGGCAGCACATGAGGGCGCATCGTTGTCCACTTTTGGCTAAGTACAGCCCGCCGAACGGGCGCGGCAAGTGCATTCAGCGTCTTCCTGTGCGCTATATATTTAGTAGCTTCTCCCGCGATACTTTATTGGCTTAGAGGTCTATTTTGACTATGAAAACCATCACTTTTCCCCTGTTGCACCGCGCCACCTCACCGCTAGGCAACATCTTTCTGGCGGCCACTGACCAAGGCCTGTGCGGCCTGTGGTTTGAGGGCCAAAAGCATATGCCCGTTATGGACGGCTGGCCCGCAGGGCGCAACCCGGTCATTGACCTTGCCCAGCAGCAAATGCACCAGTACTTTGCCAAGCAGCGCAGCGCATTTGACCTGCCGCTGGACCTGCGCGTGGGCACGCCTTTTCAGCAATCGGTCTGGCAGGCGCTGTTGACCATTGCCAGCGGCCAGCACAGCAGCTACGGCAGCATTGCCCAGCGCATTGGCAACCCCAAAGCGGTACGCGCGGTGGGCGCTGCGGTGGGGCGCAACCCCATCAGCGTCATCGTGCCCTGCCACCGCGTGCTAGGAGCGGGCGGTGCGCTGACGGGCTATGCGGGCGGGCTGGACCGCAAGACGGCGCTATTGCAACTGGAAGGCGTGGTGTTGGGCACTTCGGACGCGCAGGCATGCTTGCTTTAGGCGCTGTGCGCATCAATCCCCAGTACCCTCGTCATCAATGCACGCCGCATGGCCGCGCTGGCCCATGCATACTCAGCCCATGAATACCCCCATTGCTTTTGAATTCGTCTTGCTAGCCGCGATATGGGGCGGCTCGTTTTTGCTGATGAAGCTGGGGGCTAGCGAGTTTGGGCCCTTTGCGACGGCCTTTGTTCGGGTGCTGCTGGCCTCGCTGTTCTTGCTACCCCTGCTGGTGTGGCGCGGCCAGGCTGCGGCGCTGCGCCAGCATATCAAGCCCATCTTGTTTGTGGGCGCACTCAACAGCGGCATTCCGTTTGTATTATTTGGCTTTTCGGTGCTGCACATCAGCACCGGGCTGAACGCTATTTTGAACGCCACCACGCCGCTGTGGGGCGCGGTGGTGGCCTGGGTGTGGCTGCGCGACAAGCCTACGCCCTTGCGCATACTGGGCTTGGTGATTGGTTTTGCAGGCGTGGCCGCACTGGCCTGGGACAAAGCCACCTTCAAGGCAGGTGCGGCATCGCCCGGCATGGCAGTGCTGGCCTGCCTGGCCGCCACCTTGTGCTATGGCATAGCGGCAAGTTTTACGAAAAAGTATTTGACCGGGGTGCCGCCCTTGGCCAGCGCCACCGGCAGCCAACTGGGGGCTACCTTGTTGCTGCTGCTACCGGCTGCAACGCACATGCCAGCGCAAATGCCCTCTGCTACAGCGTGGGTTGCCATCGCTCTGCTGGCGTTTTTCTGCACTGCCGTAGCCTATGTGCTGTACTTTCGCATCATCGCGCGGGCCGGGCCGGCCAGGGCTGTCGCCGTCACCTTTCTCATTCCGGTGTTTGGCGTGGCCTATGGTGGCCTATTTTTAAACGAGGTGGTCACCCCCGCCATGATCACTTTTGGCGCGGTGATTGTGCTGGGTACGGCACTGAGCACCGGGGTGTTGACGTTTGCCCGCCTGGCAGGTCGCCGCTAGGCTGTTAAGATTATTGCCATGGTGGTCTATCGGACTGCAGCGAGGAAACCGACATGCACACTGAATCTATTCGCCCAAAACCGGTGCTTTTCACCAAGGTACTGGCGCTTGCACTGGTTGGTGGCCTATTGGCCTCTTGTGGCGGCGGCGGTGGGGGTGGCTCAGGATCGCCCTCTGTCTTTGCAGCCAGCTCGTCGCTTGAGCAGCAGTGCGTCGCTGCGCGACCGGCCACCAAGGACCGTGCTGGCTCTCTGGCCACCGAGAAGGCGTGGATACGCTCCTTCATCGACGAGACCTACCTTTGGTACAAAGACACTCCTGTGGTGAACGCCGATGACTTCGCTGTGGCCGCCTACGGCAACAGTGTGCCCAATACGCTCAACGCTTACTTTGAAGCGCTGAAAACCCCCAAAACCACGCCGTCAGGCAAATTGGTAGACCAGTTCAGCTTCACCACGCCGACGGCGGATTTGCTGGCTTTGCAGTCGGGCATTGCGGTGGGCTACGGCATCCGTTTCACCTTCATCCGAAACACACCTCCCCGCTTGCTGCGGGTACTTTACGTAGAGCCGGGCTCCCCGGCCCAACTGGCCGGCGTCTCACGCGGCGACACGGTGACCTCGGTGGACGGGGTCGATATCAGCGACAGCACGAGCCTGGGTACTGCCAAATTGAATGCTGGCATCTTTCCCTCTGCGGCCAGTAAAACAACCGCCTTTGGTCTGCTGGCGGCTAACGCCAGCACGTCGCGGGTTGTCAACATCACGTCGTCAACCACCATCGCAGTAGCGCCCGTGCCCTTGGCTTCCGTGATCACCGATGGAACCAAAACCGTAGGCTACCTGGTGCTCAACTCGTTCAGTATTGCCAGCGCAGAAAAGCAACTGCTTGATGCCGTGACACGGCTCAAGGCTGCAAACGTGAACGAACTGGTGCTGGACCTGCGCTATAACGGCGGCGGATATTTGGACATATCGAGTGCACTGGGTTGGATGATTGGCGATGCCACGCTGGCAGGCAAAACATTTGAGAAACTCACTTGCAACGACAAAAATCCTTTCAATTACTGCAACGTAGCCGACACCTTCCAGCAGACCAGCGTGGGCTTTGCTCCCAATCTTTTACCCGCAGGTCAGGCACTGCCGCAGCTGG
Source organism: Polaromonas sp. (assembly GCA_043772355.1). Classification (GTDB taxonomy): domain Bacteria; phylum Pseudomonadota; class Gammaproteobacteria; order Burkholderiales; family Burkholderiaceae_C; genus JAAFIP01. The sequence goes on from JAYVGI010000208.1 coordinate 7,169, forward strand.
GGCTCAAGCGCGTGTTTGTGCTGACCAAGAGCGGCACCTGCTCGGCCAGTGAATCCATCATCAACGCTCTGTCGCCGTTTATGCAAGTCATTCGCATTGGCAGCACCACCTGCGGCAAACCGTATGGTTTTTCCTACAAGGACAACTGTGGCACCTCCTATGCAGCGATGCAGTTCCAGGGCGTGAATGCAGCCGGTTTTGGGGACTACGCAGACGGCTTTGCCCCCACCTGCCAAGTGGCCGATGACCTGTCCAAGCAGCGCGGCGACCCCGCCGAGCTGATGCTCAATGGTGCGCTGACCTATATGCGCACCGGCACTTGTCCGGCAGTGAGCACTGGCATTCAAAAATCCACCGTGGCCGAAGCCTTGCATGGCGACTTTCCGGTGCTGCGCAGCCCGCTGGAAGAAGTACGCTTGCTGGGTCGCCCCATGGGAGTTAAATAATGCTACATGCCATACCCAGTACGATGCTAATTAGCGCCAGCCTGCTGCTGGCAGCCTGCCAGACAGCGCCCAGTGGGCCCGTGCCCGCGCATCTGGTGGCCAGCCGGACCAACGCTGCGTGCATCGCGCAAATGCAACAGGCGGCTGGGCGGGCCGGGGGTTACCCCGTGGCGCTCACACCAGCGGCCTTTGCCGCCGAAGACCTACTGAGCATCGTTGCCGCCGACCCGCTGGATGCTGCAGGCCTGCCCCGCAGCGGCCGCGTACGCGGCAGGCCCGACAGCTACCGGCTTAGCCTGAACAGCGGTCGCTGCGTCATGACGCACGAGCAGGGTGGCCACTCTGCAGTGCTCGATGCCTGCACCTGCGTGGCGATGCGTTAAGGGTGATTTTGGAGTGGACGCTACGCGCTGTAGACCAGCCCGCTGGCCACTGCGCCAAACAAGTCGCCGGTCACCATCTGCGCGCCCTCAAAGCGCTGCTGCAAAGCGGCCTTCAATGGCAGCAAGGCAGACGAGCCGCCGGTCAGATAAATGGCATCCAAGTCTTGCACCGTCAAACCTGACCGCGCCACGCACTGCACCGCAGTGTCCACAATCTTGCCCACCATCTGCTGCAAAATTTGCGCCATCTGGGCCGTGCTGAGTGTGGCCGCTAGCTGCGGCTCGATGTAGGCCAAATCCAGGCTTGCATCGCTGCCCGATGAGGTGGTAATTTTGGCCTGCTCTACCGCGTCCGCTATCTTGTGGCCATAGCCACCACGCAGCACCGTCATCAAGCGGTCATGCGGTGCCAGGTCGGTGTAAAACGGCCGCAGCTCCATGGCGTGGGCAATCGCTTTGCGGCTTTGCAGCGCGCCTATCTTGTGCCAGGTAGACAGGTTTAAAAACGTCGCGCTGGGCACCTCCCGGTTTTTGGTGCCGATGTTTTTAAAACCCAAGAGCGGCATCACGCGCTGCAAATTGAGCTGGTGGTCAAAGTCGGTACCGCCCAAATGCACGCCACTGGTGGCCAAGATATCGCTAGAACGGTTCAGTTGCCCCACCCGGCTGGGCCCCAAACGGATGACAGAAAAGTCCGACGTACCCCCGCCAATGTCCACCACCAGCACCTTGGCCTCATTGTCCAAATGCCGCTCATACTCCAGCGCGGCGGCAATCGGCTCCAACTGAAAGCTGATGTTTTTAAAGCCCACAGATTGCGCCGCCTGCAACAAGCTGGCCTGCGCCTGGCGGTCGCGCTGCGCATCGTCGTCCACAAAATGGACTGGCCTGCCCATCACCACGCGCTCGATCTCACCCAGGCCCAGCGCCTCGGTGCGCGTTTTCAGTTCGCGCAAAAAGAGCGCGATGATGTCCTGGTAGCTCACCGCTTTGCCCTGCACCAAGGTCTGTTCATGGATCAGCGCACTGCCCAGCAGGCTCTTGAGCGAACGCATCAAACGCCCCGGGTGCCCCGCCAAGTACTGCGCAATGGCTTGCTTGCCAAAGTAGGTGCGGTGCTCTTCCGAGTCAAAAAACAAGGCGGTGGGCAGTGAAGTGCTGGCTCCTTCCAGCGCGACCAGTTGTGCGCTCTGCCCAGGGCGCGCCCACGATACCGCCGAGTTGGAGGTGCCAAAGTCAATGCCCAGGGTAATGCCTTGTGCTGTGGCGCGGGATGGTGTCATAGAAAAATTCGCAATCTCGATGCGCAATTTGAAAAAGAAAAAGCCACCCGAAGGTGGCTTTTTACATACTGGCGGAGTGGACGACCGTTTTGGGCCAAATCTCAGGGAGGCCAAGTTTGACTCAAGCCGTCTCCAAACAAGTATAAAAGCCACGCCAGTATAGCGTTTCGGTTGATCCGACTCGTCCAGCATCGTCTCACCTGATATAGTGCCATCAACTTTCCAAATATGGTTAGGATTGTGGTTAGGCAATAATGGTTACGATGATGGTTAGAAAAAATGAGTAGAGCACGCGACCGACTTTCCGCTTTGGCGGTAAAGAATCTAAGCACCCCCGGCTTCTATCACGACGGCGGAGGCTTGTATTTGCAAGTCAGCAGGTTCGGCACGAAGTCTTGGATACTTCGTTACACCATCGACAAAAAGACACGCGACATGGGGCTTGGCCCATTGGCCGACTGGACTCTTGCGGAGGCCAGAGAGCGGGCAAAAAAGTACCGCCAACTTATTGACGACAAGCGCGACCCGATTGAGCAACGTCAGGC
>JAYVGI010000209.1:0-8522 GCA_043772355.1 Polaromonas sp.
CATGTGATCTTGCACGGCTTGGTGTCCGGCCAGCGCGCTGCGTATGCCGAGGTGTGCAATGGTGTCAGCGCAGCCGACCTGGCGGTGGACGAGCTGGGCTACAGCCGCGCCCGCAACAAGGAAGACAAGTCGCTCGAACTCTACAAGTTTTATGTCAACGCACTGTATGTCGCCATGACGCGGGCGGTAGAGAGCCTGGTGCTGGTGGAGAGCGACACCGCGCATCCCTTGTTGGACCTGATGGGGCTCAAAGTGGTGCAGGCCTCCAGCTCGGCAGCGCCAGCACCGGTGCAAACCTCCACCCGCGAAGAGTGGGCGCAAGAGGCGCGCAAGCTGGAGCTGCAGGGCAAGGACGAGCAGGCCCGCGCCATCCGCGAGAGCTTTTTGCAGTTCAAGCCCGTGCCCTGGACACCGTGGTCGGAGCCGCTGATGCGCGAGCTACTGCCGCGCGCCCTGGACCGCAGCCAGCCCTCTACCAAGCCGCGCCAGGCGCTGCTGGACTACGCCCTGTGGCATGGCCAGCAGGTTTGGGTAGTGCAGCTGGCTCAGCAGGCGCAGTTCCAACCCGCGCGTAGTCTGGCACCGGGCATTGGTTTTGGCGAGCCGGTGTCTTTTGACTTTGAGGGTGACTACGAAAAACAGATGCACTTGTCTTGCAAAGCCGTCGTAGCCCTGCGCCAGCGCCACCTACAGCCCTACATGGCGCACAACTTCAAGGACATCTTGCGCCAGTGCGACCTGCACGGGGTAGACCACCTGGCCCCCAGCGGTAGCTCGCCCCTGATGCTGGCCGCGCGTGCGGGCAATCTGGCTTTGGTCGATGCGCTGTTGGCGCGGGGTGCCAATCCGCAGCTCCAGGACGAGTACGGCCACACCCCTTGGTGGTGCGCCCTGGGCCGTGCGCTGGAGGAGCCAGAGTTTGCGCAGCGCAGTATTGCAGCCCTGTTTGAGCGCCTCGCACCTCGGGTGCTGGATGTGCAGACCCAGGGCCGCCTGGTTCGCCTGGAGCCCAAGCAGGCGGAGTACTGGGTGCTCAGTTTGATGTTGGCGGGCTTTAAAACCCATGCCTCGCACTGCCTGGTACGCGACTTTCCACGTTACCGATACCGGCAGGGTTTTTTTGCCGATGCGCTACAGCTCGTGCTAGACCTGCTGCCCGACCATCTGTGGGCACCCGCGCGTAAAAAGCGCAGCTACGTCAACCACGTCCTGGCCCGGGCCGAGGCGCTCAGCACCTACCAACCCAGCCGCCAGCTCTGGGTGCGCACCTTCAATGGCCACTACCTGCCCAACCCGCGCATGCAACTGCGCCAACAGACGAGCGGGCCGGAGCCTGCATGGTGTGCGGTGGCTGATGTGCTCAACGTGGCCTGGGTGGATGAAGGCACCGCAGAGCTGAATAAGTTCTATCCCACATTTGCCAAACTATTGGATACGGCTCAACAGCGGTTAGACGAGGGACAAGGCGATGCATCCACAGATGCGGAAGAATTTTTTTGATGGACGCGGATGGTGGAAAATACAAGCTGAACGATTCAGGAGCCCCCGATGGTTGAAAACGGTTATTTAAAAATTGCCTCCATGCAGCAGCGCTGCACCCCCGCTGAGTGGCAGGCGCGGGTAGATCTGGCGGCCTGTTACCGTCTGGTGGCGATCTACGGCATGTCAGACATGATGGCCAACCACATCTCGGCGCATGTGCCAGGTGAGCCGGGGGCGTTTTTGATCAACGCCTACGGCATGATGTACGAGGAGATCACCGCGTCCAGCCTGATCAAGATTGACCACACCGGCAAGATTTTGTCCACGCCCGATTTTGGTGATTTGAACTACGGCATCAACCTGGCGGGCTACGTCATCCACAGCGCGGTGCATGCGGCGCGGCCCGAAGTGGCCTGCGTGATCCACACGCACAGCTGGGCCTCTATGGCAGTGTCGGCGCTGGAGTGCGGCCTGCTGCCGCTCACGCAAACAGCCATGCGCTTTTTGAAAATTGGCTACCACGACTACCAGGGTGTGGTGCTGGACACCGAAGAACAGGCCTCGCTCTTGCGCGACCTGGGGCAGGGCGAGGCGCTGATTTTGCGCAACCACGGCGCGCTGACGGTCGGGCGCAGCATTGGTGAAGCGTTTAACTGGATGCACCGCATCGAGCTGGCCTGCCATTCGCAGCTAGCCGCCATGGCCTGCAACACGCCGCTGGTGAAAGTGGCCGCACCGATCCTGGAAGAGACCTGGAAAAACTACCAACCCAGCACCCGCCGCCCCTACGGGCTGATGGAGTGGCCCGCGCTGCTGCGCAAGCTGGACAGGATGGATGCGAGTTACAAGACCTGAGCTATGAGGCTTTGTGTGCTATCTATTCAGTAGCTTCTTACGCTATATTCCATTGGGCTACCGAGCGATTTAATGACAAAATATTGCCGCTGCTGATGAATTGCATGGTGGTGGGATGGTCTGCAAGCGCGTCATGGGGTTCACTGGCATGGATCAGTGATGCCACCCGCTTGGCCACCGCTTGGCCGTTGTCCACGATGCACACTTGCTCGCCCACGGTTTGGCGAAAGGCGCTCAGCATCAGTGGGTAGTGGGTGCAGCCCAGTACCAAGGTGTCTATCTCGCCATTTTTTATGCCAAATGGGCCACTAGCCAGCGTATACCGTGCGCAAGCAGCTATTAAATGGGTAGTGTCTTCGTGCTCGGTGCTGTGCTCAATCAGCTCGGCCAGGCCGTCGCAGGGCGTGCACATAAACTCGGCTTGGCCGCGCATAGACTCCAGCAGCGCGGTGAACTTGGCGCTGTGCAACGTGCCGCGCGTAGCCAGTACTGCGATGCGCTTGGTTTTGCTGATGACCACGGCGGGCTTGAGGGCGGGCTCCACCCCAATGATAGGCAGACCCGGGTGATCGGCGCGCAGCAGGTGGATGGCCGCAGCGGTAGCGGTGTTGCAGGCGACGACCAGCGCTTTGATGCGGTGCTGCGCGATGAGCTGCTGGGTGATGGCACGCGAACGGTCAATGACAAACGCATCGGGCTTTTCGCCATAGGGGTTATGTAGGCTGTCAGCATAGTAGACAAAGCTCTCCTGCGGCATCTCAGCGCGCAGGGCTTTAAGGATGCTCAGGCCGCCGATGCCGGAGTCGAATACGCCGATGGGGGTGTTGGCTATGGGATGGGTCATGGCTGGGGGATGAATTGACGTGCTGCACACCACTGTTCAAATGTCGGGCGAAGATCCTCCGGTAAATCGAGTACGAAATCTACATTGATAGGGTGACTAACCTGCATAAAGTGGCGTACCGCATCCAAAAGCACATTGCCTTGTCGGCGATCCTTGTCTCGTTTTGCCGGGTTGCGTTCTGGTTTGTCTGCCAGCCAAAGCTTGTGCAATGCCATAAAGCGTGGATCAGGCACCGTCAAAGGGCATGCACGCCCAAGCACGGTGGCCACTACCGCACTCACAGGTGAGCCTAACAGCAGCCACTCTTGTTCAATCAGTGTCTGCATGGGAGCAAAAGCTTCTTCCTTGGGCAGGGGATGGCAGCTTGGCGCAGCAAGTAACTCTACCTCGTAGCCATCAGCATTCATGGCCTGGTAGGGCTTGCGCGGCGTGATTTTGTAGCTGGAGTCTATGCTTTTGAGTACGCTAAACAGGGTTTTGCTTTTCCGTGGTGTGGCCTCTGTTCCTGCTAACATCAGTGATGCGGGGGTACCACGGCACCAAGTGAGATCAAAATCTTGCGTAGCCTCATTTCCAACCGGAAATATGGCGTTGGCAGCCCATTCGTATGCTGAAAAAGCATTGGTGCCCACGACCATCAAATCTGTGCCCAGCAAGCCTTCTATGTCCAACTTGCGCAAAATCTCAGCTTGTTTGTCTGGCAGGGTAGGCATGCGCAAGCGGCGGTACAAAGCTGCTCGCGTTTGAATGAGTGCATCTGCTGAAGCGGCACGCTCTTGCGCCAATTTTTTTTCTTCGGTGAAGCTTGCCAGTTGTTGCTCAGTTGCTTCGCTGCGCGCGCCTAAGCTTGTCCCGTTATCGGTAGAGTTTTGTTTGGCGTAGAGGTATTGACGGTCTGCGCGATCAACCCAATACATTGAAGTTGGCAGATTTTGCAGTGTTTGGCGCGAGTCTAGCCAGAAGCTATAGGCTTGTTCCAAATTAGCTGCAATGCGTTGTCCATCGTCAGAAAATGGCAGGTATTGGTACTTTTCATAGATCATAAGCCTATGATTTTAAATAATTTGCACCAACTATGCAATAAATACAGCGTTGACTGGTGCAAATTTATTTTATAAAGAGGAAAGCGTCACTTCGCAGCGACAGCAATCCCCTTAAATTCCCCTGTCGCTATCCGCTTCTCCCATTCCGCTGGCCCGGTGTTATGCACGCTGGTGCCGCCAGAATCTACGGCTACCGTGACGGGCATGTCGGTCACGTCAAACTCATAAATCGCTTCCATGCCCAGGTCGGCAAAGCCCACCACCTTGGCGGTTTTGATGGCTTTGCTTACCAAGTAGGCTGCGCCGCCGACGGCCATGAGGGAGGCGCTTTTGTGCTTTTTGATGGCTTCGATGGCGGTAGGGCCGCGCTCGCCTTTGCCCACCATGCTGATCAGGCCAGTTTGGCTGAGCATCATGTCTACGAACTTGTCCATGCGGGTAGCGGTGGTGGGGCCTGCGGGGCCCACGGCTTCGTCCCGCACGGCATCCACCGGGCCCACGTAGTAGATCACGCGGTTGGTAAAGTCTACGGGCAGCTTCTCGCCCTTGGCCAGCATGTCTTTGATGCGCTGGTGCGCGGCGTCGCGGCCAGTCAGCATTTTGCCGTTGAGCAGCAAGGTGTCGCCGGGCTTCCAGCTGGCGACTTCGGCCTTGGTCAGGGTGTTCAGGTCTACGCGCTTGGACTTCTTCGTGTCGGGTGTCCAGTGCACGTTAGGCCACATGTCCAGAGACGGTGGGGTCAGGTAGGCCGCTCCGCTGCCGTCCATCACCACATGGGCGTGGCGGGTGGCGGCGCAGTTGGGGATCATGGCCACGGGCTTGCCTGCGGCGTGGGTGGGGTACATGTTGATCTTCACGTCCAGCACGGTGGTCAGGCCCCCCAGGCCCTGCGCGCCAATGCCCAGGGCGTTGACTTTGTCAAAAATTTCCAGGCGCATGTTTTCCGTCTTGGTCAGCACCGCGCCGCTTGAGGATTTGGCCTGCAGTTCGTACATGTCAATGTCTTCCATCAGCGCCTGCTTGGCCATCAGCACGGCCTTCTCAGCCGTGCCACCAATGCCGATGCCCAGCATGCCCGGTGGGCACCAGCCCGCGCCCATGGTGGGCACGGTTTTCAGCACCCAATCGACGATGCTGTCGGACGGATTGAGCATGACGAGTTTGGATTTGTTCTCTGAACCGCCGCCTTTGGCTGCAACGGTGATGTCTACTTTGTTGCCCGGCACCAGCTCGATGTGGATCACGGCGGGCGTGTTGTCCTTGGTGTTCTTGCGGTCAAACTGCGGGTCGGCCACGATGGAGGCGCGCAGGGTGTTGTCGGGGTGGTTGTAGCCCCGGCGCACGCCTTCGTTGATCACATCGTCCAGCGCGCCATCGCCAAAGGCCGCGCAGCCTTCAAAGCGCACGTCCATGCCGATTTTGAGGAACACGTTGACGATGCCGGTGTCTTGGCAAATCGGGCGATGGCCCTCAGCGCTCATGCGACTGTTGGTCAATATCTGCGCAATCGCGTCTTTGGCCGCCGGGCCTTGCTCACGCTCATAGGCGCGGGCCAAGTGGGCGATGTAGTCGGCAGGGTGGTAGTAGCTGATGTACTGCAGCGCGGCGGAGATGGTTTCTACGATGTCGGTGGCTTTGATGGTGGTCATGGTTGAAATTCTCTTGTTCTAGGGGGGTTAGTCGTTGTTGGCGCGTCCATCAATCTTCTTGGCCTCGTGGTCTTCGCGCGCCATCAGTTTGTCGGTGTAGGCAATCGCCATGGCGCTGAGCAAGAAGGTGACGTGGATGATGGTTTGGTACATCAGCACTTTGTCAGTGTAGTTGGCGGCGTTGATAAATGTTTTGAGGAGGTGGATGGACGATATGCCAATGATGGCGGTGGCCAGCTTGACCTTCAGTACGCTGGCGTTGACATGGCTAAGCCATTCGGGCTGGTCGGGGTGGTTTTCCAGGTTCATCCGGGACACAAAGGTCTCGTAGCCACCCACAATCACCATGATCAGCAGGTTGGAGATCATCACCACATCAATCAGCGCCAGCACGACCAGCATGATGACGGTCTCGTTCAGGCTGGTGAGCTTGGCATCGGACACATAGCCAATGCTTTTGACCAGCGCGTCAATGTCTGTCTGGCTGCCAAAGGCTGCGCCGATCAGGTGGTACAGCTCCAGGCCAAAGTGAAACACGTACACCGCTTGCGCCGCAATCAGGCCCAAGTACAGCGGCATTTGCAGCCAGCGGCTGGCAAAAATAAAGTTAGACAAGACGGGCATGCCGCCCTTGGGTCTGTTGGGGTTTTTGTGGGGTGATGACATAGTGGGCAGAGAATAAGGGATGCCGGGTTTTTACCGACGACTGGATTGTAGTGGCCTGATCGTGGCAGGCCTGTGACTGGTAAATTAGTAGGCTGCGCGTAAGTCAGTACCCAGTAAGTGCAAACCCTGATATTACGCCACAAATCAAACCCTGCTTGGAGACAAACCCATGAGCACCGCTATCGAATCCGTCTTGGTAGAAAACCGCGTTTTCCCACCGTCCGCCGCCGCTTCCGCAGGCGCGCGCATTGCCAGCATGGCGCAATACGATGCGATGTGCAAAGAAGCTGCGGATGACTTTGAGGGCTACTGGGCCAAGCTGGCCCGCGCAAACTTGAACTGGGCCAAGCCCTTCACCAAAACTCTGGACGAGAGCAAAGCGCCGTTCTACAAATGGTTTGACGACGGCACATTGAATGCGTCGGCAAACTGCCTGGACAAACACATCGGCACAGCGACTGAGAACAAAACCGCCATCATTTTTGAAGCCGATGACGGCGCGGTGACCAAGGTGACCTACAAAGAACTGCTGACCAAAGTCAGCCAGTTTGCCAACGCCCTTAAAGCACGCGGCATCCAAAAAGGTGACCGCGTGTTGATCTACATGCCCATGACCACCGACGGCGTGGTGGCCATGCAGGCCTGCGCACGCATTGGTGCAACGCACAGCGTGGTGTTTGGCGGCTTTAGCGCCAAGAGCCTGCAAGAGCGCATCATCGACGCGGGCGCGGTGGCGGTGATTACGTCTAACTTTCAAATGCGCGGCGGCAAAGAACTGCCTTTGAAGGCCATCGTCGACGAAGGCCTGGCAATGGGCGGCTGCGAGAGCATTAAAACCGTGCTGGTCATGCAGCGCACACAAACCGCCTGCAACATGTTGGCAGGCCGTGACATCACTTTTGCCGAAGCCCTGAAAGGCCAAAGCGAGGTGTGCGCCCCCGAGATGGTAGGTGCCGAGCACCCGCTCTTCATCCTCTACACCAGCGGCTCCACCGGCAAGCCCAAGGGCGTGCAGCACTCTACAGGCGGCTACCTGCTGTGGGCCAAGCTGACGATGGACTGGACGTTTGACCTGCGCCCCACCGATATCTTTTGGTGCACCGCCGACATCGGCTGGATCACCGGCCACACCTACGTAGCCTACGGCCCGCTGGCCGCCGGTGCTACACAAATCATATTTGAAGGCATCCCCACCTTCCCTAACGCCGGGCGCTTTTGGCAGATGATAGAAAAGCACAAGTGCACGATTTTCTATACGGCACCCACCGCCATCCGCTCCCTCATCAAAGCCGCCGAAGGCGACGAAAAAGTGCACCCTGCCCGCAGCGACTTGAGCAGCCTGCGCATCTTGGGCAGCGTGGGCGAGCCCATCAACCCCGAGGCCTGGATGTGGTACCACAAGCACGTAGGCGGCGAGCGCTGCCCGATAGTGGACACCTTCTGGCAAACCGAAACGGGAGGACACATGATTACCCCGCTGCCCGGTGCCACCCCTCTGGTTCCTGGTTCCTGTACCCTGCCGCTGCCCGGCATCATGGCCGCCATCGTCGATGAAATCGGTGCTGATGTACCCAACGGTTCCGGCGGCATGCTGGTCGTCAAGCGCCCCTGGCCGTCGATGATCCGCACCATCTGGGGCGACCCAGACCGCTTTGTGAAAAGCTACTTCCCCCCCGAGATGGGCGGGAAATACTACCTGGCAGGCGACGGCGCAGTGCGTAGTTCCGGGAACACCGCTGTAGGCGGTGTGGACCGTGGCTACTTCCGCATCACCGGCCGCATTGATGACGTACTCAACGTCTCGGGCCACCGCCTGGGCACGATGGAGATTGAGTCCGCCCTGGTGTCGTGCAGCCACCTGGTAGCCGAAGCCGCCGTCGTAGGCCGCCCGGACGATTTGACAGGCGAGGCCATCAGCGCCTTCGTCGTCTTGAAGCGCAGCCGCCCCACCGGCGAAGAAGCCAAGCAAATCGCCAACGAGCT
>JAYVGI010000210.1:0-23086 GCA_043772355.1 Polaromonas sp.
GCCAGCGGCAGCTTTACCCGCAGCGACGGCAGCACCGGGCAAAGCGGCTCTGCCCAGCTGACGGGCAGCTACCTGCTGGCGGGCAACAACTTCTACCGCGCCTTCACCGACGACCCCGTGCCTACAGCGGCAGCGCTGGCCCTGCCGCAGATGCAAGGCAGCGGCGTAGCCCGCAACCTGCGCGAGGCCATGAGCCTGGGCACGCCGCAGGCCAGCTTGCTCCAGCAGCAGGTGGCTGCGTATGCGGCAGCGCCTACGCGGGCAGGGCAGCGGGCGCTGCTGGAGGGGGTGATAGGTACTTGGGCGCAGACGACAGGCTGGGTATTGCCCAACCCTACACAGCGGTCATTTAGTTTGTGGACGATTGATATCTTGCCAGCTGGGATGACCACTGGCAGTGGGCTGACGGAGCAGGTGACCCAGGCGGGGTTTGAGTTTTTGCAGAGGCTGAACTTTTTGGAGGCGTTCAACGGGGATAAGTTTTTTCAGTTTACCGAGCCTGCGGGTGGTGGATTTGGTCTGTCAAGCGGTGGTGGTGGTGGTGGCGGTGGCGGTTCCAAAGCTGGGGGGCACGTGCCAGTGCGAATGAGCCAGGCGCAGGTAGATTTGATCAACAAAAGCTGGGCAGAGTTGGAAGACAGCATCTACGGCGCGCTGGTGATGCAAACCCGTCTGCGGCCCTACCTGGACAGCATTGAGCTGGTGATCGATGCCAATGGGATTAGCTTTAGTACGGCGGGGCTGACAGCACTGCTCAATACGGTCAAGAGTGGTGATGAAGGCAAGGCGGTGCTGGATTTGGTGGAGCTGTACCAGTACGCAGGCTCGACCATGGACGCGGTGGACTTTGCCGGTATCAGCATGTTGGGGGGGTGGATAGCCGCACTGCCAGCGGGTTCGTTGCTGCGCACTCTGTTGCCGGGCATGCATGTGTACGATACCAGCGTGACGGTGGGTACCGATACCAACGACATTTGGTTTGGCGACGGCACCAACAATACATTTAATGGCGGCGCAGGCAATGACAGGCTAATGGGCTATGCAGGCGACGATACCCTCTACGGGGGAGCTGGCAACGACACCCTGGACGGCGGTGCGGGCAATGACTTCCTCAATGGCGGGCTGGGCAACAACGTCTACCTGTTTGGCCGGGGCGACGGCCAAGATACGATTGGCTTTACCACCGACACCAGCGCAGGCAAGCTGAGCACCCTGCGCATCAAGGCCGGGGTCGCGCCCAGCGAGCTGGTGCTGCGCCAGGTGGCAGATACCCAGCTGGGCGGCGTGACGCTGCAAGTGTCCATTGCAGGCACCAGCGACAGCATCACCCTCAACGGCTTCTTCCGGGATGGCAGCCCGGTCAACCCGTACAACAGCGTGCAGCAGTTCGAGTTTGCCGACGGCACGGTATGGGACCTGGCCGCCATCCAGGCCCAGCTGTATGCGGGCACGGCGGGCGCTGACAGTTTGAGCGGCACCACCGGTAACGACACGATCAGCGGCGGTGCCGGTGCCGACGTGCTGTACGGTGGCGACGGCAACGACGTGCTCAGCGGCGGGGCCGACAACGACGTGCTGTACGGAGACAACGGCAACGACACCTACCGGTTCGGCTTGGGTGATGGCCAAGACACGATTGTGGATACGCAAGGGCAAAACACCTTGTCGTTCAGAGCTGGTGTCACCGCAACCGATCTGAGCTACAGCCTGGTGAATGGCAACCTGATTGTGAAGGTAGGCAGCGGCACCGACCAGATCACCTTAGTGGGCTGGCAGACCGCCAGCGAGCGGGTGAATGCTATCAGCTTTGCCGACGGTTCGAGTATGGTGCTCAATGAGTCGGTGTTGAACCACCTGCCAGTTGCGGTGGTGGACAGTGCGGGCCTGTCGGAAGACGTGGCTGTGGTGACGGGCAATGTGCTTGCCAACGACAGCGATCTGGATGCTGGCACGGTGCTCTCTGTCGTAGCTGCTGGCAGCTTTACCGGGCAGTATGGAACACTGGTGATAGCGGCTAACGGGGCCTACACCTATACCCAAAATGGTTCTACACAGACGCTGCGTGCTGGGCAAACGGTGACGGATGTTTTTAGCTACAGCGTGTCTGATAACGCCAGTTTTCAGGCTGGTATTGCGAGTTCAAGTTTAACCATCACGATTTCTGGCACTAACGATGCGCCTACCTTGCTGACTGCGGCGGTGAACCAACAGGCCATAGAGACGCAGGTTTTTACTTATGTCTTGCCTGCGAATATGTTTGCTGATGTGGATGTGGGTGATACGTTGACCCTGCGGGCCATCTTGGCTGGGGGTGCTGTGCTGCCCACTTGGCTGGCGTTTAATGCAAGCACACGCACCTTTACGGGTACACCGTCCAATACAGCATCAGGTGTTTTGTCTATCCAAGTCAGTGCTACAGATGTTGCAGGGGCCGTTGTTACGACTGGGTTTTCTCTTGACATCACGAATTTTATCAACGGCACTACAGCAGCCGATACCCTCACGGGTACAGCCGCGCGCGACGTGATCTATGGCCTGGCTGGCAATGACACCATCAATGGCGGCGCAGGTGCGGACACGATGGTGGGTGGATTAGGCAATGATGCCTACACCGTGGACGATGTGGGCGATACTGTCGTAGAACTCCTGGGAGAAGGCACAGACACCGTGAATGCATCTGTCAGCTACACGCTGGCTGACAATGTGGAGATACTGACTCTGACGGGTGCCTCATCCGTCAATGCAACCGGCAACGCGCTAAACAACACACTGAACGGTAACGCAGGGAACAATGTTTTGAATGGCGGTGCGGGCGCCGACACCATGGTGGGTGGTGCGGGTAACGACACCTACTATGTGGACAACGCCGGAGATATCACCACTGAGGCTGCCAACGCTGGCACAGACACGGTGATTGCGAGTGTGAACTGGACGCTGGGAACCAATATTGAAAACCTGACATTGGCGGGTTTGTCCAATATCAATGCCACAGGCAATGCTGTAGCTAATGTGTTGACGGGCAATGCTGGCAACAACGTGCTCAATGGCGGTGCCGGTGCTGACACCATGCTGGGTGGTGCAGGCGACGACACTTATGTGGTGGATGTGGTTGGCGATGTAGTTACTGAAAACCTCAATGAGGGCATTGACTTGGTGCAAGCTGGCATAGCCTACACGCTGGGTGCAAATGTTGAAAATTTGACTCTTACAGGCGGCGGTGCCATTAACGGAACCGGTAACGGGTTGGCCAACGTGTTGGTGGGCAACACCGGTACCAACATCTTGACGGGTGGTGCGGGGAACGACACGCTGGACGGCAAGGCGGGTGCCGACAGCCTGGTGGGTGGCACGGGCAACGATACCTATCTGCTAGGGCGCGGCTACGGCATAGATACCATTACCGAAAATGACGCTACCGTGGGCAATACGGATATCGCCAAGTTTGACGCGACGGTGGCCAACAACCAGCTATGGTTTGTCAAGGTGGGGAACAATCTTGAGGTGAGCATCATTGGCACGACCGACAAGTTTGTGATGACCAACTGGTACTTGGGCAGCCAATACCATGTGGAGCAGTTCAGGTCGGGTGATGGCAAAACTCTGTTGGACAGCCAAGTGCAAAACCTGGTGAGCGCGATGGCGGCGTTTACTCCGCCTGCTGCGGGGGTGACCACCTTGCCTGCCAACTACGCGACGACTTTGCAGCCTGTGTTGGCGGCTAACTGGGTGTAGCTTTGCCAGTGCGGGGGGCAGGCTACTGTGAAGGGCTGGGCTGGCGGGCGGCTTGGGCACTTGGCCCGCAAAAATCGCCATCGGCCGGACGCCGTGCACGCGGCCGAGATGCGCATGGGCGGGACTGACCTGTGTATGCACCCGGACGCGCCTGCGTGCACCTGCATACCGATTTGAGCATGCTACACATACAGGAGCTGCTCCCGCATAATTTTTAAGGGCTGCAGACCTATTGCCATATTAAAAAAGCCTGAAAACCGTGTTTCTCGGCACTTTTTCTTGCCGCAAAGGCGGTTGGCGACCGCTGGAGGAGCACTAAATTATGCGAATTTATGTACCTTGGCAAAATGAGTCAAATTTGCATCGTGTTTTTACGTTTATTTAGTGACTTATTTTGGTTTTTACGGGTTTGGTAGTGAGATATTCTGAATTTTCGTTTTCAAATTTATAAAATTATGCGTAATTTCCCGAAGTCACCCCAGCCACACTGCGTCAGTTGTAGCTACTTGCCGATCGGTTCGGGTTGTGCCGATGGCGATTTTTGCAGTCCAAGTGCCCGAGCCGCGAGGGTTCTGTGGGTGGCTCTTCGCGGGACGGGCCTGACCCCCATCTGCTTTGACGTGGGCAGCGTCTTCAAGTCATGGATGGGGCGTGCGGAGCGCCCTCTGCGGGCTGTTTTTGAAACAACGCAAGGACTCTACAGCACGCTCAGCTTCGTCCCCAGCTTGAACGTAGCGTTCGCTGCATTCCAGCTTTGCAGGAGGGGCGTGTTGTCCGCATTGGCAAAGCGTACCGCAAAGCGTGTGTCGCTGGCGGTGCTGCTGTACACGTCGGGCGCGCTGAGCAGCAGGTCGTAGTCGCCGAGGGTCGCTGCCGCAGGGATGGCGATGTTGATGCTGATGCGGGTGGACGCGCTGGCTTGCGATGGCAGGGTTTGCAGGTTGCCTGCACTGGCGCTGATGAGCGCACCAGTGGTTCTGTGCTTGAGCGTAAGCACCAGTTTACGGGCGCTGAACAGGCGCGCCCAGCCGACGTTGCGCAGGTCGATCTGCACGGCCACTGCTGTGCCGCGTGTGGCTTTTTGTGGATGGCTCACGCCGTCGAGTTGCAGGCGGTAGCCCATGGTGCGAGAGACTTGACTGTAGCAGCCGCCGGTTTTCCAGGCGTTAATGATGGAGGCAGCGTAGTCTGCGTTGAGCCAGGCGAGATGGTATTGCGCGCCTTCCAGCAAAATGTCGGCGCAGGAGTTGCGCACCGGGGTCTCGGCACCTTCGCAGGTTTCACCGCCAAACGCGGCATTGGCCGTCAGCGCCTGGGTGTAGGTGCGGTCGGCGCTGCTCAGGTAGGTGCCGGAATCTGTGGGGCCGGACAAAAAGCAGTCATTGTGCACGCCGGCGCGGCTTTGCTGGGTGGGCAGGGGGTACCATTTTTGCAGGTCCGGTGGAAAGCGAAACCCGATCTGCGTCGTGGCCGGCACATTGGCGAGTAGGGCATCACGCACCACCAGGCGATTGGCATCGGCGCTAGCGCAGGTGGTGGCGCCCGAGTTGTAGCCGCAGGAGTTGCCTGATTGTGATGAGTGCCATTCACCCCACGCTCCGATAAAACCCGCCCGCATATAGGGCACTATGTCGGCGTTGGCTTGCAACATGGGGCCTAGCTGCTCCAGGTGCCGCTTGATCTGCGCGGCCGTGGCATCGTTGCCCGCAGCCGTATAGTCGTAGCTGAACAGCAGGGTGACCTTCATGCCCTGCGCGCGCACGCTGGCAAAGCTGGTGGCCAGAGCGCTGAGCCACTGGGCCGATAGATCGGTGCTGCGGTAGTTGCCTATGTCAATTTTGGCGAATACCAACCGGTAGCCATTGGCGTAGGCGGTTTGCACGCTGGTCAGATCCAAAGCGGTCACAA
This sequence comes from Polaromonas sp., assembly GCA_043772355.1. Lineage (GTDB taxonomy): Bacteria > Pseudomonadota > Gammaproteobacteria > Burkholderiales > Burkholderiaceae_C > JAAFIP01. The sequence goes on from JAYVGI010000210.1 coordinate 5,641, forward strand.
AGTCGTCACCCGCCCAGCCGTAGAAGCCGCGCTCGGGGTTGGCAAAGTCTGCCGTGCTGGTAGAAAAACTGGCGCTGGTGGTGGCGACGGCTGGCGCGGGTTTATAGGCAGTGGTCTGCACTGCGGTCACATGGGGCAGCTCGCCGGCAGGGTCTGTATCCGAGCCGCCGCCGCAAGCGGCCAGGGACAGGTTGAGCAACGCGATGGCTGCGAGGCGGTAAGCGATTTTTGTTGTCATGAGTTTCTCTGTGATGTGGCCCCCGCATCACAGCGCTGGACGTTGCGCTATCTTATCGATAGTGGCGAACATCCAATGAAACTCACCCGGACGAAACCGGCACTCTTGTGAGGTATTTAACGAAGGTGGGATTTATTCCGCGCTTTTTGCAGCGCCGCTTCTATAAACCCACGCTTTTTATCCAGCACCACAGGGTTGGTGATGCGGCTGTGGGCGGGGAGGTTTGTTAGCTTGCCTTGCAGGGTTTTTTCATGCTTTTTAGCCTGTAAGCCAGCTACCTTATTGCGGTGGAAGCTATGAAACTCGTAGCGTTCCAGGGCTTGCGCGGCCTCGGGTGCGGTCCAGGCCTGCCAGCCGGTGCGGCCGGGGGTGGCTATCTCCAGCTCGATGCAGTCTACCGGGCAGGCAGGTATGCACAGCTCGCAGCCGGTGCACAGCGGCTCGATCACGGTGTGCATGAATTTGTTGCTGCCGATGATGGCATCTACCGGGCAGGCTTTGATGCACAGGGTGCAGCCGATGCACCAGTCTTCGTCGATGAAGGCGATGGTGCGCTCTTGCTCGCGGCCAAACTCGGGGTTGAGGAAGGCAGGTGACAGGGGGGCCGGTGACAGGGGGGCCGGTGACAGGGGGGCAGGTGACAGGGGGGCAGGTGACAGGGGGGCCGTGGTGGACGCGCTGGTGGCTACAGGCTGCAGAGCCTGCGTTGGCTGGGTGACCAGCGCCGCTATGCGGGCGATGCCTTCTGCGCCGCCGGGTGGGCATTGGTTGATGGGGGCGGCTTCGTGTGCGATGGCATGGGCGTAGCCCGCGCAGTCGGGGTAGCCGCAGCGCTGGCACTGGGTTTGTGGCAGGGCGGCGTGGATGCGCAGCGCCTGCGGGCTGAGGGCGTGCACCGAGGTGGGCTGGGGCGCGTGCATAGAGCCCACCTGCGCCGTGCAAGCTTAGGCTGCTTTGCGTACTTTGCTGGCGGAGCGCGCCACAGGGCGCGCAGCAGGCTGCGCAACACCGCGTGGTGCTGTAGCACGCTTGAGCACGGCGGTGGTTTTTGCCTTGGGCTTTGCCGCCTTGGCCGGTTTGGCAAGCGCTTGGGCTTTGAATTGATCGCCATTTGCTACTTTTTCAGTAGCTGGCGACGCAATATTCTTAATGGCTACAGGCTTATTCACTTTGGAAGAGGAGTCAGTAACAGAAACCGAAGCCGAAGCCGGCGCTGTATGTGCCCGCAAAATAAAGTCGCGCACGGTCGGGTAGGTCAGCTCGCGCCAGCGGCGGCCGCTGAAGATGCCGTAGTGGCCTGCGCCCTCTACTTCAAAGTGCTGGTGCTGGGCGGCGGGTATGCCACTGCACAGGGCGTGGGCCGCCTGGGTTTGGCCGCTGCCGCTGATGTCGTCCAGCTCGCCTTCCACCGTCAGTACGGCGGTGGTGGTGATGTCTTGGGGGCGCACGCGCTCGGCTTGGCCTTCGACTGATTTAACGTCCCACGTACCGTCTACCAGTTTGAACTGCTGGAACACGACCTTGATGGTGTCCAGGTAGTAGTCGGCGTCCATGTCCAGCACGGCGTTGTATTCGTCATAGAAAGCACGGTGCGCGTCGGCGCTGGCGTCATCGCCTTTGACCAGGTCTTTGAAGAAGTCAAAGTGGCTCTTGGCGTGGTTTTGCGGGTTCATGGCGACAAAGCCGGTGTGCTGCAAAAAGCCCGGGTACACGCGGCGGCCTGCGCCGGCAAAGCTGGCGGGCACTTTGTAGATGACGTTGTTTTCAAACCAGCTAAAGGGCTTGGTGGTGGCCAGGTTGTTCACCGAGGTGGGTGAGCGGCGTGCGTCGATGGGGCCGCCCATCATGGTCATGCTCAGAGGCGTGGTCTCGCCGCGCGAGGCCATCAGGCTGATGGCGCCCAGCACGGGCACGGTGGGCTGGCACACGCTCACTACGTGGCAGTTGCCATAGATGCCTTGCAGATGGCGAATGAACTCTTGCACGTAGTTGACGTAGTCGTCCAGGTGGAAGGCACCCTCAGACAGGGGCACGGTGCGGGCGTTCTTCCAGTCGGTGATGTAGACCTTGTGGCCGCCCAGCATGGTTTTAACGGTGTCGCGCAACAGCGTGGCGTAGTGGCCCGACAGGGGCGCGACGATCAGCACGGCGGGCTGGCCTTTGAGCTTGCCCAGCGTGGCTACGTCGTCGGTAAAGCGCTTGAAGCGGCGCAGCTCGCAAAATGATTTGTCGATCTCTACACGCTCGTGGATGGCGACGGGGGCGCCATCAACATCGACGGTTTTAATGCCAAACACTGGCTTTTCGTAGTCTTTACCCAAGCGGTAGGCCAGGCCGTAGCCGGCGGACATGCGCTGGGCGAAGGGGATTTTGCCCAGCGGGCTTTGCGGGTTGCTAAACAGCTTGGACGCAGCTTGCGCAAACTCGGTGAACGGCTCCATCAGTGAGCGTTGGGTTTCGTAGACTTGGTACAGCATGCTTGGCGCCTTCTCTGCTTGGGGCAGGGTAAGTGGAGTAATTGCAACTTGTAATCATGTTGCATCGCACCATTGTACGAAATTGCAAGCACCTTTCCTGTAAACACGGCTAGGGGATTGCCCCCAAATCGTGGATTGGTGCAGTGCGTCACGACGAATGTTGTTTAGATGGCTTGACTTTGTAATTCCACAGCAAGCCAAGCACTATGATGCAGCCATGCCCTACCACCACACGCTGCGACTGGCGCTGATAGCCCACGACGCTAAAAAATCTGATATTGTCAATTTGGCGACTGATTTTCACGCGTTTTTCGCCACCTGCAAGCTGTGCGCTACCGGCACCACCGGCACCCGCATCACCCAGGCCACGGGCTTGAAAATAGAGCGCTTTTTGTCTGGCCCCATGGGCGGTGACCTGCAAATAGGCGCACGCCTGGCCAGCGGCAAAATCGATGGGGTGATCTTCCTGCGCGACCCGATGACCCCCCAGCCCCACGAGCCCGACATCAACGCCCTGGTGCGCGCCTGCGATGTGCACAACGTGCCCTGCGCCACCAATGTGGCCTCGGCGCAGTTGCTGCTGCAGTCGTTGAGGGTGGTGACCAGCTGACTTGGGGACGCGGCGGTTGGCCTGGGAGTATAGTGACTCACTAAAACGTAGCACTCCGTCTAATAAACTCAGTGGGGTACAGAGGGAAACGGTTTCAAACGGGGATTTTGGAGCTTAACCAGCCGCCTTGTGCCGCCAAGCTGCCTGATTGGCCGCTGGCAGACTATGGGGGTCACAACAGGTACTATGTATTTCGTAGCTGCTCCCGCAATATTTTAGGGGGCTACAGCCTGGTAGGCACCTTGAAAACGGCTTTCAAAGCGCTGAATTTGTGGTTTTCGACCGGTTTTCAACCGGTTTTCGAGCTGCCACAGGCTTCAAAAAGGCGGCGGTGCGGTGCGGGAGGTGAAAATCGATGAATTTGCATCGCTATCCCGTGTACCCCACTGAGTTTATTAGATGAAGTGCTACTATTTAGTGAGTAACTAGGTTTGCAAGCGATGTCATCGCCGCCGGCTGGCCCCCGCGCTTTGCCTGCGCAAACGCCATCAGCTGCGTAACCGCATCCGCTTGCGCTAACAGCCGCTCGCGGGCTGCGAGTGCCACGGCACCCCACGCCGCTAAATCTACAGCGGGTAAGGGCAGGGCGCTCAGGCCGTTCCACACTTGGTGAAACAGCCGCAGGTCGGCGGGGGCTTGCAGCCAGTCTAAAAACGCCTCTAGTTTGGCCGCATGCGCACCGTCACTTTGCGGGTAGATATGCCACACAAAAGGCTGGCCAGCCCACAGGGCGCGGACCAGTGAGTCTTCGCCGCGCACGCAGTTGAACTGGCAACTCCACAACAGGTGGTCGTAGTCATGCTGGCTGAGCGCGGGCAGGTAGTGGATACTCAGATGCTCTGATACTGATAGCTGGTCCCGCAATATATTAGGTGGCTGAAGGGCTATTTTGGACATAAAACCGGAGTGTGGCAAGCTGGCTAAGCAGGCTGTTACGGCGGCGGCTGCGCGCCCGTGGGTGACGAGCAAGCGGGTGCTCTGTGGGCCGCGTGCGAGCTGCGCTAGCCATGCTGTGAGAGCCGGGGGCTCGTAGCAAAACAGGCTGATGGTCTGCTTGCCACCATGCTCGCCGCCGTCTGCGCCGTTGAATCCCAACTGGTGCATCCATTGCAGCGGCTTGAACTGGGCTTGCCGCTCCAGCAGGTCATCCTCTCGCAGCAGGCCGCCAGAGCTGGGCGTAAAGCCGGGGTAGTAAAACCATTTGGTCATGCCGGCAGCGGGGCCTGCCATGACGGGGGAGGGCAGGCCGTGGCTACGCTGGGCAAAAGTCTCGGCGCTTAAATACTCCAGGTTGATCCACAGCGCAGCCGCTCCCTCTGGAGGGGGTGTTTTGATGCTTAAACCATTGTTAGCCAGCAAGTTAATTGGGGAAGATGCTATGGATTCAGGAATTTTAGCAGGACTGCCCAAACCAGCTACCCAAGCAGCATCGATATCGCAACCAAAGGCCTCCACCACCACGTCACCCGGCCTGTCCACGCCCACCTGGGGTGACTGCGCGGTCCAGGCAAGCACTTGCACGCCGCCCGCGCCCTGCGGTGCTATCCAGGCCAGCGCGCTGGCGTCGTCCAGCCACAGGCGCACCGGCTGGCCGCGCGCGGCCAGGCAGCAGGCCAGGCGCCAGCACACGCCAATGTCGCCAAAGTTGTCGATGACTTTGCAGAAAATGTCCCAGGACCGGATGGTTTGCATGGCTTAGATTGTCCACAATACGGGGATGACCGAGAAACCTGTGTTACCCGAGAGCGATAACGTTGACCCCAGCGCTGACCCAGCCGCTTCGCCCAAGCACGCCGCCAGCCTGCTGGCCGAGGTGGCGGCCCTGCCTGCGCTGCCGGGGGTGTACCGCTATTTCGATGCCGACGACGCGCTGCTGTATGTGGGCAAAGCCAAGAGCCTGAAGAAGCGGGTGTCCAACTATTTTCAGAAAAACCATGGCGGCACCCGCATTGGCCACATGGTGAGCAAGATTGCGCGGATGGAGACCACGGTGGTGCGCTCGGAGGCCGAAGCGCTGCTGCTGGAGAACAACCTGATTAAAACGCTGAACCCGCGTTTCAATATCTTGTTTCGGGACGATAAAAGCTACCCGTATTTGAAGATGACGGGCCAGGCTCCGAGTAGCCAGGTTAATCGAGAATATAAGCTCAATAAAGCGCTAGCCACGAATAATATTGCGGCGCCAGCTATGGATAGCGTAGCGATGGGTCTGGCTGCACCAGCGCCAGCTCTCGCCACAGAGCCAAGCGCTGGCCCAATAGCCGAGCTCACAACCGCGCTCACGAACCCGCCGATAGCCAAACGCCCAGCGGTACTGGCCCCGGACTACCCGCGCATTACCTACTACCGTGGAGCGGTAGAAAAAAAGCACCGCTATTTTGGCCCCTATCCCAGTGCCTGGGCGGTTAAAGAAACCATTCAGCTGCTGCAAAAAGTCTTCATGCTGCGCACCTGTGAGGACACTATTTTCACCAACCGCACCCGGCCGTGCCTGCTCTACCAAATCAAGCGTTGCAGCGGCCCCTGTGTGGGGCACATTCAGGCGGCAGACTACGCGCAAGATACCTACAATGCAGAGCGTTTTTTGCGCGGCGAGACCCACGCTATTGTCAAAGAGCTGGAGGCGCGCATGATGGCGCACGCCGAGAAGCTGGAGTTTGAGCAGGCTGCTGAGCTGCGCAACCAGATCAGCGCGCTGTCCAAGGTGCTGCACCAGCAGGCTGTGGACAATGTGAGCGACAAAGACGTGGATATTCTGGCGGTGCGGGTGCAAGGCGGCAAAGCCTGCGTGAACCTGGCCATGGTGCGTGGCGGGCGGCATTTGGGCGATAGGCCTTACTTCCCCAGCAATGTGAACGACGCACCGGCTACCGAGGTGCTGGAGGCCTTTATTGCGCAGCACTATGTGGACACCCCGCCACCGCCCACCCTGCTGGTGAGCGACAAGGTAGACCCCGAGTTGATCGCGCTGCTTACCGAGCAAACCGGCATCAAGATCAACGCCGTGCACAATCCGCGCGAGCAGCGGCGTATTTGGCTGGAGATGGCGCAGAAAAATGCCGACATCCAGCTGGCCCGCTTGTTGGCCGAAGAGGGCAGCCAGCAGGCCCGCACCCGCGCGCTGGTCGCCGCGCTCGACCTTGCGCCCGACGACCTGGCGGCCTTTCGCATCGAGTGCTTTGACATCAGCCATACGGCGGGTGAGGCCACGCAGGCCAGCTGTGTGGTTTTTCATGGTCACAAAATGCAAAGTAGCGAGTACCGGCGCTACAACATTGAGGGCATTACCGGCGGTGACGACTACGCCGCCATGCGCCAGGTGCTGACGCGGCGCTACAGCAAAATAGTCGAGGCGCAGCGCGCTTTTGAGGCGGCGGGACAGGTTTCAGGGGGGCAGGTTTCAGGGGGACAGGAGACAGGTGACCAGGCTGTAGGTGACCAGGCTGTCGGTGATCAGGCTGTCGGTGACGACGCTGTGGGTAAAGAGGCTGCGGGGACCGAGAGTGCCGGTAAAGACGGGGTCAAAGCGAAGAAGGCCAGCTTGGCTGTGCCGCCTAAGATGCCTGATCTGGTGCTGGTGGATGGCGGCAAAGGCCAGGTCAGCATGGCCAAGGAGGTGTTTGAACTGCTCGGGCTGCCGCTCAGTCTGATCGCCGGGGTAGAGAAGGGCGAGGGCCGCAAGGTGGGTTTGGAAGACCTGGTGTTTGCCGATGGCCGGGAGAAAGCCAGCTTGCCTAAAGACAGCGCTGCGCTGATGCTGATTGCCCAAATCCGCGACGAGGCGCACCGCTTCGCCATCACCGGCATGCGCGCCGCGCGTGCGAAAGTGCGCACAGGCGGTAGCAAATTAGAGGAAATACCGGGTATCGGTGCCAAAAGACGTGCGAAACTCCTGCAGCGCTTTGGAGGAATCCGGGGCGTGGCTGCTGCGGGCGCGGCCGACATCGCCACCGTAGACGGCATATCCAAAGACCTGGCCGAGGAAATATACCGTGCGTTACACTAACCCTACTATGCAAACATTCATGACCAAACCGCTCGTAGCCCCAAACAATAATGTGGGAGCCGCTATGGATACAGTAGTAGTCGCGCGCCTGCTGCGCGCTGCCCAGTGCGGCTTGGTGGCCGCCGCCATTGCCGTGGCAGGCTGCGCCAGCAAGCCGCTGCCACCCCACACGCCGGTTCCCGCGCCAGCGCCAGCGCGGGTGCCTGCGCCTGCGCCCGCACCAGCGGTGGTGACACCGCCAGCACCTGCCGCCGCGCCCCAGGTCGCGCCACCTGCGGTCTCAGGCCTGCCCGCAGTGCGCACCTGGGCCGAGTACCGCCGCCGCGCCGCGCAGATGATCATGGCTGCCAATGCCTCTGCGGTCGCTGCTGGCAAGCTGCAAGACCCGCTCTACGGCATACCGGTGGTGCAGATCCAGCTCAACCCCGACGGCACCATTCGCAACCTGGACTTCATGCGCCAGTCCAAGGTCGGCCCTGAGACCAATAATTTGGCTTTGCAGGCCATTCGCCGCATCACCAGTTTTGGCCCGGTGGGCAATTTGCCTGGGCCTTGGCAGTTTAATGAGACGTTTTTGTACAACGACGCGCTAAAGTTTCAGCTGCGCACCATTGTCGAAGGCCTGTGAAATGCAGCTGGTTGTGCTGTCGTGACACAATCGGGTGATGTTTTTCACGATCCCCACTATTTTGACTTGGACTCGCATTTTGGCGATTCCGTTGATCGTGGGCATTTTCTACAGCAGCTTTCAGCTCAGCACGCAAAATTTGGTAGCCACGGTGCTGTTTGTGGTGTTCGCCTGGACCGATTGGCTTGACGGGTATTTGGCCCGCAAGCTGAATCAAACCTCCTCCTTCGGCGCGTTTCTAGACCCCGTAGCCGACAAGTTTTTGGTCTGCGCCTCGCTCTTGGTGCTGGTGCATTTGAAGCGCGCTGATGTGTTTGTCGCCCTCATCATCATTGGCCGCGAGATCGCCATATCCGCCCTGCGCGAATGGATGGCCAAAATTGGTGCCTCGGGCAGCGTGGCGGTGCACATGCTGGGCAAGCTCAAAACCGTGGCGCAAATGGTAGCCATCCCTTTCTTGCTCTATGACGGCATGCTGTTTGGCATTATTCCTACCCACCTGTGGGGCACCTGGTTGATCTGGATCGCCGCCGTGCTCACGGTGTGGTCGATGGTGTATTACCTGCAAAAAGCACTGCCTGAAATTCGGGCCAAGGCCAAGTAACAAGTAAATCAGATAACGCAAAAAATACACAAAAAGAAAAATACAAACGCAAAATGAAGAGCGTTTTTTTTGCGAGATGCGATTTATTTTTTGGCGTTTTTTGCGATTTTTTAGCGCTTTTTGCGTTACCTGTTTAAACTCCCAACGCGAAATCACTCCACACATGGTTCATAGCGCACCGCAAAATGCCTGGCTGCGCGCCATGCCCATCGTTTTCGTACTCATCTGGAGCACCGGTTTTATCGTCGCACGCTACGGCATGCCGTATGCGCCGCCTTTGAAGTTTTTGGCCACGCGCTATGCGCTGTCTTTACTGTGCTTTGCGGCGTGGATAGTGCTAGCGCGGGTCAAAGCGCCCAGCAGCCGCGCGCAGTGGCTGCACTTGGCGGTGGTGGGTGTGTTGGTGCACGCGGGGTATTTGGGCGGCGTGTGGTCGGCCGTCAAACTGGGCATGGGCTCAGGGCTGTCGGCCTTGATCGTAGGTTTGCAGCCCGTGCTCACCGCGCTGTGGATGTCCTACATAGGCGGCAAGGTGACAGCGCGGCAATGGGGTGGCTTGGTGCTGGGTTTTATCGGCTTGCTATTGGTGGTGTCCACCAAGCTGGGCCATGGTGAGGCTACTACGCTGAACTTGTCCTTCGCCGCCATGGCCTTGCTCAGCATCACCGCTGGCACCCTGTACCAAAAACGCTTTGTCAGTCCTTGCGATGTGCGCTCGGCCAACGCCGTGCAACTGGGTGCGGCGCTGCTGGTCACTTTGCCACTGACGCTGCTGGAGCCCGAAGCCATGCAATGGAACGCGCAACTGGCCTGGGCCATGGCCTGGTCCGTCGTCGGCCTCACCCTGGGCGGCAGCTCGCTGTTGTATTTGTTGGTCCAGCGCGGCGCGGCCACGACAGTGACCTCGCTGTTGTATTTGGTACCCCCCACCACCGCTTTCATGGCCTGGATCTTGTTCAACGAAGCCATCACCACGGTCACCGTCGTGGGCACCGTGCTGACTGCGTTGGGGGTGTGGTTAGTGGTTCGCAGCGCATCGCTTAAACGCTAGTGGACTGGCACGGTGCGTGGGTGTGTTGTGATGGGGGTGGAGTGGGTGTCGATCTCTTGCTGCATGTGAGTCGCGGGACAGCAAATAGGGTATCGCCCAGGGCTAGCGGGTAAACTTGCGAACCTCATACGCACATTTTCGGCTGCAAAAGCCTAGTCCCGTCTGCCCATGTTTGAAAATTTCTCCAGTTTGATGGTCCAGCGCCACGGCGTTCGGCTGCAGGGGCGCGTAGGCGGGCAGGGCGCGCCTTTGCTGTTGCTGCATGGCCATCCGCAAAGCCATGCCATGTGGCACCGCGTAGCACCCGATCTGGCCCAGCGCTTTACGGTGGTGATGATGGATTTGCGTGGCTATGGCGACTCGGGCAGGCCTGAGGCGGACGAGAGCCATGCCGCCTATTCCAAGCGCGAGATGGCACTCGATGCGCTGGCTGTGATGCAAGCCCAAGGGTTCGCGCAGTTCCAGGTGTTGGCCCACGACCGTGGGGCGCGCGTGGCGCACCGCCTGGCCGCCGACCACCCGCAGGCGGTGCAGCGCATGCTGCTGCTGGACATTGCGCCCACGCTGGCGATGTATGAGAACACCTCACTGGACTTTGCCACCGCCTACTGGCACTGGTTTTTTCTGATCCAGCCGCCGCCGCTACCCGAGGCCTTGATAGAGTCTGACCCGGTGCGCTACATCCGCAGTGTGATGGGCAAGCGCCATGCGGGCTTGGGTGCGTTTGCGCCCGAGGCTATGGCCGAGTATGAGCGCTGCATCCAACTGCCCGGCAGCGCGCGCGGCATTTGCGAAGACTACCGCGCCAGCGCTACGATAGACTTGGCGCATGACCGTGCTGACATTGCCGCTGGCAAGAAGCTGGCGCTGCCGCTCAAGGTGCTGTGGGGCGAGAACGGCGTGGTAGGGCAAAACTTTGCGGTGCTGCCGCTGTGGCGCGAACGTGCAATGCACGTGAGCGGCGCGGCATTGCCCTGCGGACATTACATCGCCGAGGAAGCGCCAGAATTGCTACTGGCTCAGGCGCAAGATTTTTTCATTGACTAATCATCATTTTTCATTCTTTTTATTTTTAACTACATAAGGAAATCCTATCATGGCAAAACACCGTATCGCAGTCATTCCCGGCGATGGCATTGGCAAAGAGGTCATGCCCGAAGGCCTGCGCGTGATGGAAGCGGCCGCGCGCAAATTCAATATCGACCTGCACTTTGACCATTTCGATTTCTCCAGCTGGGAGTATTTTGAAAAGCGCGGCAAGATGATGCCCGACAACTGGAAGGACCTGGTCGGCGGCCATGATGCGATTTACTTTGGCGCGGTCGGTTGGCCCGACAAAATCTTGGACCACGTCTCGCTCTGGGGCTCGCTGCTGCTGTTTCGCCGCGAGTTTGACCAGTACATCAACCTGCGCCCGGTCAAGCTGATGCCCGGCATCATTGCACCGGTGGTCAAGCGCGATGGCACGCCGTATAAGCCCGGCGAGATCGACTTTTATGTGGTGCGCGAAAACACCGAGGGTGAATACTCCAGCGTCGGTGGCCGCATTTTCCCCGGTACCGACCGCGAGGTGGTGTTGCAAGAGTCCGTCTTCTCGCGCTACGGCGTGGACCGCGTGCTCAAGTTTGCGTTTGAGTTGGCCCAGTCGCGCCCTAAAAAGCATTTGACCAGTGCCACCAAATCCAACGGCATTTCCATCAGCATGCCTTACTGGGACGAGCGCGTAATTGAGATGGCTAAAAACTACACGGGTTTGAACGTCGATAAATTCCACATCGACATCCTGAGCGCCCACTTTGTGCAGCGCCCGGCTTTCTTCGATGTGGTGGTGGCCAGTAATCTGTTTGGCGATATCTTGAGTGATCTGGGTCCCGCCTGCACCGGCACCATTGGCATTGCGCCCAGTGCCAACCTCAACCCGGACCGTAAATTCCCCTCGCTGTTTGAGCCCGTACACGGCTCGGCCCCCGACATCTATGGCAAAAACATTGCCAATCCGATTGGGCAGATCTGGTGCGGCGCGATGATGCTGCAGCACCTGGGCTACCCGGCCGCACACGATGCGATTCTCAGCACCATCGAGCGCGTGATGCAGCCCGGTAGTGGGGCACCCTTGACGCGTGATATGGGCGGCACCGCCAGTACCACCGATTTGGGTAAAGCCATTGCCCAAGCGCTGTAAATTGGCATTTCCCAAATTCAAAAGCCTTGCCCGTGTCAAGAAAAAACCAACGAACTTGTGCTTTTGTGGCAAATAATTGCAAAGCAAGGGTTAGACATCATGATTTTTCGTTATCTGTGACTTGTGCACGCTGTAAAACCGCATAGAATTCGGAGCCGCGCCGTCATAAAAATCGACGTTCCCTAATTTCTATCCGACTTACTGCTGAGGAGCCAAAATGAATAAAACTGAGCTGATCGAACATATCGCTAAGCATGCTGACATTTCTAAAGCTGCCGCTACCCGCGCTTTGGAGTCCACTATCACTGCTGTCAAAACCACGCTGAAAAAGGGTGGCACGGTGTCATTGGTCGGCTTTGGCACTTTTGCTGTGGGCAAGCGCGCTGCGCGTGTGGGCCGCAACCCACGTACTGGCGTAGCGATCAAAATCAAAGCCGCCAAGGTGCCTAAATTCCGTCCGGGCAAGGCATTGAAAGATGCGCTCAACTGATTGGGTTAAAATACTGTTTAAGGTGGGGTGATTAGCTCAGTTGGTAGAGCGGCGCCCTTACAAGGCGTAGGTCGGCGGTTCGAGCCCGTCATCACCCACCAAGAGTTGAAAAAGGCGAACCACGGTTCGCCTTTTTTGTGTTTGTAGTGTATTTACTGTTAATGCGCGCGCATACATTGGCGCGTGATTGGAAAGCGTAGCGCGATGTTTGACTTAATTCGCAAGCACATCAAGATCATGCAAATTTTGCTGTTCATCTTGATCGTCCCTTCGTTCGTGTTGTTTGGCATTGACGGCTACAGCCGTTTTCGCGACCAGGGTGCCCCCGTGGCCGTAGTCGATGGACAAAACATCCACCAAAGTGAGTGGGATACCGCGCACAAGGGTGAGATTGAGCGCATCCGCGCGTCCATGCCCAACATAGATCCCAAGCTGCTGGATTCACCCCAAGCCAAATACGCTACGCTGGAGCGCCTGGTGCGCGAGCGGGTGATGCAAGCGGCCGCTGGCAAGCTCAACCTGACCGCTGGTGACCAGCGCGTAGCACGCGAGTTGCAGCAAAACCCCAGCATCTCGGCGCTGCGCGGCCCCGATGGCAAGCTGGACATGGAGGCTTACCGCAAGCTGGTAGGCGCGCAAGGCATGAGCACAGAGATGTTCGAGGCGCGAGTACGCGGCGATATCTCCAGCCGCCAGGTGCTCGATGGCATCCATGGCAGCGGCCTGTCTACGCCGGCGGTGGCAGATGTATCGCTGAACGCATTTTTTGAACGCCGTGAGGTACAGCTTGCCCGCTTCCATACCCCGGAGTTCGCCGGCAAGGTCACTGTTGCCGACGCGCAACTGGAGCAGTACTACAAAGACAATCCGGCACAGTTCCAATCCCCGGAGCAGGCCAATATCGAGTATGTGGTGCTGGACGTAGAAGCGATCCGCAAAGGCATTACCCCGAACGCCGATGAGGTGAAAACCTATTTCGAGCAAAATGCCGCCCGCCTGGGTGGCCAGGAAGAGCGCCGCGCCAGCCATATCCTGATTACGGCTGCAAAAACTGCGCCCGCAGCTGATCGTCAAGCCGCCAAAGCCAAAGCCGATGCCTTGCTGGCCGAGGTGCTCAAAGCGCCTGACAGCTTTGCAGAAGTGGCCAAGAAAAACTCGCAAGACCCAGGCTCTGCCGCCCAGGGTGGCGATTTGGACTTTTTCGCCAAAGGCGCGATGGTCAAACCCTTTGAAGATGCTGCCTATGCCTTGAAAAAAGGCGACATCAGCGCCGTGGTGGAGAGCGATTTTGGCTACCACATCATCCGCTTGACCGATATCAAAACGCCCAAACAAAAGACGTTTGAAGAGCTGCGCCCAGAGATCGAAGCCGAGCTGAAGAAGCAGCAAGCGACCAAGAAGTTTGCTGAGGTCGCCGAGGCCTTTACCAATGGCGTGTACGAGCAGTCTGACAACCTCAAAGGTATTGCAGATAAATTGAAGCTAACCGTGCAGACGGCCGCCAATGTGCAGCGTAAACCGGCCCCCGGTTCGCCGGACGTGCTGGCCAATGCCAGATTCCTCAATGCCTTGTTTGCGCCCGATGCGGTAGACAAGAAACGCAATACGGAGGCCTTGGAAATTGGCTCCAACAAGCTGGTGTCGGGTCGCATTGTGAGCTATACCGCGGCCAGCACCCAGCCATTTGCCGAGGTCAAAGAGCGTGCCCGTGCCCGCATGTTGGTAACGCAGGGTGCCGAGCTCGCCCGCAAAGAGGGCGCTGCCAAATTGACTGCCTGGCAAGCCACCCCGGCATCTGCCAGCCTGCCTGAGACCGCGACCGTATCGCGTGATTCATCGCAGAAATTGCCTACACCATTGATTGATGCCGTGCTGCGTGCGGACAGCTCCAAGCTGCCGGTGTTTGTGGGTGTCGATTTGGGTGAGCAGGGGTACGCGGTGGCCAAGATAAATAAAGTGCTTGAGCGCGAAGCAAAATCTGCCAGTGCTGAGCAAGACCGCGAGCAGTACACCAAGTGGTGGACGAACGCCGAAGGGGCCGCCTACTACAACAGCCTGAAAGAGCGCTTCAAGGCAGACATCAAAATCGCCAAACCTGTCAAGAAGGACGACATGCAGGATCCGCAGTAGCATGGGGTTCTGAGGCGCAGCCTGTCAGGCGCATAAAAAAAGCCACCCTCGGGTGGCTTTTTGCTTGAGCGCAAAGGCTATTTTGCGCTTGCACAAACACCAAATTACTTGGCGTGCTTGCCGATCAGGCCAGCCATCTCGAACATGCTGACTTGGGCTTTGCCGAAGACTTCTTTGAGCTTGGCGTCTGCATTGATCATGCGCTTGTTGACTTTGTCTTGCAGACCGTTTTTCTTGATGTAGACCCACAGCTTGCTCACGATTTCGGTACGTGGCAAAGCCGCTGCACCCACTACGGCTTGCAGTGCAGGGCTCAAAGCCAAGGCCTTCATGAAAGCAGCGTTAGGCACGCGCTTTTTGGCCGGGGCTTTCTTGGCTGCAGCTTTTTTGGCTGGGGCTGCTTTTTTAGCAGGAGCCGCAGCTTTCTTAGCAGGAGCAGCCGCCTTCTTGGCAGGAGCCGCAGCCTTCTTTGCAGGTGCCGCAGCAGCTTTTTTAGCTGGAGCGGCCTTCTTTGCTGGAGCAGCTTTTTTAGCTGGAGCAGCCTTCTTTGCGGCAGGTTTCTTTGCCGCAGCTTTTTTCGCAGTTGCCATGATTGATATCCTTCTATTTAAGTTAATTAACTGTCAGTGACTCAAATGCCTCACTGACAGAACGGATGCTACTGTAAACAGAGCATTTTCTCCAGTGAAAAATCACGTTTTTGCAAAGTTTTTTTTCACCGCTGGATTTCCGCTGCGTAGCCATGGGCTGTCAGGGGCGCTTTTTCAGGGCTGAGCGGCCTTGGTTGGGAGCCTGAGCGGCGCACCCGCCAGGACGATTTCAGAGGCGATGCATGCCCTTTGGGTGAACTGTGTCACCGGCCAATGCCACTCCTGAAATCAGCTCAATTTGCGGATAGGCCAACACATAATCCTTGGCCAAAGCGCGCGATGCAGTGGCTCGCAGGGGTGCGTAGACGCTGCGAACCCCCAGCGGGCGAAATATGATCGGATTTGCTCGCCCCGCAGCGGCCAGAGCTTGCGAGGGCCAGGAAAACTGCTCAAGCAAAATCATAGAAATCAGCATTAACACCGCGCCAGCACACAACATTTCACTCCCATCGCCCATAGGGCTGGCCGTGGGGGGGTAACTTGATGGTGTGTAGCGGTGAGACTGTTGATCCCATCAATGTAGCCCCTGTAGCGGCCATAAACCGGGCTTAAAGGCGTTAAAACTTCGCTCTTGGGTGCTTGGATGCTGCACCCGCGAAAGTCAGTTCCATGCCCTCTGGCTTTGGGCGGTGAGGGGCGTTGCGTCAAAGCCCAGCCCAGCTGTTGACCTTCGTCAGCTCCACCGCAGTACGGGTCGCCAACAGTCCCCAAAACCGGGAGGTGAGAGGCCTTGGCCGTCAGCCCTATGCCACCGGACCGCCTCCCACTGTCAGTCGCCAAAGCGTTGCGTCACTACGACAGTGAAAGCTATTTTTTTCCCCCTCAAGCGCATAAAACCCAGAAGTAGCCCGTTAGCGTTGAGAAAGCGTGGGCCTATTTTGGAGAACGCGAGGAACCACACCACGGGCGGCTTGGTCAACTCATTTCATCAAACTGGGCAGCCAGAGACTGAGTTGCGGAAACGCAATCAACAGCCCGAGTACGAAAATCATCACCGCGACGAACGGCCAGCAGCCACGGAAGATCGCGCCCAGCCCGACACCGGGGAGCAGGGCGTTGAGCACAAACAGGTTCATGCCCACGGGCGGCGATATCAAACCAATCTGCACAATCATCACAATCAATACGCCAAACCATACCGGGTCAAAGCCCAGGGCGGTGACGATGGGGAAGAAGAGCGGGATGGTCAGCAGCACCATGGTCAGCTCCTCCATCACCGTGCCCAGCACGATGTAGATGAACATCATGGCGGTGATGATCATGATGGGCGACAGGCCCAGCCCGGTGATCCAGGACTTCAGGTCGCCGGGCATGCTGGTGAAATTGACGAAGTTGGCGAAGATGGTGGCCGCGATCAAGAGCGTGAACAGCATGGCCGTGGTGCGGGCGGATTCGACCAACACTTGGTAGAGGATCGCCCAGGTCAGCCGCCCGCGTGCCAAGGCGAACAGGAAGGCACCGGCCGCGCCAAAGCCTGCGCCCTCGGTGGCGGTGAAGATGCCGCCATAGATGCCGCCCAACACGACGATGACCAGCAAAATCACGCCCCAAATGCCGCGCAACGCCCTCCAGCGGCCCGGCCAGTCGGTGCGCTCGCCTGCGGGGGCGTGTGAGGGGTCGCGCGCCGTCATGATGGCGATGCCGACCATCATGAGCAGGGCGGTCAAAATGCCGGGGATGACACCGGCTGCAAACAGTTTGCCGATATTGGTCTCGGTGATGATGCCGTAGATCACCATGATGGTGGACGGCGGAATCATGATGCCCAACGTCCCGCCCGCCGCAATCACACCCGTAGACAAGGTGTCGCTGTAGCCCAGCTTCTTCATGCTGGGGTAGGCGACTTTGCCCATGGTGGCGGCGGTAGCGATGGACGAGCCGCAAATCGCACCAAAGCCAGCGCAGGCCGCCACGGTGGCGTGGGCTAAGCCCCCCCGGAAATGCCCGACAAATGCCTCGGCGGCGGCAAACAGCTCATGCGCCAAGCCGGCGCGGGCGACGAAATTGCCCATCAAGATGAACAAGGGAATCACGCTCAGGGTGTAGGCAAAGCCTGTCTCGTAGACGACCTGTGCGGTGCTGGCCAGTGCGGGATCCCAACCACGGGTGAGACCAATGCCCACCACGCCGACCAAGCCCATGCTGAAAGACAAAGGCAAGCGCAAGAGCGCCAAGACAAAAATGGCCACAAAGCCAAGGAGCGCTTCAATCATAATGCCACTCCTTCACCGTCTGCCAGTTCAGGCGCGGGTGCCACAATCAAACCCAAGTGAACCAAGCCCGACAGCGCACACAGCACCGACATGCCATAAATAAAGGGTGATTTTGCAATTTGCAGCTGCGCGGTTGTATCGCCATTGATTGCAAACTGTCCACCCGT
>JAYVGI010000211.1:0-29874 GCA_043772355.1 Polaromonas sp.
GCGGGTAGTCGTGGTTCTGGAGGCTAAAACGCCTTGGAGCGCCACAGAAGCTGTAAACTGACCCATTATGTGACTTATCCTGTGTACCCCACTGGCCTGCATAGACGGAGTGCTACGCTTTAGTGAGTAGCCAGGCTTCCAAGTACCCACCCATCCTGCGGTTCAGCGCACGCTGCGTCGCAGGCCGCGAGATCTACGCACTAAACGGGTGCAAAACCTAGCGCACCAATTCAGGCCCAGTTTTTGCACCAAACTTGTGCAAACCTTCCAGCATCGCCGGATAAGCCAACGCCACGTCGGCGGCAGAACCTTTGACCCCCAGCTCAATATGCCGCCCATACTGTGGATGGTCCACACTGGGCAGGCTGAACACTTTGATGCCTGAAAAATCGGTTTCCAAGCGCAGCATAAGGGGCGTTAAAGCCGCCTCCATCGCACCGAAGACGATGACGGACTTCTCCACATTGGCCTGCTTGCGGTGCCACTGCGGATACACCGTGTCCAAAACCCACTCCACCATCGGCCAAGCCATCACAGGGAAACCGGGAACAAAAAATACGCCCCCACGCTCCCCCACTGCGTGTGGGTCGCTGCCCCCCGAGGGGACTAATTTTCCTTGGGGCGGCCCAGCGGAAAATTGCGAACTGCCCAGAATGTAGAAACCCGGAATCTTGTTGTACGGGTTAGGAATAATCTGCGCAGTGACGGGAAAGGTGCCCATGTTCAGCCGGTGGATGTTGTCGGGTGCGTCGGGCAGGTACTGGGTGCCCTGCTCCTTGGCAATGTCTTGCATGCGCTGGCGGATGAGCACCTCGGCCTCTGGGTGCAGGGCCAGCGCCACGCCCAGTGCCTTGGCGGCGCACTGGCGGGTGTGGTCGTCGGGCGTGGCACCAATGCCGCCTGTGCTGAAGACGATATCGCCGCTGGCAAAGGCACGCTTCAGCGTGGCCGTGATGCGCTCGGGCGAGTCGCCTACGTACTCGGCCCAGTCCAGCGCGATACCGCGTGCGGCCAGCAGCTCGATAACTTTGGGCAGGTGCTTGTCTTGGCGCTTGCCGGAGAGGATTTCGTCGCCGACGATGATCAGGCCGAAGCTGGGGACGCGTGTACTAGGACTTGGGGAGGTGGGAGGTGTTGTCATGGGGCAATGCAATTACAGTGGGTTTGGGTAATACGTCGGTAGCCTGCTGGCTGGCGGCTTGGGTGCTTTGGGCCAGCGTGGGTTTGGCGGCATCGAGCACGGCTTGCTCGGCGCGCAGCTGGGCTAAGGCCGCCAGGCAATAGTGGGCAAACCACAGCGAGGAGAAGGCAAACACCAAGGTGTAGATCCATATCGCGGCGGCCACCAAGAAAGGGGCAAACACTAAAAACATCACGCTGGAGGCCCAGAGCAGCGTAGGCGCAGCGCCCAGGTAGCCGCACACCACGCCGATGCCCAAGAGCGGCATGCGGTGCGCCTTGATGACGGCGCGGCGCTCGGGGGCGGTGGCGTGGTCAGACAGCGCGTCAAAGCTCATCACCCGGTAAGTGAGCCAGCCCCAGATGAGGGGCGGCAAGATGAGTACCAGCGGGGGGATGAGCCAAAACGGGATGGAAATGCACAGCGCTACCAGCGCGATCAGCGTGGAGCCTAGCGACCACAGCATGCTGGTTGCCAGGCCGTTGCCTTTTTTGCGCTCCAGCTTGGCAAAGCGCCGCTCGGCCACCATCGACACCATGGCGGGGGTCATCATCAGCGCCACGGCCAAGAGCGACACGACTACCAGCACAGGGGTAGCGGCCACCACCACCACCAGCGGGGCAATAGCAGATTTAAGCTTGCCCACGCCCACGCCGTCAAGCCAGGCGATGATGCGGCTGAACCAGTCGCTGCCAGACAGCGCGGCGTTCACGGTGTTGAGCGCGTCGTCCCAAAACAGATAGCCCAGGCCCAGTGCCAAGCCGACCATGATGATCAGCGGCAGCAGGGACAGCGCGATCACCCGGGGGTGCAGGCAGTAGGCTGCGGCACGCCAAAAAGCGTCAAACACAAGTTTCATGGGCACAGCATAACGGGAATTTTGCGTTGCCTGCCGCACGCTGGCATATTTTGTCCGCTGCACTGCGAACAGTTAACGCACACGGCACCCGCTAGCACGGGGCGGATCTCAAGGCATGCGAAAATACGCAGTTACCCCCACACACCACGCACGGAACCCCCATGGACGCAGAACAAATCAACCAAATCGGCACCGCCCTCACCAGCCTGGCCGCGCGCACGCTCGATCTTCGGGGGTATCTTTGACTACGAGTCCAAGCAACGCAAACTAGAAGACGTGAACGCCGCCCTGGAAGACCCGGCGGTATGGAGCGACCCCAAGCGCGCCCAGGAGCTGGGCAAGGAGAAAAAAGTGCTTGAAGGTGTGGTGTTGGTGATTGCCAAGCTGGACAGCGAGATTGCCGACAACACCGAGTTGTATGACATGAGCAAGGGCGACAACGATATCGACAGCCTGAGCCATATTGAAGAAGAAGTCGCCAAGATCGAGGCCATTGTGGCGCAGCTGGAATTTCGGCGCATGTTTAACCAAGCCGCCGATCCGCTCAATGCATTTTTAGACATTCAGGCCGGCGCTGGCGGTACCGAAGCCTGCGACTGGGCCAGCATGCTGCTGCGCCAGTACCTGCGCTATGCCGAGCGCAAGGGCTTCAAGGCCACGATTGAAGACGAGTCCTCGGGCGACATTGCAGGCATCAAAAGCGCCAGCATCAAGATCGAGGGCGACTACGCCTTTGGCCTGCTGCGCACCGAGACCGGTGTGCACCGGCTGGTGCGCAAGTCGCCTTTTGACAGTGCGGGCGGGCGGCATACGTCGTTTGCCTCGGTGTTTGTCTACCCCGAGATCGACGATTCGATTGTCATCGACATCAACCCGGCCGACGTGCGCACCGACACCTACCGCGCCAGTGGCGCAGGCGGCCAACACATCAACAAAACTGACTCTGCGGTGCGCCTGACCCACATTCCCACTGGCATCGTAGTGCAGTGCCAAGACGGCCGCAGCCAGCACGGCAACCGCGACGTGGCCTGGAAGCGCCTGCGCAGCAAGATGTATGACTTTGAAATGCGCAAGCGTTTGGAAGAGCAGCAAAAGCTGGAAGACACCAAGACCGACGTAGGCTGGGGCCACCAGATTCGCTCTTACGTGCTGGACCAGTCCCGCATCAAAGACCTGCGTACCAGCGTGGAAACCTCGGCTACCCAAAAGGTGCTGGACGGTGATTTGGACATGTTTATTGAGGCGAGTTTGAAACAAGGCGTGTAAAAACCGCTGCTGGGCGGCGTAACAGTATTTGCAACGCTACTCATTAGATAGCTGCCGCCGCATGGTTCTATTGGCTTAAAGGCCTAATTTGTTTTAGAAATTTTGATAGATACAAAGCGCGGCGAGGGTTGTAATAGATTGGGTGTATAGCGCGACCAAATCGCTTTACACATCCCATTGAGGAGTACCCCATGAAGAAAGTCACCTTGATCGCCGCCCTCACCACGGGTCTGCTGCTGTCCACCAGCCTGTGGGCGCAGGCCAATGGCCTGATCAGCGTAGTCAGCCCGCGCAGCGCGGCAGAGACCATGGCCCGCCTGGAAGGCATTGTCAAAGAGCGGGGCCTGAACGTGTTTGCCCGCATCGACCACGCCGCCGGTGCGGCCAAAATTGGCAAAACCCTGCGCCCCACCGAACTGCTGATTTTTGGCAACCCCCAAGGCGGCACCCCGCTGATGGAATGCGCGCAAACTGCGGGTATCGACCTGCCGCTCAAAGCCCTGGTGTGGACAGACGATGCCGGAAAAGTGATGCTCAGCTACAACGACCCCGAGTACCTGGCCAAGCGCCACGGCGCAGCGAGCTGCCCGGCGGTGGAGAATCTGAAAAAAGCTTTAAACGGCATTGCGCAGTCCGCCGTTGCGCCGTAATTGTTGTGGGTCTATGTGATTTGTAGTGGGCAGGTTCGGCGTGCAAGCAAATGGGGACCAAGCAAATGGGGTCAGATCAAAATTCAGGAAGACCCTCTGCCCAAAGCGCGCAACGCCGTAACGCCGTCACGAAATTTTGCTCTGCCCCCTTTTGCGTACAGGATGCATTGAACCAGTAACTATTGCTCACTATTAAATAGCTGTTTTCGCTTTTTTTCTAAGAGGCTGTAGCCTGTTTAGCCTTCAAAATCTCGTTAGTCCCCTGCTCCGCGCCACTCATAGGCACTGTCTCGCCTGCACGGTCGCGCACGGCGGCCCAATGCGCTGCCAAACGCTCGGGCGCATCTGGCCCGGTGCCTATGTGCACGCCCTGGGTAAGGGTGATGTGCGCGGCCTCAAACGTACCTGCACCGGCGCACAGCACGGTGCGGTTGGGTGCATCACCCGAGGCCAGCACCAGCATGGCGGGCACCACAAACTCGGGTTGCAACGCGTCCAGCACGTCCTGCGGCATCAGGCCCTCCGTCATACGGGTGGCGGCGGTGGGGGCCAGGCAGTTCACGCGGATGTCGCTCTTGGCACCTTCAATGCTGAGCGTTTGCATCAGCCCCACCAGCGCCATCTTGGCAGCGCCGTAGTTGGCCTGGCCAAAGTTGCCGTACAGGCCAGTAGAGCTGGTGGTCATCACAATGCGGCCGTATTTTTGCGCCACCATGTGCGACCACACCGCTTTGCTGCAATGCGCCGCACCCATCAGGTGCACGTCAATCACCAGCTTAAAATCATCCATTTCCATTTTGCTAAAACTCTTGTCACGCAAAATGCCTGCGTTGTTAACCAAAATGTCCACCCGGCCCCAGGCATCTACGGCCTGTTGCACCATGGCCTGCACGGCCGCGTAGTCGGTCACTGACGCGCCATTGGCCAGCGCCTCGCCGCCCAAGGCTTTTATTTCGTTCACCACGGCCTGCGCGGCGCTCACACTGCCGCCACTGCCGTTGACTGCTGCGCCCAGGTCGTTGACCAGCACCTTGGCCCCGCGCCGCGCCAGCGCCAGCGCATGCTGCCTGCCCAAACCGCCGCCCGCGCCAGTGACGATGGCGACCTTACCTGTGAAATCTAGAGACATGTTGTGCTTTCTATGTGATTTTGCTGGACTGGATTGTCGCGTAAATTGGGGGCGTTGGATGGCTGGTGGGCGGCTACTTCTTACGGAACATGGGTGCGCTTGGCTTTTGTACGGAATCGGGTCGATGTCGCCCGTTCGTTTTGTACGTGATCAGGCCGACAGTGCTACTTCAGCTCCGCGGCGGCCCCCGGGGGCGGCCTAGGGCCGCCGCCTCCTCCTTGATGCCGCTGCGCTGAAGTAGCACCGCCGACCTGATCGGCCAGCACTGTGATGCTTCTGGGGCTTTCAACGAAAAAGGATGGCTGGCGGGAGTTCCAGACAGCTAAGCCAGGCTGCACAGTTATACAAATTCTGTAAATACGAATATTTTTCACAAAACAGCTAAAAAAACGTATTTTTGACAAATAAGTCACTAATAAATGCGTAAATTTAGAGAGGTACATAAATTCGCATAATTTAAGGGTTTTCAAAAGGCTGCCAGCGGCATGCATAGGCAGAAAAAGCCTCAAAATGGGCTGTTCGGAGCCGTTTTTAAGATACTAATCAGCCCGAAGCCCTTTAGAATTATGCGGGAGCAGCTACTGTATATGTAGCGCGTAGATTGGGGTATGCAGGCCCCGCAGGTGCGCGCGGGGTGCCTACCAGCAGCCAGAACCACCCGTGCGCTGCCAAGCCGGGCTGGGCGGGGGTCTATGACGTGGCGCAAGCTTAAAGCTGAGGGATTGGCTGTGCGAATGAAGGCTTGGCTAAGCAGAGCCTGTACCAGACGAGCATCCAAGCCAGCGCTTTGCCCCTTGTATCCCCGTGGCTTCCATGCCCGGTTTGTGCAGGCGCTCACATGTACCAGCCCTTGCACCCACCAGCCTTCGGATGCACGGGCTCCCGCATGGACTAGCCCTCATATGCCCGAACCTTTCGCGGCAGACCGTGTTCACTAGCCGTGCCGCTTGGCCAAGGTATGGCGCTCTAGTTTGCGATTGGGATGACTTTGCAGGGGTAGGTAGCTTCCTGCAATTCCCGTCAGCGATGCTTTTTCGATGACAGGTAAAGATGCCGCACCCACCTGCGGGGCCATGACTTGCTGGGTAGTTTTTATGGCCTGAGCGTCCCACCTTGGGTGGCGTGACGATGGGGTAATCTCAGGCGCAGTGGGGTGGTGTGAGAACCCCTGCTCAGTGCGCCTTGTCCCAGTTGTCACCTACGCCTACTTCAGCCAGTAGCGGCACCTTGAGCTGGGCGACACCGGCCATGATGCGGGGGATCTCCAGGCGCAGCCAGTCCACCTGGCCTGAGGGCACTTCAAACACCAGTTCGTCGTGCACCTGCATGATCATTTGGATGCCGTTTTTTTCTGCGTCCAGCACCCGCTGCACTTCGTTCATGCTCAGCTTGATGAGGTCTGCAGCCGTGCCCTGCATGGGCGCGTTGATAGCGGCGCGCTCTGCACCTGCGCGGCGTGGGCCGTTGGGGCTGTTGATCTCTGGCAGGTACAGGCGCCTGCCCATCACGGTTTCTACGTAGCCTTTGCTTTTAGCGGACTGGCGCGTCTCGTCCATGTACTGCTTGACGCCGGGGTAGCGCTGAAAATAGCGCTCGATGTAGTTCTTGGCTGCGGTGTTGTCGATGCCCAGATTGCGCGCCAGGCCATAGGCGCTCATGCCGTAAATCAGGCCGAAATTGATGACTTTGGCGTAGCGGCGTTGCTCGCTGCTGACCTGGTCTACCGGCACGCCAAACACCTCGGCTGCGGTAGCGCGGTGCACGTCCAGCCCGTCGGTAAAGGCGCGCAGCAAGGCTTCGTCGCCGCTGATGTGGGCCATGATGCGCAGCTCAATCTGACTGTAGTCGGCGCTGGCAATCACGCAGCCTGCGGGGGCTACAAAGGCCTCGCGCACGCGGCGGCCTTCTGGCGTGCGGATGGGGATGTTTTGCAGGTTGGGGTCGTTGCTACTCAAGCGCCCTGTCACTGCCACTGCCTGCGCGTAATGGGTGTGCACCCTGCCGGTGCGCGGGTGGGCTAGCTGGGCCAGTTTGTCGGTGTAGGTGCCTTTGAGTTTACTCAAACCCCGGTGCTCCAAAATTTTGGCAGGTAGCGGATAGTCTTCGGCCAGTTTTTCCAGCACTTCTTCGTCGGTACTGGGCGCGCCGGTGGCGGTTTTTTTGACTACCGGTAGGCCTAGCTTGGTAAAGAAGATTTCGCCGATTTGCTTGGGGCTGGCCAGGTTGAATGGCTGGCCCGCCAGGTCATGCGCCTCGCGCTCCAGCTGCATGATGCGTGTGCCCAGCTCGTGGCTTTGTGTGGCCAGCGTGGGCGCGTCGATCAGCACGCCGTTGCGTTCGATGCGGTACAGGGTCTCGCTGCTGGCGATTTCTAGCTGGTAGATGTCCAGCAGTTTAGGCTCGGCTTGCAGGCGCGGCCACAGGGCCAGATGCACGTCCAGGGTTTGGTCGGAGTCTTCGCACGAATACTCAGCCGCCTTGGCTACGTCCACTTGCGCAAAGCCAATTTGGTGCACGCCTTTGCCGCACAGGTCTTCATACGTGATGCCTTTGCGGCCCACGTGGCGCTCGGCCAGGCTAGACAGGCCATGCGGTTTGTGCACCTCCAGCACATAGCTTTGCAGCATGGTGTCGTGCACATACCCGTGCACCTCGATGCCGTGGTTGGCAAACACATGGCGGTCGTATTTGATGTGCTGGCCTAGTTTGTGTTTGCTGGCATCTTCCAGCCAGGGTTTGAGCTTGGCCAGCACTTCATTCAAGGGCAGTTGCTCGGGTGCGTCAGGCCCCACATGCGCCAGCGGAATGTAGGCCGCTTCGCCGGGCTGCACGCTCAAGCTGATGCCGACGATCTGCGCCTGCATCTCGTGCAGGGAGGTGGTCTCGGTGTCTACTGCCGTGAGGGGGGCGGCTTGAATTTTGGCCAACCATGTGTCAAAAGCCTCCCACGTCAGCACGGTGTCGTAGGCTTTGGTGCTGGCTTGGGACGCGCCTGGCGCGGGCTCGGCGAACAGGTCGTCCATGTTGGGGGCTGGCGCAGGCTTCGCGCCATTTGCCGATTTGCCAGCGCTGGTGCCTTGCAGCGCCGCTGCCAGGCCTTTAAAGCCGTATCTGGTATAAAAATCAACCAATGCCAGCGTATCTTGTGCGCGAGAAGCTATATTTTTTATAGCTATCTCGGGTTCGATATAACCCGCCAAATCGCAATCGGTCTTGATCGTCAATAGCGCGCGGCCCTTGGGCAACCAGCCTAGTGCGCCGCGCAGGTGCTCTCCCACTGCGCCTTTGATGTCGGCCGCATGCGCCAGCAGATTGGCCAGCGACCCGTACTCGGCCAGCCATTTGGCCGCTGTTTTGGGCCCCACTTTGGGCACGCCGGGCACGTTGTCTACCGTGTCGCCTACCAGGCATTGGTAGTCCAGCATTTGCGATGGAGTCACGCCAAACTCGGCAGTCACCCCGGCAATGTCGCGGCGTTTGCCGTTCATGGTGTCGATGATGGTGATGTGCGCGTTGACTAGTTGCGAAAGGTCTTTGTCACCGCTGGAAATAATCACCTCCATACCCTGCTCGGCCCCCATGCGGGCCAGTGTGCCCAGCACGTCATCAGCCTCCACGCCGGGCACGGTAATCACGGGCCAGCCCAGCAGGCGCATCACCTCGTGGATCGGGTCAATCTGGCTGCGCAGATCCGGCGGCATGGGTGAGCGGTGGGCTTTGTACTCGGGGTAGAGCAAATCTCTGAAGGTGGGGCCGCTGGCGTCGAACACGCAGGCCACGTAGTGCGCGGGGTACTGGGTTTTGAGCGAACCCATCATATTGATCATGCCGCGAATGGCGCCTGTGGCTGGGCTATTCGGGTCGCCCGGCACGGCGCGCAGGTCGGGCATGGCGTGAAAAGCGCGGTACAGGTAGCTCGATCCATCGACCAGCAGCAGGCGCTGGCCTTTCATCGTGGCTTCGGGGTTGGCAAAAAGAGGAGCGGAGGTGGAAATATCGTCAGTCATACCCTGCATTGTCGCCCCAGATAGCACCGCCGCGCAGGTCAGAGCCGCAGAGCCTTCTACAATCTGCCCCTAACCCCTCTTTTTACCGACAGATTCATGGCCGTATATACCGAAGTTCCGTTTGACACGGCAGCCCAGCTTTTCAGCGATTTGAAGCTCGGCCAGCTTACCAGCCTCAAAGGCTGCGAAGGCGGCATAGAAAACACTAACTACTTTGTCTCCAGCGACATGGGCGACTATGTGCTGACCCTGTTTGAGCGCCTGAGCGCTGAGCAATTGCCTTTCTATTTGCACCTGATGAAGCACTTGGCCCAGCGCGGCATCCCGGTACCCGACCCGCAGGCCAACAGAAACGGCGATATTTTGCAGAGCGTGCTGGGCAAACCTGCGGCGGTGGTGAACAAACTCAAAGGCAAAAGCCAGCTGCAACCCGGTACCACCCACTGCGCTGCGGTAGGTGACATGTTGGCGCGCATGCATGTGGCTGGGCGCGACTACAGCCGCGCCCAGCCCAACCTGCGCGCCCTGCCCTGGTGGAACGATACCGTGCCCGTGGTGCTGCCGTATCTGACCGCCCCGCAGGCCGCGCTGATCCAAAGCGAGCTGGCCTACCAGAACCATGTGCACGCCAGCAGCGCCTATGCCGCCCTGCCACGTGGCGCGGTGCATGCCGATTTGTTCCGCGACAACGTGATGTTTGATGCCGAGACACTGACCGGATTTTTTGATTTTTACTTCGCAGGGGTAGACACGTGGCTGTTTGACTTGGCCGTGTCTCTCAACGATTGGTGCATTGACTTGAAAACTGGCGTGCAAGACGCGGAGCGTGAAAACGCCTTTGTGCAGGCCTATAACGCGGCGCGCCCCTTGTCCAAAGCCGAGCGACAACTGCTGCCCGCCATGCAGCGCGCGGGTGCCTTGCGTTTTTGGCTGTCGCGCCTGTGGGACTTGCACTTGCCGCGTGATGCCGCCGTGCTGACCGCCCACGACCCGGCGCATTTTGAGCGCGTGTTGCGTGCGCGCATAGCCCACTTTAACCAGACCCACTCATGAAACTGCAAATCGTACCCGCGCGTACCGGAGTGACTTGGGTCAAGCTGGGCATCACTACTTTTTTCAAACAACCCCTGGCTTTGGGCGGGCTGTTCTTTATGTTCATGGCCGTGGTGTCGGTGGCCAGCATCGTCCCGGTGATTGGCAGCGTGCTGGCTTTGGGAATTTTGCCAGCGGCTACCTTGGGCCTGATGGTGGCCACCCTGCAAGCGCAAAACGGCAAATTTCCCATGCCTTCAGTATTGGCCACCGCCTTTCGCGCCGGGCGCTCGCGCATGCGGGCCATGCTGATGCTGGGCGCGATGTACGCCGCCGGGTTTTTGCTGGTGATGGGCATTACCGCGCTGTTTGACGGTGGGCAGTTTGCCACCATGTATTTGCTGGGTGGCAAGCTGAGCAAAGAGGTGCTGGACCAGGCCGACTTTCAAACCGCCACCTGGGTCGGCATGCTCTTGTACATCCCGCTCTCGCTATTGTTCTGGCATGCGCCTGCACTGGTGCACTGGCATGGCGTATCGCCCGCTAAAGCCCTGTTTTTCAGCCTGGTGGCTTGCCTGCGCAATCTGGGGGCCTACGCCGTGTATGGCATGCTCTGGATGGCGGTGTTTGCCCTGGCCGGGATGGTGGCGGTCAGTTTGCTGGCTTTGCTGGGGATGGGCGCTGCAGCGGGTGTAGTGATGGTGCCGCTGGCGCTGACGATGGCGGCGATGTTTTTTAGTTCGATCTATTTCACTTTTCGTGATAGTTTCGTGCATGATGAGCCGACTGACAAGCCAACGGGGCCCGCCGCCTGAGCGCCCGCGCTATAGATTTGGTGTTTTGTAACGATATATTTGGAGATCAACCCCATGGAACAGCATAGTTTGCAAGGCCGCACTGAGGACGAAGTGACCTGGTACCAGCGCCGCAGCTTTTTAAGCGCCGCCGCTGCCTGGACCGCTATGGGGGGCTACAACGCCGCTTTTGCGCAGCAGCGCAGCAACGTGGTGGAGTTGGTGGGCGATGCGCTGCTCAACGGCCAGCGCTTGCTGCCGCAGCAAACCATCCAGTCCGGCGACTCGATTGCCACCGGCCCAGGCGCGAACTTGATTTTTGTGGTTGGCACGGCCGCCTTTCAAGTGCGGCAAAACTCGCGCTTGGTGGTGGAGCGCGGTGCCACGCTCAGTGTGGTCAGCGTCCTGCGCCTGCTCACGGGCGGGGTGGCCAGCGTGTGGGGCAAGGGGCAGACCCGCCGGATCATCACACCAACGCTGACGGCGGGCATTCGCGGCACGGGGGTGTATACCGAGGTATTTGAGGCGCAAAATTTCCGTACTTATTTTTGCAACTGCTACGGCGTAGTGGATATTGCCGCCGGCGACACCAAAACCGTCAGCCAGGCGCAGTACCACCAGTCTTTCTGGGCTGAGCCCAGCAGCCAAAATGGACGCGTGCTGGCACCAGCCAAGCAGACCAACCATACGGACGGCGAGCTGGAGTTTTTAGCCCGCTTGACGGGCCAGCAAACGGCCTGGCAGGTGATGGGCAAAAAAGGCATGAAAGGTGGCAGCGGTTTTATGGAAGACAAGCCCGGCCAGGTGCATCCCGCCTCCGTGGTGCAGTAACGCGGGTTGACCTTCGCTACGCAAAAAACGCTGCCGAGGCAGCGTTTTTTTATGGCTTGCGTAGCAGCCCTGGTTTACTTGTTGCTGGCGCGGTAGCTGGCCAAGGACTTGGCAAGATCCGCGTACTCTTCGCAGGTCGTATTGCCGCACAGTTTTTCGAGCGCATCCAGATGTTTTTGCGCTTCGTCAGGCTTTTTATCCATCAGATAGGCCTCACCAATGTACTCATGCGCGCCTTTGTGCTTGGGGTCCAGTTGCAGTGCAATTTTGTAATGCTCAAACGCTTTGGGCAAATTAGGCTGGGCTTGCTTGCGGTTGCTGTAGGCCAGCAGGTTATGGGCATCGGCATTTTTAGGTTCGTCCTTGACCGCAGCGCTAAGCTGCACGATGGCTTTTTGCCAATCTTTGGCCGCGATGGCGGCGCGCGCGTTGGCCAGGCGGTCAGGCGCTGTGCTCACAGGTGCGCTGGGCGTATCGGCGGCAAAGGCTGCGCTGGCCGAGAGGGTTAAAGCGGTGCCAAGCCAGCAGCAGTTAACCCAAACCCGGTGAAACCCATTTTTCATAGCAAATTCCTTAATTGGCCCGTGCCGACCACTGAGACAACCCCGGCACGCGGGCTTGCGCCAGTGTACCAAATTCAAAGTTATTTGCAGGTTTTGGCCTGCTCTTGTGCTTGGGCCACAAGGTCTTCGGCCATACCGAAATAGGGACGCGCATAGCGCCAGTCGATGCGCTGGTGCAGATGCGCGGCTTGCACCAGCATTACCTCACCGCAGGCCACCGCTTTGGCACTGCACAGCATGGCGCTGCTCGCTTTGACGGCATCCAGGAGCAGCCACAGGTCATTGCGCATGCGCTGCGACGCGGGCATGGCAGGCAGCACGGAATCGAGCAAGGCGTTGGCCACGGGTGCGTCGCCCGCTTCCAAAGCTGCCACCAAGGCTTGCGCCTTTTCCTGCGCCTGCCCGGGCACAGGGCTGGGGTTGTTGCGCAGTGCTTCATGACGGGAAAAGTCAAGCCAGCATTGGGCTTTTTCTGCAATGTAGGTGTTGCTCAGGCCGCTGGGGCTGTTGGCCCTGAGCAGGCGCTGCGCGTCCAGCCGCTGTTGGCTTTGCGCTATCCGTTGCACCAAGGTGCCGGTTTGCGCAGTAGCGGCGGGGGGATTTTGCGCCGCCGCTTGAGGGCAGCATACAACCGCCGCAGCGCATAACAGCGCGCTCATAAACTTGACACTGCGATCAGCAGTGCCTGCACGAGAATACAAAATGGATCCCAACATCATTACGGCTCCATCGACTTGTTGACACGCGGATTGTTGCTGCCCAAGACGTTTTCATCAAACTTCCAGCGCAAGCCTGCAAAGATGCCCCGGCTGCGGTACTCGCTGGCCACCAGGTCTTTGTCGTTCAAACCCCGCCACGTGTAGCCAAAGTTGAGCCACAGATTGGACGTGAGGGCGTAACCTGCCTCCAGGCCGTAGCCAAACTGTAGCGCGGTAGAGGGCTTGGTTTGCGCCAGCGTACTCACCATGCCGCCCGCGCTCCAGCGGTCGGTCAGGTCGTACATCACGCGGGCACCGGCCAGCCAGGCAGCAAACTGGTCATCGACGGTATTGGTGCCCACGACCAGTTGCTCTTTGACCTGTTTCACCGCCACACGGGCGTTGGTATGCCACACCCTCGCTGGATGCCAGTCGCCATGCAGGCTGGCGATATGCACTTGCCGCTTGGGCTGGGTGGCACCGGGCAGGCTGTCCTGCTCGTGCCGCAGCTCATAGCGCACCAATATGTTCAGTTGGTTCGTATTGATCGGCCGGTAGGCTGCGCCCACTTGAAAACGATCTTCGAGTTTCTGGCCATCGCCTGCGCGATTGACTGTCATGCTCAGGTAGTTTTGGCCCAGCAAAGTCCAGGCATCATCGACCTTGCGTGCCAGCTTGGCGGTGGAGACCCAGTTCTGGGCCGTGTTGTCGCGCCGCCATTCCACGCGGCCAGACGACTTCCATTTTTCAGAGCCGGTGTAGTCCAGACCCACGCCCAAGGCTACCGCGTCCGTCGCGGTACCTGCCAAGACTTTGATGAACTCGGCGTTAGTGCTCAGTTTGAATCCCGGTGCGATGCCAAAGGTATTGCGCAAACCGAAGGCGTTTTCGCTTAAGCGGCCAGACGATGCAGCATTGAGCCGGTACTCGTTATAGACCTGCGCATTTTCTGCGTAATCTGACGACGCACCCGCCACCAAAGAGCGCGTGTTCGCGGCGGTGGCCAAGCCGTTCAAACCCGTCACGCTATTGATGTTTTCGTAGCGCATGTAAAGTTTGCTGCGCTCGGTTAGCTGGTAACTGGCGCCGGCTCCGACGCGGCGTTTGTCGCTGTCGTGCACGTCCACTTCAGCTTCACCAAAAATGGACCACCTGGACGGTACCGGCTTGCCTTGCGCATCGGGCTCAGAGGGCGAGTACGTGACGCGGGTAAAGATACTGCCGCTATCCACGTTGGGACTGGCCGCAGCCAGTGACCCGGGCGCCACCGGGAAGCGGGTACCGTTGTTGCACAGGCTGTCGTTTACGCCGTTGGCATAGGCTACGCCAAAGCCGCCGTTGTAGCCGCTGTAGCCGGAGCAGATGCCGCTGGACGCGCCGGTGTGGTTGGCTGCTGGTGCGATGCTGGTGGTATCTTTGGCTTGCTTGAGACCGACATCGATGGTCCAAGCAGCAGAAGGCTTGTGCGTGATGCCCAGACTGGTGGCTTTGCGGCTGCTGCCCTGCACAGTGTCGTCAGCGCGAGTAATTTCTGCGCGCACGGTGGTGGCGGTACTCAACTGATAGTTGGCGTTGGCCGCCCACTCTTGGCGACCGGCCAACAATGCGGCTGCGGGGTTGTCAAAGCCCAAGTCGGCACGCTGCCATTTCAGCTGGGCACGTAAGCTGCCTGCCTGCGCATCTAGCAGCACGCGGGCGGCGTTACCCGCTTTTTCGCCCAGCACACCGCCGGGCGTGCCGTCAGAGCGGGCTAGCTCAGCGCTGAGCTTGACAGCCTGGCTGAGATCAGCCTTCAAACCGACCGAGCCGACGGTGTAGCTTTGGTTCGGATTGTTGTCGCGCGCGATAGCCGCGCCAACCCGCAAGCCTTGGGATACTTGCGCCTCGGCGCTGGCACCCGCCATCCAGAACTTAACCCCACCCTGCTCTACTTCATAACCGATGCGAATGCTGACAGGGTTAAGGTTTTCGTCCACGCTGGGCACGGGCCCTTTGAACAGAATTTTTCCAGAGAAGGGTTCAAACTCGTAGTCAGACTGGCGCGCTTGGGCCGTGCTGCGCAACACCAGATGGGGCGGGTTGCGGTCTCGCACAATAATCTCTACCCGCTCTGTGCCAGCCACGCCGTTAGGGTTGCTCACGCTGTAGGGGCCGGATATGCCTCGACCAGGAATCTCGTCGGTGATTTGAGACAGGCTGTCGTGGCTGGCAAATGCGTTGGCGTTGACGGTATTGCCCTGGTCTTCAAAATGCCATTTCACACCGGTGGCCGTGCGGGCATAGTTGCCCAGCGACAGCAAGGGGCTTGGGGTGGACGTGTTGTAGTCACCATAGAGCAAATAGCTGCGGTCTTTGTCTACCCGCACGTACAGCCGGCCACTGCTTTGGGCATCGGCTCCGCGAATGGAACTGTCGCCATAGACTGGGTAGAAAGCGTTGGGGTCAATGTCTCGGAACAGGGGGGACCTGCCAGGCTTTTCGGAGTCCATGGCCATGGTCAATAGATACTCGCCTTTGACCTTGCCTTTGAGGAAGAACGCTGCACGCCCGGCTGCGTTGCCCCGTCCATCAGCGAACTCGACGGCATAGCGTTTGAGTTCGCGCTCAAACAGGTCTCCCTCGTTAGCGGGTACCAGATTTTTTGCCAACTGGTTAAGACGCAGTTGCCCTTCAATCACACCCACGGCGAGCATGTCACGCAGCTCGGGCAAAGACTTGATGGTGACGGTTTCTTGCGCGCGCCCAGCGGTTACGCGCACTTGCACATCCTTGAGCTCAAACGGTGCCACGACCGAGAATGTGATGCCACTGCGCACTTTGATTTGGATGCCCGGCGTGAGAGGATCGATGTCTGCAGCCTCTGCGGTACTGACCATGCGTCCGGTGCCGTCTTGCACCAGACCGAGTGGTTTGCCAGGCTGCAAATTCAGCAACCCATGGATGACTTCGATCGTCACTGTGACGTCTTGCTGCAAGGGCGCACCCTGCTCGTCCAGCACTTGCAGTTGGATAGCCACTTGGGCTTGCCCATCGGCAACAATTTCACCAGCGCTGGGCAACAGGCGCAGTGACCCCACGCTGGCGTTGGCTGCGGTGATAGCTTGTGGCAGCAAGGGACTGGCGCGCTCTGCACTGCCCCATGGGCGTATGACTGCGTCTGAGCCTCGGGAGTCTTGCGCTACTTGCTGTGCATGCACTGGCAAGGTGGCCAGTACCGCCAGAGCGATCAGGGTCTGGCGAAAGTTAACTGGACAGTTCATCGCTTGACCTCTTGGTTACGGTCGTCGCCCAAAGGTTGCAGCAGCGTTCTGCGTTTTTCGACTTCACTCAATATCCCTGGTTTGCAGGAGCCTTCGACAAAATCTGCCCGCAGCAGCTCGCCTGAACGCATGTCGATCAGCACAGACTCGGCATCGCCCACATTGCGGTTGCTGAAGGTGGTCATGCGGCTGCCCTCTGGCAAGGTGCGGGGGTCTACCTTGAGCACATGGGTACCATTGCTCAAGCCGCAGTAGCTGTATTTACCGTCACGGTCGCTGATGAGGTAGGTACCATCCTCCAGGTAAAAGCGCACACCAGGGATACCCAGCTCACCCGCATCTTGGGTGTGGTTTTGATTGCAATCGACAAACACCTTGCCCACCACGCAACCGTCACTGGTAAACACACCGCCAGTCACTTTCACCACCGCTTGGGCAATGTTGGAGCTGATTCCACCCACCACGCTGGCGCTGGCACGGTTGATGCCATCGCCCATTTGAGCACCGACACCAATGCGCACCCGGTATTGCACCCGCGCCGGTATGTTCTGCGACAAGGTACCCAAGTTGAGTGTGGTTTGCTGACCCGATGTAGCGACGGGGTCATTGACGCTGACACCGTCAATACGTACGGTCTTTGGAATCAAGCGGAACCCAGTGGGCAAACGGTCCATCAACTCTACGTTGGATATCGCCGTATCGGGACTGAGCACGCTGATGGTGTATTCTACCGAGTCGCCAATTTCTGCACTGCGCTGGTTCACCGATTTGGTCACAAACAAGCGGGCACTGGTAAACGGATCCAATGGAATATGGTTGTTGACCACGTCTTGCACGCCGGGTGACAGATTAAAGGCAAGGTAGTACAAGGTGGACTGCGAACCTGTTGGTGGCGTGGTCTGTGGCTGCACCTGAAACAGGCCGGGCGCTGGCGGCACTACAGGCGGTATGCCTGCGGGTGGCAATAGGGCGGAGGGACCGAAGTAGCCAGTAGCCCGCGCAGCCAGCGTGTACCGCCCTGAGGGTGAACCAGGCTGCAAAAGGTATTGGTAAAAACCGTTGGCCCCAACGCTCATCGAGGCACAGGTCGCTTGACCCGGAATCAAGGTATAGGAAGCCCCACCAACCAATTGCGCAGCCGGATTAAACCCCGCTGGGCCACACAGTGTGACCACGGCACCGTTGATGGGCGCACGCGAATTGGCTGCACTGTTGTACACCACGCCAGATGGGTCCAGCGGCAGGCTTTGCTCCAGCACGCTGTCCCCGGCGGTCAGATTGATCAGCAGGGCATCGCGGCTGACTGCCACGGTGGATTGCGCGCTGTTGGATGCGTTGACCGGCGTGCCATAAATAATGTTGTTCGCACCGTCGCGGAATTGCAGGCGGTAAGGCCCCACCGGAACCCCAATGACTTCATAGTTTCCTGCCGCATTGGTGGCGAACAGGCTGCGTCCGTCAGCCATGACAATGCAACCCAGAGTGGTGTTGACACCGGGGATACACACCACGGCCTGGCTGGTGCTGGCATTGATCAGCTCGATACCAAAGCCTGCAATACCTTGCTCGCTCGGATCTCGCTGGCGGTTGGAGACCACCGTATCAAGCCATACACTTCCGCGCAGGGCAGCGGCAAAAGCCAAGCTTACGGGGGTAGGCACATCTTCGTCCGCATCATTAGGCAGACCATTTCCACTCGGATCCACCGCCGCATTCAATTGCGCCAAGCTGGCCCCTCGTGCGGCGTTATTGGAGACATCGGTGCTCACTGCGCCTGTCGGCGCACTGAAAACAAGTGCGCCACCCGGGGTAGTGGAGGCAAGGACTGATCCGCCTGGGTTAGGAGCGGCTCCATTGCTGGATGCAAAAGCGCTGTTGTTGAAATTGGTTTGCGCGCCAGCCAAGCTGACATTCAAGGCAAATCGAATCAAGGCGCTGGCCCCGGCTGGTAACGGTGCATTACCTTGAAGCAAACGGATATCCGAGCCGCCGTTGAAGGAGGCATTGGTTGGCAAGGCTGCGCCGCTGACGACGAACGGAGTGGTAGCCATCACATAACTGACCGGCGCTGCAAAGCTGAGCTGCAAATTGTCAATGGCTTGCACATTGGGAGCGGATTGCGTGCCCAGGTTTTTCACCAATACGTCGTACACCACTTGAATGGTGGTACCGTTGATTTGTTTGGTCTGGTTCACCGCTTTGGCAACACCTATTCTGGCCGGTATCTTGACGTTGATAGCCGTCGAATTCAGACCTGAAGTTTGGGTGGTGGCCAAACTGCCGGAGGGCACAATCACTCCCGGTGGAAGACTGCTTGGCAAGGTGGTGTTGTCGACCGCGCCCGTAGGGATGGTGCTGGTGGCCAGAGACGGCGCAGTGGCCAGCGCCTGATTTGACAAACTACCTTCCAGGTTGGGCAAGATTCGCACTGGAATGCGCACGGTGATGATGCCCCCCGCGCCCAAGGTAGCGGGTGCCGCGAGCAAGTTGACATTGGAACTGCCGTTATAGCTGGGATTGGCTGTGGCCACGGTACCGGCTCCCGAGGCTGTCACCGTTGGCGTGCCGGTCAGCATGACCCCTGCAGGCAATGCATCGGAGACTTGGAAGTTGGCTCTGGCGAGCGCACCGATTTGTGTATTGGCATAGACCACGGTCCACTCCAGCAGATCTCCTGGGCTGACGGTGCCTGAGCCATCTGCATCCAGCGTTTGGCGTACCGATTTGTATCCGGTGGGCTCAGTCGAAACGCCTGTGATACTGGCACTTGCAGCCACAGGGTTGCCGCCTGCGTTGCCGGTGGTCAAGCCATTCTTTGCGATGGTGTTGGTGACACCGGAGGGTGATGTCAGCATGACTTGCGCAGACAAGCTGCAGACAGCGTTGGCTGGTATCGTACCGCCGGTCAAGCGTAGCTGGGGTGTTGGGGTGCTTAGTGCATTGACAGGACCGCAGGTGCTTTGTAGATTGGGCGGGGTCGCAAACACCAGGTTGGCTGGGAAGATATCACTTAATTCAACGCCCGTCACGGGCACTGCATTGCTGTTCCCCAAAACCAGTGTCAAGGTCACCGGCGTGTTGATGGCTGCCGCCGACAGGGCAAATGTTTTGGTCACAACAGGGTTAGCCAAAATAACGACGGTGTCTGTTGCATTGTTATTGCTGGTATCGATATCACCGCCGCCTGCAACCTGCGCGAGGTTGGTAAGGCTACCCGTTGCACTCGATGCAACATTCACGCTGACTTGAATCACGGGATACGCAGCACCAACACCCAGACTGTCCGCTCTGGTGCAACTAGCAGATTGCCCACCAGCCGCCGAGCAACTCCAACCCTCCCCCGTTACCCCAGCCAAAACGAATCCAGCAGGCAGGGAATCGGTCACGGTGACTACGCCGCTGGTGGATGCGCTGCCCATATTGGACGCTGTGATGTTGAACACGGCGCCTTGCTGACCGGCAAAGAATGTGCCGGTGTGCGTCTTCACCACCGTCATGTTAGCCACCGTACCGGTGAGACTTGCGCTGGCAGAAACAAGGTTGGCCCCGCCGTTGTTACTGGTCAGCGCCCCGGCTGCAATCACGTTGGTAACGCCCGTAGCTGCGGTGACCATCACCTGCACCGACACGCTACAGCTACCCGCCGCAGGAACGGTTGCGGAAGCTATGACCAAACGAGGGCTTGGGCTGGCGCTGGCGCTGGCAGCACCACAGGTGCTTTGAACATTGGGGGTTGCCGACAACACCAAGTTAGCGGGGAAAATATCCGCAAACGAAACGCCAGTGATCGGCACGGCGTTGCTGTTAGTCAATACGATGGTGAGTGTGACCGCCGTGTTAATCGGCGCGCTGGCCACAGCGAAGGACTTATTCACCGCAACACTGGTCAGTACAACCAGGATATCGGTGGCGCTGTTGTTTGCAGAGTTGCTCTCTGGCGTGCTGGTGGCTACGGTGGAGGTGCCTACCAGTGTGGTTGCGCTGACGCTACTGGGCACCGTAGCAACGAAGGTTGCGGTAAAGCTGGCACCCGGGGCCAAGTTGCCTGGCACGACAAAGTTCGTGACTTGACCGTTGCTCAAGGTCACCGTACCCACCACTCCCGAGGCGGTGGCGGTGGCGGAGGCACTGTTGGTAAATACGACGATGCCTGTCACCGTGCTGCCGCCTGGGGCATTGGCTGGCAGGTCAATGCTGGTGGTAACGTCGGCTAACAATACACCGGTACTTTGGATGGCATTGTTATTGGCCAGGTTGGTGTCGGCCACGTTGGATCCAGAAACCGCAGCGGTCACCGTGGCACCCGTGCTGGTGATGGGCACTGTGATGGGCACTACCAAGCTGGCACCGGGCGCTAAGGTGACAGGCGCGGTCGCAGACACCACGCCATTGATCGTCATGATCGGCGTGAAGGTGACTGTCGCGGCGGCGTTGTTGCTCAGCGTCAACGTGGTCGTGACATTCGTTCCAGGCACCCCAGCTGGCAAGTTGGCCAGACTGACGGATGGGTCAGCGTACAACACCGTCAGCACGCCAGCAGCACTGTTGTTTGCGATGTTGACTTCTGGCGTGCTGGTGGCTACGGTGGAAGTGCCTACCAGACTGGTGGTGCTGACACTGTTGGGCACGGTGGTAACGAACG
Organism: Polaromonas sp.; assembly: GCA_043772355.1. Lineage (GTDB taxonomy): Bacteria > Pseudomonadota > Gammaproteobacteria > Burkholderiales > Burkholderiaceae_C > JAAFIP01. Next base: position 20,912 of record JAYVGI010000211.1, read on the forward strand.
TGGCCGTGAAGCTGCCACCCGGAGCCAAGTTCACTGGCACCACAAAGCTCTTGATCTCCCCGTTGCTCAAGGTGACCGTGCCAATCACTCCCGTAGCGGTCGCCGTGGCTAACGCACTGTTGGTGAACACGACGATGCCGGTCACCGTGCTGCCGCCTGGGGCATTGGCTGGCAGGTCGATGCGGGTAGTAACGTCAGCAGCAGTGCCACCGACGTAGGCACTGGCAGAATTTTGGTTGCTACCGGCGTTGCTTGAACTTAGAGCGTTTGCAGCAATGGTGTTCGTCGCACCAGCCACTGAGGTGACCGCCACTTGGGCTGACACACTACAGCTACCACCAGCAGGAATAACGCCGCCGCTCAAGGATAGAGTGTTGGCCGCAGTGTTCGCGGCGGCTGCGCCTGGCAGGCAACTGGTTTGAACCGTTGGATTTGCAGCAAAAATCAGATTCGGCGGGAATACATCGGTAAACGCAGCGCCCGTAATGGGCACCAGATTGCTATTGCTCAGAACGACGGTCATGGTCACCGGGGTATTGATGGCAACACTTCCGGACAAGAAGACTTTACTGATCCCGGGGTTGGCCAAAATGGTGGTGGGATCACTGGTGCCGTTATTGCTGGCCGCTGCCGTGGCCTCGCTGCCTCCAGAAACGGTAGCAAAATTAGTGGTCGATGTGGCCAGCGCGCTCACGCCCACCGTCACGGCGATGGGTGGCCAGGCGGCCCCAGCGCTCAGTCCATCGCTGCGCTTGCAATCCACCGTACGCGGGAGGACGATAGTGCAACCCCAACCTGCGCCGGTGGCCGTCACGGGTGCCATGCTTGTCGGCAGCGTGTCGGACACGGTGACAGTGCCCAAGGTATTACCGCTGCCTTGGTTGGTCACTTGCAAGCTGTAGACGGCATTGCTTTGGCTTTGGTAGAAGCTGCCCACATGGGATTTCACCAGCACCAGGTCTGCGGAGGCCACAGCCAGCGTCGCGGCAGCACCAGCCACGTTATCACCCGCATTGGCCGAAGTGACACTGCCGGCATTGATCGTATTCACGAACGCGGTGGGTAACGCAGACGGGCCGGTAGTGACATCGACCTTGACAACGCAGGTGCTGTTAGCGTCCATAGTTGCGCTGGTCAAAGTGATTGCACCAGCGCTGGGGGTTGCCAGCAATACCCCGCCGCAGCCAGAACTCGCATTGGGCACCGCCGCATTGACTAAACCAGCGGGATAGGCATCGACAAAGGCCACATTGGTAATGGCCGCCGGGTTGGAGTTCGCTACCGTGATTTCCAGTGTGGCAACCTGCCCCAGACTGATGCCTCCAGGCAAGAATCGTTTGGACACTGTCGGGTTCGCAAAAACAACACCGATGTCGTCTGCACTGTTGTTGGCCAATGCGCTGGGGGGCTCGCCGCCGCCTGCAACACGCGCCGTATTGACGAGCGACAGTGGCGCGTCGCGTGCAACGCTGACTGTGATGGTGATGTCTGGGTAGTTGGCACCAGCAGCCAATGCATCGATAGCTGCGCCAGGACGCGCGCAACTGACTGACTGACCCGCGATGGAACAAGTCCATCCCGTCCCGGCTACTGACACGGGGAGCAATCCAGCTGGAACGGCATCCTGCACCGTGACCGTGGCATTGGTCGGGGCACTGCCAATGTTGGACACGCTGATTATGTAGTTGGCACCTGCCTGCTGTCCTCGCCAAAAGCTGGAACTGCTGCGCTTGCTAATGCGCAAATCTGGCGCAGATATCTGTAGCGTGGCGCTGCCCGCAATTTGACTTGCTCCGCCGTTTGCGGTGGTCAACGCGCCAAGTGGTACGACGTTAGTGAATACGCCAGGATTAATGGCCTCCACATCGACACTGATAAAGCAGCCCCCCGGGGGAATAGTGCCGCCACTCAGCCCCACCGCGTTGGCCAATGGAGCCGCGTTGAGTATTCCACCGCAAGTATTGACGGCAGAAGGGTTGCCGGTAAGACGCAAATTGGCAGGGAATGTGTCGGTGACGCTGGCCCCGGTGATCGCAATCGAGTTGGGGTTGATCAAACTGATGGTGAGCAAGACTGTCTGACCTGTTTGTGCAGAGCTCGGCGCAAACGACTTGATGAGCTTGGGACTGCCCAACACCTCGAACCCTGCACTCACGCTGTTATTGGCAGCATTGTTGTCCCCGCCTCCGCTGAGTTGGGCGGTATTCGTCAAGCTTCCTGCGGCAGACGCGGCTACCGTGGCGGTGATTTGAATCGGCTGCACATAGCTCGCACCGATACCCAAAGCGTCGCTGCGGCTGCAAGTCACCGTGGGCGCGATGACGCTGCAATTCCAGCCCACACCGCCTGCACTGGTGGGCAGCAAGCCTGCGGGCATGGTGTCCACTACCGTCACCAAACTGCCCGCCGTCGAAGTGGCGTTGCCGATATTGCTCACTTGAAGCGTAAAGCGGGCATCGGTTTGCCCCGGATAAAAAGGTGCGTTAGCAGCCGACTTGGACAAGACCAAATCTGGAGCCGCCACGGTGATGGCATCGGACACATCGGCCAAGGCGTTACCCGCGTTGGCACTGGTCAGGTTCGTAGCGGGAATGATGTTGGAATACAGGCCAGCAGTAGCAGCGGTTACCACGGCGGTTAGCGTACAGGCACTGTTGGCCGCCACTGTTGCACCGGAGAGCACCAACCCGGTGTTGCCACTGAGTGCTAGCGCAGTGCCAGAGCAAGCGCTTAGCACGGGGCCTGCGATCACCATCGGGCCTGGGGTTGTGGGAAACACGTCCGTCAGTCCAATATTGGTAATAGCCACCGGATTGGAGTTGATGATGCTGATGGTCAGTAGCGTTGTTTGGTTGGGCCCGATGCTGGTGGCAGCAAACTGCTTGGCCATGGCCAGGGGACGCAATACCAGCACGGTGTCGATTGCCTGGTTGTTACTGGTGTCTATGTCAGCGCCGCCTGCTATTTGCGCATTGTTGGTGATGTTTCCGGACGCAGTCGCGGCCACATTCACACTGATGGTGATCGCAGGGTAAGCGGCCGATACGCCCAGCACGTCGGCACGCATACAGCTCACCTGCAGAGCAAGCACGCTACAAGTCCAACCTGTACCACTAGCGGCAGTGGGCAACAAACCCTGCGGCAAGTTGTCGGTCACCGTCACGGTACCGGTGGTCGAAGCATTTCCCACGTTGGAAGCAATCAACGTGAACACAGCCCCTTGCTGGCTGGCAAAAAATGTTCCGGTATGGGTTTTGCTGAGGGTCAAGTTGGGGGCATTGACCGTCAATACCGCCTGAGCAGCCGCGCTGGTGTTGGGTGTGACGTCCGTGGTATTGATCGTGTTGGCCCAAGACCCGGGAGCGCTGGCCGTCACAGGAATAGAAAAAGTGCAACTGCTGGAGCCTGGAACCGTGGCACCCACAATTAAAACCTGGGATGGACTGGTGCTGACAGTAGCGCCGCAACTGCTGGTCGCCACACCGGCCACGGTGATTTGAGATGGCATGGTGTCGGTCACATTGACCGGGGTAACGGGAGTGGCGTTCAGGTTAATGACTGAAATTCTCAAAGTAGCCGTCTGACCATTGACTATCGGATTGGGCGTGAAAGACTTGACCACCTGTACGGGCGTCAATATGGTGGTGGGGTCTACCGCAGTATTGTTGCCTGCCAAGCCGGGCGCTTCACCGCCACCGGACACAGAGGCCGTGTTGGTAAAACTTGTGGCGCTGCCTGCCACGTTGACTCGCAAAATAATCGGTGGGTACACAGAGCCCGGCTGCAGAGGATCTGATCTTGTGCAGGTCACAGGCGGAGTGTTGGCGCAAAGCCAACCCACACTGCCCGCGGTGTCGACAAAAATCAGCGCAGACGACAAAGTATCGGTCACCGTCACCACGCCAAAAGTAGGTGCTGCTCCATTATTGGTGACTACCAGAGAATACGTGACACCGTTTTGTCCCTGGAAGAAATTACCACTATGCGATTTCGACAGCAGCAAATCCGGTGAGCTGATGGACAGCACGGCACTGGTTGCAGTTTGGTTGGCTCCCATATTGGCTGTGGTCAAACTACCCGCAGCGATGCTGTTGGCGTGCGCCCCGGGAACAATGGAGGTGACATTGACCCGTACTTCACAGCTAGCCCCTGCAGGAATGGAGGCCCCCGTCAGTTGCAAACTGCTACCGACCGCCGTGACGGCTCCACCGCAACTGGACACGGCATTGGCGGGCGAAGCCATGGTAATTTGCACTGGCATATTGTCTGTAAAAGCTACCCCAGTGGCAGCCACCGTGTTGGCATTTGACAGCACCACGGTCAGTACGGACACGTCATTGGCAAACATGCTGGCAGGCGAAAAGCTCTTGCTGATAGTGGGTTTACGCAAAACTACGGCCGTATCTGACGCACTGTTGTTGCCCTGGTTAGCTGCTGGTTCGCCAGCGTTTGCAACATTGGCCGTGTTGGCAAGAGAGTTGCCCGCGTTGCTGTCAATATTGACCGTGACCGTGATGTCTTCAAAACTCTGCCCCGCAGGCAGAGCGTCAACACGTGAACAGGTATTGCCCACGCAAGCCCAGTTCGTGCCGCTCATGCTCACCAACGTCATGCCACTGGGCACCACGTCCGTCACTGTGGTGCTGCCGGTGCTGGCTGACACTCCCACGTTGGTAACACGCAATACAAATGCCGCATTGGTTTGGCCTTGAAAGAAAGTGCCAGTGTGAGATTTTGCGATGATCAAATCAGCCGATTGCGCCGCAAAAAACGCGGTCGCAGCTACCGCGTTGCTGCCCGCATTGCCCGAAGTCACCGCACCCGCCAGCAGGGTGTTGGCATGGTTGCCCGCAGCAGTAGCCAGCACATTGACCTCCAACTGACAGCTTGCATTGGCAGGAATCGTTGCACCGCTCAGGCTGAAAGTGTTGGTACCCGCAGTGGCCAGAACCGTACCACCGCAGGTACTCAATGCAGTAGGAGACGCGGTATTGACCAATGCGCCGGAGTACACGTCGGTAAAGGCCACGCCCGTCATGGGCACATCGTTGGGGTTCGTGATGACGATGCTCAGTCGCACCGTGGCATTGATGTTGCTGGATCCCGGACTGAAGGATTTGCTCACCACGGGATTGCGCAGCACCTTAGTGGTGTCGTTGGCGGTGTTGTTCGAAGAGCCAGCCAAGGGCTCCCCGCCGCCACCGACCACCGCTGAGTTGACCACCGACACCGCAGCCGATGAAGTGACAGAGACATTGATGGTCAGAACAGGCAACGAGGCACCCACTGCCAGCGCGGGTGTCGATGCAGGATGGGTACAGACTACGCTCGGGCCGGGCGGGAGCGAGCAAGTCCAGCCGGTACCGGCCGCGGACTGGTAGCTCAGCCCGGCTGGCAAGGTGTCGGTGATCGTCACTGGAGTGCTGCCGTTGGTGGAGCCAGCACCGATGTTGCGGACCTCCAATGCGTAACTTGCCGTGGTTTGTCCCACATAGAAATTGCCCGCATGGCTCTTGGCCAACACCAAGTCCGGCGCGGCAATGGTCAGCGCTGCGGTAGCGGTAACTTGGTTAGTGCCCGCATTGGCTGTAGCAACCCCGCCCACGGGGATCACGTTGCTGTATCCTCCTGGCGTAGTGCCACTGACTGCTACGCGCACGACGCAAGAGCCACCCGCTGGAATCGTACCGGCACTCAAGCCCACACTGGTCGCTACGGTACTTAAGGTTCCGCCACAGGTACCCGTAGCGGGCGCTTGGGTTGTCAAGCCGAGGGGCAGTACATCGGTGAAGGCTACCCCGGTGATAGGCACTGCGTTCGGGTTGCTCAAGGTGATGAGCAAATCTGACGGACTGCCCGCATTGATACCAGCGGGTGTGAAACTCTTGACAATCGACGGATTGGACAATATCTGGACGTTGTCGGTGAACACATTGTTGGCGGTATTGGCCGCAGGCTCGCCTCCACCACTCACTTCAGCGCGATTGCTCTCACTGGGCGCGGCAGAATCACTGACATTGACCGTAACGATAATTGGCTCGTAAGTCGACCCAGCGGCCAAGCTGTCGGAGCGGGTGCATTGCAATGGCGATAAAGTACAAGACCAGTTCGTGCCCGCTATCGCTGTGGCGACCATGGTTCCCGGCAGCAGGTCAGTCACTGTGACGATACCCGCGCTGGCACCCAAGCCCACGTTGCGCACGTCCATACGGAACTGCGCGCCCACTTGGTTTTTGTAAAAAGTACCGGTGTGCGACTTGGTAACCGACAAGTCGGGACCTGCCACGTTGAGGATGGCCGTAGCCGTGACCGCGTTAGCGCCAGCCTGCGCACTGACCACACTCCCCGCATTCAAGGTGTTGGTAAAACCATTGGCTGAGCCGGCTTGCACCTGCACAGACACCACGCAGCTTGCATTGGCCGCCAAGGTACCGGCGCTGAGACTGAGGTTGCCGGAACCCGGCGTGGCCGTGCCGCCGCAACTGTTTTGTACATTGGTAACGCTTGCGTTAACCAGTCCGACCGGGTAGATATCCGAAAACGCGATACCCGAAACAGGCAACGCATTCGGGTTGCTAATGGTGATGGACATCACCGTGGGCTGGTTGATATTGACTGTTGACGGTGCGAACGCCTTGGTCACGACCGGGCTGGCAAAAATCGTCGTGGGGTCGCTGACGGTGTTGTCCGCGCTGTTGGACGGTGGCTCTCCGCCACCGCTCACACTGGCGGTGTTGAGTAATAATGCGGGTGCATTCGCATCCACGCTCACCACCACGCTGATAGCTGCAGTACTGCTGGCACCGGGCAAAACGCCTGTGCGGCTACAGGTGACCAACTGGCCGGCAAAACCGCAAGACCACCCTGCTCCACTGGCACTGAGGGGTGACAAGCCAGCGGGCAATGGGTCAGTCACCACAATACTGGAACCGTCGGTTGCACCACTGCCTACGTTATTAACCACCAGGCTATACGTTGCCGTGGTTTGGCCCTGGAAGAAATTGCCCACATGGCTCTTGGCCAGCGTCAGGTTAGGCGCACCGACGGCCAGGGTGGCCTGCGCAGGCACTTGTGAGGTGCCCGCTTGCACACTGGTCACACCGCCAGCGAGAATGGCGTTGAGCAAATTGCCGATGCTTGTGGGCACCACAGCCACCACAATTTGGCAACTGCTGTTGGCAGGAATAATGCCGGACGCCAAAACGATGGAGGTCAAGTTCACCGTCACCGCACCGCAAGTGCTGGCGGCAGGCGAACCCGCAGTGGTCAAGCCAGCCGGGAAATTGTCGGTCACCCCAACACCTGTTACCACAGCGGAATTGTCATTAAACAAGGTGATGGTCAAAGTGACCGTTTGGCCCACGCTAGCTGAGATCGGGTTAAATGCCTTGGTCACGCGTGGGCTGCTGAAAATTTGGACCGTGTCGGTTGCACCGTTATTGTTTTGTGCCGATAAGGGTTCATTGCCGCCCACGACGCTGGCGGTGTTCACCAACGAGGCGGGCGCAGTGTTGCTGACGTTGACCGTGATGGTGAAAGATGCAGTCGCGCCCGCCGGTAAGCTGGCAGCATATTGGCAAGTGACGGTTTGCCCAATGATCGTGCACTGGTTTGCCGCCTGCGGGCCCCAGCCTGCTCCGCCTGCGGCTAAAGGCGTTAAACCTGTAGGCAACACATCCGTGACCTCAATGGCACCCAAAGTAGCGCCCGCGCCTTGGTTAGTGGCCGTGATGGTAAAACTTGCGGTGCTTTGACCTTGGAAAAAGTTTGGCCCGCTGTGGGTTTTGCTCAGCACGAGGTCCGGCGCGGATGCGCTCAGCGTCGCATTGGCGGCTGCCGCGTTGCTACCTGCATTGGCGCTGCTCACCGCCCCTGCTGCCAAGGCGTTAGTCCAGTCGCCGCCTGAATTTGCCTGCACCTGCACGGTGACCGTGCAACTCGAGCCCGCAGCGATGGTGGCGTTACTGAGCACCAAACTGCCACCACTGGCCGCCGCCGCTGGCGAACCGCCGCAGATACTGGCCGGGTTGGGCGTAGCGGTATTTTTAACTCCCGCTGGGTAGTTGTCCGTAAAGGACACGCCAGTGATAGCAACCGTATTCGGATTGGTCACCACGATGGTCAGAGTCACCGGGGCACCAAGTGATGTAGATACCGGCGCGAAGACTTTACTGACGGTAGGACGCGACAAAACGAACGCCGCATCACTTGCCGTGTTGTTGGCACTGTTTGCAGCAGGCTCTGCACCACCCGACACTTCCACCACGTTGGTCAAAGTGCCTGACCCAACCACCTGCACGACCACCGTGATGGGCGAATAGCTTGCCCCATAAGCCAGTGCGTCAGAACGGTTGCACGACACCACCTGCCCAGCCACGCTACAGGCATTGGCACCCGGCCCCCAACCTGCTCCACTCGCTGACAACGGCACCATACCCACTGGCAAGGTGTCCACCACATTGACTTGCCCAATCGTCGCGCCGTTACCAGACGGGCCATTGTTCGACACGATCACCGTAAAAGTGGCGTTAGTCTGGCCTGGAAAAAACGTACCCCCATGCGATTTAGCGACCGTCAAGTCCGGCGTAGCCACGTTCAGCGTGGCGCTGACTGCCGCCAGGCTGGCACCCGCATTGGCGCTGGTCACGGCCCCAGACGGCAATTGGTTGACAAAACCGCCTGTGCCCGCTGCTGCACCTGGGCCGACCACGACCAGCACCGAGCAGCTAGACAAGCCTGGCAGAGTAGCGCCGCTCAGAGCCAACGAGCTGCCGTTCGCGGCAGCCACCACAGTGCCCAGCGCGCACGTAGTGCCAGCGTTCGGCGTGGCAGAGTTTTGTAAATTTGCCGGGTAGGCATCGGTAAATGCAATGCCCGTGACGGTCAACGCGTTCGGATTGGTCAGCGTAATTTGCAACGTGGAAGTACCATTCAAGTTGATGGCACCTGGAGAGAACGCTTTG
>JAYVGI010000212.1:0-6239 GCA_043772355.1 Polaromonas sp.
AGTCCATTACACAAATGGACTAGTGCGCCACATTTTCTAAATTGAAAGTGAAAGGCCCAGCCTCTTCTTACACAGAACGTCAAGCATGCGCATCGCGTCTGGTGTCCTACAGGTTGGCCTCAAAGCAATCACGCGCTTGTGCGGATGCATTGCAGCATCGCCAAGATGTTCTGTTTGACTGCATCAGGGCCGCCGTTCATGGGCTTATTGGCTAGTAGATCTTGCTCAAGTTGCGAGTCTGCGTCCAGCCCGATAAAGAGTGGGCTCAGGTAGGAGCTTATGTTGTACGGTGGCGGATACTCCAGGGAGGCTTGCGCAGTGTTGAGTTTGCCATTGCTGCTCACGCCAATCATCACGACAAAGTGCCCGTCTTTAGCGGCTGAGCCGTGTTTAAGATCAATCTTGGTGGAAATATACAGGCCTTGTTTGAAGGGAAATGCAGAGCAATCGGGCTTCCAAGTTCTGACGGTGGTGTAGACCAACTCGTCCAAATAGATTTCCTTGACGTTGTAATAGGTAGTGTGGTCGCCATCCCATTGGATGGGAGACGGCTCAATTTTGCTCCCATAGGCGGCAAGCAAGTTGTTGTAAAGCGCGCCAGGAAAAGCCGCCGTATCAAAACTGATGCTGGTGTTTGGCAAATTCAGCGCGGGCGTGATGGCCATCGAATTGCTCAACTTATTCATATTGTGTGTCACGACTGCGATGAAGGTTTGCCGTCCGCCGTCATCGTGCCCCAGCTCTTTTTTGAGCATGCCGTTGAGATTGCTAAACAGCGAGGAGATAAGCTTCGACGTCATCGCTGAGGCCGCCTTGCTGATGAGGGGGTCCAGTGGCGCAAGCGCCCCCGCAGAGAGCAAATCTGCGATTTCCACCGCCGCATCACCGGCTTCACTGCTGGCCTTGTCATCGATCACGCCCTCAATCTCGACAATCACTTTGGTGCCCCACTCGATCGCCCAAGAGCTGCCTAGCGACCACTCCAGGCTGGCGTTGTAGACCTGCCCGGTGGGCAAAAAGTTGACTGTGATCGTCGCATGATCGTCTTTTTCGAGATCGCCACCACGGATGTGATCCAGTTGCATCACCGCAGTGCCGCCACCGTTGGCGCTTGGCGTCCAACTGGGCTGTTTGCTACGGAACTTCGAGTCTGAACTGGTGTATTCCGCGCAGGGATGACCGCCGTCAATGGTTTTGTTCCAGCCACTCGGAAAGAGCTTGCCCAAGGCATTGAGGTCTATCTGAATTCTGCCTTGGTCATAGACCCAAAGCTGATCGTTATTGTTGCCGTTAATGGCGAGCGCGCCAACTTTGCCAGCCGCGTCCGCGCTGATGAACAGGCCAGTTGCGCGGTTCCTGATCTTGTAAAACCCGTTTTTCCAATCATAGAAGAACCACTGTTGATAACCCGCAGAGTCCGTGCCAGGCGCATTTTGCATATTGACGCGGATATTGCCTTGGGGGTCGCCATCAAGGACCCGGCCAGACGATGGGTTAGTGATGTAGAAAAAGCTCTGCCCTGCGTCCTTAAACTCCCAATACTCGGTGTTCGAGCCGTTGTAAGAGGCCAGTCCCAAGCCACTGGTGTTTTGCTCTTGCAAGACTTTGATGGCCTGGTTGGGATTGCTATAGTGGGCTAAAACGCATGGGCTATTTGCGGGCACGGCATGCGCCAACTGGGTTTGCGGTGTCCACTGATTCCAGGTGTTTGCGCTCGCGACAAAAATGTTGACTTGAACCTGCATGGACTCAGGACTGCCCCATAGGTTCAGGCCAGAAGCTTTGTTTCTGATGCCGAAAGAGCCGTTGTCTAAACCATCAAAAAACCACACCTGGGATGCGGCGGCGCTTTTTTCACTGACCCAAACCTCGCCCGACGCGTTGCCGTCCATCACCCAGGATTTTTCTTGATTGACGATATAGAAGGTGCCTGGATCAGCCGCCTCAATAAGCCATTGCTGCGTCTTGCCACCCGTATAAAACGCGAGAGTCACTCCTGTTTTGTCTCCCCACGGCATCGTGTCTAAAACAAAATTCGGACTGCTGGTATTGGGCAGTGTGAGAAAGCAAATCTGATTCAGAGGTAGTGTCATCGGAGGGTTCCTGGCCGTTGGAAAAAATGGTTACAGAGCTGGTTTTCAACACGCAACCGGTCCGGCATGGGCGCCCAAGGGCGGCTGCAGGGTCAAGTGAAAGGCGCTGTGTTACGCACGCAAGGCGCGGTGCAGTTGGTCGAAGGTGGGCATGGTGGAGATGGGGTTTTCTGGATGTTGATGGATAAATTTCATGAGATGAAGGATCTCGCTGGCGCTCCTTTTGGAGCACTGCGCAGCATTTAAACTATGGTACTTATGCTTTCTTCGCCAAACACTTTGATACGCCGATCTGACGCTCTGTCGATAAAAGTACGCTGGCGTTCGATAGCATGGGCGGGTGCAGAGGGCGTGTGTGTCTTTTTTTGTCCACTGGGGTCGAAAGCGATGGAGCGCAAAGTGTGAATAACTCAATTTTGGTGATCGACGACGAGCCCCGGGACATCCATTTGCTGTCCGACATGCTGCTGGCAGAGGGCTACCAGGTGTTTGCCGCCTTGGATGGCAAGCAGGGCTTTGCGCGTGCGCTGGAGCACCGGCCTGCGCTGATTTTGCTGGACTTGAATATGCCCCAGCTGGACGGTATGGGCACGGTGCAGTTGCTCAAGACCGACCCTCGGCTGGTGGACATACCGGTGCTGTTTTTAACCGGCTCGGCAGTGCTGCAAGACAAGCTGCAGGCTTTTAATATGGGTGCGGCGGACTACATTACCAAGCCGTTTTCACCCCAAGAGGTGTTGGCGCGGGTGCGGGTGCATATGCGTCAGGCGCTGGCACCGGTAGCGGCGGGTGTGACGGGTGTGGCGGGTGTGGCGGCGCAGGGGGTTGCGGATGGGCCTGCTCCCAACGAGTCAAGCGGCCAGCGCCTGGTGCGCAAGGCGCAGGCCCTGATTGCCAAGCACCGGGCCGAGCCCTTGAACCTGACGCAGCTGGCACATGCGGTGGGCACCAACGAGCGGCGCCTGACCGACGAGTTTCGCCGCCATACCGGGTTGGCGGTGTTTGAGTACCAGCGCAAGCTGCGCCACCAAAAGGCCTGCGATCTGCTGCTGCACTCGGCTTTGCCGATGGGCACCATTGCCCAGCGGGTGGGCTACCACTCGGGGGCGGCGTTTACTTACGGCTTTCGCCAGCACTGCGCCATGACCCCCAGCGAGTTTCGCGCCAGCGCGGGGGTGCTGCCTGCGGCTGGCAACGCGCAGGCAGCCGAAAACGTTGCGCCGTTGATGCACCGCACCGAACCAGTCACCGGCGCGCCCTGTGCGTAACTGGAGTCCAAACCGACTTGGCCCCTTGTTTCTCAGCAACCGCGCGCCCACTCACCAAAGAAGCGACGCTCTTTGGCTACTTTGGGGTGTGCCAGCAGGGCGGGTAAATTGTGCCGCAAGTCTGCCAGATGGCTCTCACCTAGCCACGCTTTCTTGGCATCGTCGCGCGGTGTGACGATGGGGAAGGACGGGTCAGTGTCGTCCAGCAGGCAGAAGAACCACAGCAGGGCGGCCAAGTCGCCGGTGGCGCTGACCCACCCTTTGTCTACCGCCGTGCGTAGCGAAATCTCGCCAGCCATCAACTTGTTAAGCGTATCCCGGCTCAGCGTGATGGTCACGGTAGCCTTCGGGTCTTGCTTGCCGGGCACATTGCTCATCGCGCCGTTGCTGACCGTCACGAGGTACGGGGTGACCGAGCCTGAGGGTGAGGGGTCGGTGAAGATCCAGTTCATCGCGATCGATGTGGGCCCCACCCAGGGGCCGATCAGGCGCGCCGCAAGGGAGTCAAAGATCATGTCGGTGGTCATGGCGGCGATCATGGTGGGCGAGGGCGCTTTGTCGGGCGTTGGCCGCACACCGCCGCGCAATTCCTGCGCCCCGGCCAGAAAGACGTTGCGCCAGGTGGCGTTCTCGGACTGGTAGCCCATTTGCTCCAGCATGTCGGCCTCCAGGTTCTTGGCCGCGCTGTGGGTCTGGTCGGCGAACACCACATGCCGGGCCAACTCGGCAGCCCAGCGGTACTCGCCCCGCTCGCCGGCTTGCTTGGCTGCTGCAAGTACCGCGTCGGCCCCACCCATCAGGGCGACATATTTGGGCGCGGCATCTTCGGATGTCAGGCGGTGCAGGTTGGCCGGGTCGCCGTCGTACCAGCCCATGTATCTGTCGTAGACCGCCTTGGTGTTGTGGCTGACGCTGCCGTAGTAGCCCCGGCAGGACCAGTCCTGGGCCAGCGTCTCTGGCATTTCAAAAATCTCGGCAATCTCGGTGCCGGTGTAGCCCTTGTTGAGCATGCGCAGGGTCTGGTCGTTGAGGTAGCGGTACATGTCGCGCTGGCGGCTGAGAAAGTCGCTGACCCGGTCGGCTCCCCAGATAGGCCAGTGGTGCGACGCGAACATGACTTGGGCTTTCCCGCCAAACAAGTCCAGCGCCTCGCCCAAATACTTGGACCAGGCCAGCGCGTTGCGCACATTGGCGCCGCGCAGGGTTTGGATGTTGTGCATATTGTGGGTGGCGTTCTCGGCGGCACAAAAGGCGTTGAAATCCGGGAAGTAAAAATCCATCTCGGCGGGCGCCTCAGACCCGGGGGTCAGGTGGAACTGGACTTCGATCCCGGCGATGGTCTCTGTTTGGTCCGCTTGGGTGATTTCGACTGTGGGCGGATACAGGGAGATCGAGCCCATGCTTTGGCCTTTGCCCAGCCCGGTGTCTACCTGGCCCTTGTTGTCCTTGGGCAGGATCGGCCCATACATGTACTGGGCGCGCCGCCCCATGGCGCAGCCCGCGTACACGTTCTCGCTCACGGCATGCTCCAGAAACCCCTGCGGCGCGTAGATCTGCACGGCGCTGCGCTTGATGGGGTCGTCAGGCATGATGCCTTCTACGCCGCCAAAATGGTCCACATGGCTGTGGGTGTAGATGACGGCCGTCACGTCCAGGTGGGCGGTCTGTGGGCGATATTGCCGGTACAAGGTCAGGGCGCTTTTGGCGCATTCGACCGAGATCAACGGGTCAATGATGATCAGGCCGCTCGTGCCTTCGATGATGGTCATGTTGGACATGTCGAAGCCACGCACCTGGTACAGGCCGGGGCACACTTCAAACAGGCCGTTGTAGTCATTGAGCTGGGCCTGGCGCCACAGGCTGGGGTTGACGGTGTCGGGGGCGGGGGTGCAGGCGGTGCCGGGGCCATGCCCATGGGCCTGGCAACCGCCGGGGGTCTGGGTTTTCAAATAGGGCACCAAGTCCCAGATGACTTTGCCATCGGAATCGGTGATGGTCAACGGATCCCAGGTGGCGATGAAGCCCTTGCTGGCGTCTTCAAAGGACTGGTTGTCGTCCCATTTCAAATTGCCGGCCATCTCGGCGTTACGGGCCATGGTAATGGCCGAGGCATCTTTACGTGGTTCTGTCATGCTTGTCTCCTTGTGTTGTGCGATGGGGGTACAAAAAAATTGCTCTTCAAGTGCTCGCCGGGAACTCCAGCGCGAAGTACAGGAGAAACTGAAAACCATGCAGCGTGGTTTGGTACATGCGGCCCAGAAACAGGGTTGGGTTTACTTTCTTGATGTCGTCGCGGATGATGCGAAACGCAGGCGCGTTGCCAATGTTGTTGTAGTCCAGCACGATCACGGCGTTGTCGCCGTCAATCGGGTCGCCCAGGGTGAACTTGAAGTTGAACTCGTTCACTTCGGGCGCAAGGGGCGACATCTGGATGCGGTTGTTGCCCACGCCTTCCACCATGTTGAGTGGTTTGAAGGATTTGCCCTTCCAGGGCACAAAGGGAATGGCCGAAGCCGGTGTGGGCCCGGCCAGGGGGATGCCGTTGGTGGCACCGTTCATGTCGCTGATGCGGGGGGTTTGGGCCGCCAGGTACAGGACATCGAGCTGTGCTTGGGTCATTTTGGCCAAATCGCTCAGGGTGAGTGCGTTTTCTATGGGGTTCGGTGGGGTGGTCATGGGGAGTTCCTTGTCAATGGGTTTTTCTGTGGGTTTAAGAGGTGGTAGCAGTCGTGGCGGCGGTGGGCTGGGTGTTGGCGTTGCTGGGGGTGGCGGCATCACCCGCCACCATGTCGCGCCCGTGGAGCATCCAGAACGCGACCCGCTCGGCCAGCGCGCTGATGGTGTAGGACGGGTTGGTGGCCAGCGCGGTGGGGATCAG
>JAYVGI010000213.1:0-6342 GCA_043772355.1 Polaromonas sp.
GAGTTGACCAACAGCTACAAGCCATCGCTGATAATCCGCCACTGGTGCGCGCTTTCTTTAAACATCCTTCTGTAGCCTATATTTCTGACTTATGAGTAATTCAGATGGCAGCAGACCCGTATACACAGTTAGAACGGGTTCAGTTGAAACCGGTTCAGTTAGTGCATAGGTCAGTGCCCTTTCATTTGCGGTTATCAAGCGATTCAGTTTACCTATCTCGGCACTTTGCATTAACGCATTGGCCGATGCAGGATTTTTTGTCAGGTCATTGCGAACGATCTCCCGTTGATTCTTATAGATTGCGAGATCGTTTTCAAGCGTCGCCCATTTATTTGCATCTGATGGCGATTGAGTTGCACACCCGTTAATCAGTAGTACTGCCGAAATTGTTATTGCATGCGGCAACTTTGCTGTTTGCAGAATCATATTTCCCCTATCTTGATGCATCCATTGTTGCCAATTATGAAGGGAAATAATAGTGCGGGACTTTGGTTCCCAGCGCTAATTAGTATGTCGTGACAAACGGCGCACCAGTCTGCTCAATCAAACTGCGCATCGCCAGCGGTAGCTGCGACCAGCGGACCAGGTCTACCCGGATGGGCAAAGCGCTTTCTTCCAGCGCGTAGCGGGCAGTCGCCAGCTCGCGATCAGAAAAGCGCAGGTCGTCCAGCACGGCCAAGTCCAGGTCGGAGAATGGCTTGGCACCCCCCGTGGTGCGGGAACCAAATGCTTGCAACTGCGCATTCGGCAAGTGGGCCGACAAAATCGCCTGCGTCAGCGCGATGTACTGCGGCTTGAGCTCAATCATCGCCCACCCCAGCGGTTTGCAGCGCCGCCAGCAGCGCGTCTGCGTCGCGTTTGAAATCTGCAATGCAGGCATACACCTGCTGGGCAATGACGAGATCGTAGGTGTGTGTGGTGCGGTTGCGTTGGTCGCGGTAGTCAAACCAAGCTTGAGGGTTGGCCAATAAGTTACGCTCGGCGGCCAGGCGGATCATGGCGCGGTAGCTCAGGGCATCTGCCGCATCGGTGCTGGGCACGTCCAGCTCCAGGCGGCGTTTGAGCACTTTCCAGGCCAGCTCAAAGGAGTATTCAAACCGATGGATGCTTGCGTCACGCAGCTCTTCATCCGCAGGCATACCGTGCGAACGCAGCAATGCGCGGGCTAGCGATGCGAGGGCTTTTTCGAAGGCGGATAAATCGAGCTGCATGGGCAAATTGTTGCACGCCCCTCAAGGGTGTGCCAGATCAAACAGTGCGCCAGATCGCTGGACACGTAGATGAATAGTGTTTTATGCCTCTAGTCCAATAAAATATCACGCAAACAGCTACAAAATAAATAGCGAAAAGAGTCAATTTAGCCTCGCTTGAAGCGCGCCACTACGCTGCCATGCACACGCCACCCGATAAGAGCCCCGGGCTGGAAGCACGCAGGAATTGGGGATCAGAAACGGCGGTTGTTTGAGCCGACAGGCGAGTTCCGCCGTTTCCCCCAATTCCGAGTACTGCACATGCTCAGCGCGCAGCGAACCGGGGCTCGGGTGGCGTGTGTATGGCAGCGTAGCGGCGGGCGCCAGTACAACGTAGGTGCTACGCGGGGTGCCTGTTCAGCTTAACCCATTCCCTCGAACCAGCGACAATAGCCAGTCCGCCGCACATCGCCGCATCCAGCTAAACCCTCCGATCTTGCCTAACTCCGCCCATTCCACCACCATGCTGCCCATCGAGCGGCGCGCCAGCGCTTCGCTTGCTTTGATTTTTGCATTGCGCATGCTGGGCCTGTTTTTGGTGCTGCCGGTGTTTATGCTGGAGGCGCGTAAATACCCTGGCGGGGACGACCCGGCGCTGGTGGGGCTGGCGATGGGTATTTATGGCCTCACGCAGGGGCTGCTGCAAATTCCGTTTGGCATGGCCTCAGACCGGTTTGGCCGCAAGCGGGTGATCATCATTGGCCTCATCATCTTTGCGGCGGGCAGCTTGTTGGCTGCGGCTGCGCCTACGCTATCGTGGCTGCTGGCCGGGCGGGCGCTGCAAGGGGCGGGGGCCGTGTCTGCCGCAGTTACTGCTCTCCTTGCCGATCTCACGCGCGATGCGGTGCGCACCAAGGCCATGGCCATGGTGGGGGCCAGTATTGGGCTGATGTTTGCACTGTCTTTGGTGGTGGCTCCGCCGCTGGCTGCGGCGATTGGTTTGCAAGGTTTGTTCGTACTTACTGGCCTGCTGGCCGTTGCGGGCATTGGCATCGTCCTGTGGGTCGTACCGCCCGCGCCCAGCATGGACGCACACCCTCAGGCTTCGCGCCTGGGCGGCTTGGCCCAGGTGCTGCGCCATCCGGGCCTGCTGCGCCTGAACGTGGGCGTGTTTGTGCTGCATGCCGTGCAGTTGGCTATGTGGGTGGCTGTGCCTGCGCTGTTGGTGCAGGCAGGCTTAGCAAAAAGCGCGCACTGGCAGGCCTATTTGCCTGCGGTGCTGCTGTCGTTTGGTTTTATGGGCGGGGTGTTTGCCATGGAGCGGCGTGGGCATTTGCGCACGGTGTTTGTAGCCAGCATTGGCATGATTCTGCTGGTGCAATTGGGCTTTGGCCTGCTGGTGGGGCAAGGGGTAGGCAGTGCCGCGCTGTGGCCGTTAGGCGTGCTGCTGTTCGTTTTTTTCTGCGGCTTTAACGCGCTGGAGGCGACCCAGCCCAGCTTGGTCACCCGCCTGGCCCCCGCACAGGCACGCGGCGCGGCGCTGGGGGTGTACAACACGCTACAATCACTGGGGTTTTTCACAGGTGGCGCATTGGGCGGCTGGCTGGCTAAAAGCTGGGGCGCGCAGGGATTGTTTGCGGCCTGCGCGGCGGCCATGCTGGTGTGGTTGGTAGTGGCCTGGGGTATGCGGGCACCGCCAAAAGTACAGCCGGTAGCCGCCTAAAAGCGCCATAATCTACCCACACATTCGTACCACCACCCGTTTAAGGACAGCACACCATGGCATCGGTTAATAAAGTTATTTTGATGGGCAACTGCGGGCGCGACCCCGAGATTCGCTACCTGCCCTCGGGCCAGGCCGTGGCCAACGTGAGCGTGGCCACCACCACCCGCCGCAAAGACAAAACCAGCGGTGAGAATGTGGAGACCACCGAGTGGCACCGCGTCACTTTCTTTGACCGCCTGGCCGAGATCGCTGGCGAGTACCTGAAAAAAGGCAACCCGGTGTATATCGAAGGCCGCATCAAATACGGCAAGTTCACCAACAAAGACGGGCTGGAGCAAAACACCTGCGACATCGTGGCCACGGAGATGCAACTGCTGGGTACCCGCCAAGGCGCGGGTGGCGGCGGTGGTGGTGATGAAGGCGGCGGCGGCGGTGGCGGCAGCTACGCCCGCCCACCCGCATCGCGCCCCGCGCCCGCCGCACGGCCTGCGCCAGCTCCGGCAGCGTCCAAAGCTGGCAGCGGCTTTGACGACATGGACGACGATATTCCGTTTTAATCGCTTAGGTTTTAATACCGAACTTCCGGACGCAGAGGGCGCAAAGATTACGCAAAGGACGCAAAAAAATACCAAAAACACAAACCATCGCCATCGCAGATTTGTGTTTTTGAAAAAGCACCCAAGTGATCGCTGCTTATTTTTTGTCTTCCTTTTGTCTTCCTTTTGTCTTCTTTTGCGTCCTTTGCGTAATCTTTGCGCCCTCTGCGTTCCTGAAGTCCGCTTTCGTCCTTCGTTCGGGACAAGCGCCTTTCACGTCAAGCACGCAACCCTCCAAGCATGCGCACCAAGCTAGCCCTGTACCTAGACCTCATCCGCTGGAACCGCCCTGCGGGTTGGTTGCTGCTTTTGTGGCCTACGCTGTCGGCGTTGTGGATCGCGGCTAGCGGTTGGCCGGGATGGCATTTGCTGATCGTTTTCACCCTGGGCACGATCCTCATGCGCAGTGCGGGCTGCTGTGTCAACGACGTGGCCGATGTGGAGTTTGACAAGCACGTCAAGCGCACCGCTAAGCGCCCGGTGACCAGTGGCAAGGTGGGCAAGCGCGAGGCGCTGCTGCTGGGCGCGGCGCTGGCACTCATGGCTTTTGGTTTGGTGCTTACTACCAATGCCAGCACCGTGCTCTACTCGTTTGCCGCGCTAGCCATCACACTAGCCTACCCTTATGCCAAGCGCTTTGTCGCCATGCCCCAAGCCGTGTTGGGCGTGGCCTTCAGCTTTGGCATACCCATGGCCTTTGCCGCCGTGCAGGGCGGCCCACCGTGGAGCTTGTGGGCGGGGCCAAGTAGTGCGCTCAATGCGGCAGCCGGCGTATCGCAAGCTGTCCCCCTACTGGCCTGGGTGCTGCTGCTAGGCAACCTGTTTTGGGTGCTCGCCTACGACACCGAATACGCCATGGTGGACCGCGACGACGACTTAAAGATAGGTATGAAAACCTCGGCCATCACCTTAGGCCGCTGGGATGTGCCCGCCATCATGCTGTTTTATGCCGTTTACATAGCTATTTGGCTGTTAGCCATGGTTAATATTGCGGGAGCAGCTATTGTTTTAGTAGTGTTTGTGGTGGCGGCAGCCCAAGTGCTGTGGCATTACCGCTTGATCCGCAGCCGCGAGCGAGAGGGTTGCTTTACCGCTTTTCGGGCCAACCACTGGCTGGGGTTTGCCTTCTTTGTGGGTACGGTCGCTGCATTCACCGCAAATGCTTAGCCCGCTTGCCATAAATCGCATCCGCAATTGACAGTGAGCGCCGACCAGGCAGCAAGGTAAATGCCTCGCCCGCTGTCAACGTACCCGGTGTGTCCACGCTCAGGTACCAGCCGCAACACCGCTCGGTCACCATCAGCTTTCCCGCCTGCGCAAAGCCCATCACCGCGTTAAATTTGAAGCACGGCTCGCGCGGCGCAGCCACCCGCAGCGCGACGTTGGCAAACTGCAGCACATCGCCCACATACACGTCCTGCTCCAGCAGGCCGCTCACGGTCAGGTTCTCTCCCATAAAGCCCGCGGGCAGCGCCTCGTCAAACAAGCTCACCCCGTGCGTGCGCCGCGCCGCTTGCCAAAACGCGTAGTGCTCTTGCGGGTAGGCATACACCGCCTTGTCCAGCCCGCCGTGCACACTCAGGTCAGCCACCTCGTCTCCGGCCAGCCCCATGCGCTCCACGGCAACGGGGCCGTCCACAGAGCGCTTGCCAATCCCCGATAGCACCTTGCGCCCACCCGCCAGCAGCGCTTGTGTGTGGCCCTGGTTGATGCTGAGTAGCTGGGGCGTGATGGGTAACTGCATAAAGTGGTTTTTAAAAATACTATAAATATAATAGCTGCTTGCGCAATATTCCATTAGGCTACAGACTGGACAGTGCCGAGTTCTCACGCAAGTCTAGTCAGTTTTTTGGGCAAGTCGCAGGTTAGACAACTCAATTGCCAATTCAATCCATTGGTTCATCAACAGCTTCAATCTCTCATAGTTCTTGAGCTGCTTGCGTACGGTAGGTAAATCCTTCTCCTTGACAAACTTGCTGCTGCCTTTGCCCTTGCGCGTATAGCTGATCTGGTAGTAGGGGCCGTGCTTTTGCGGTGGTGTCGCCTTGCAGCGGCAGCCCGGCGTGCCGCACACGTTGTACTGGGTGGACAAACTGCCCGGGCGCAAATCCTCCAGGGCAATGAGCTCTTGCTTGAGCTTGTCGATCTGCCTGACCAAAGTGGCTTCGCGTCGATTGTCCATGGCAACAAAATAAATCTGTAGTTTTGATGCAAAAAGTATAGCATTACTTTGCCGATAGCATTACAATGCTATCGTTATACGAAACGACATCACCCCTTCCTCAGCACCCATCCCAACCGTCAAAGGAGTGCCCCATGCACCTTTGGTCTGCCTGGCTGCAAGCCGTCTACCAGTTGCGTCCGGCTTGCCGCCGCGCCCGCACCTTTGCTTGGCTGGTGCTGGCCTTGATGGGTTTGTGTTGCCGCTCAGATAACGCGGGCGTGACCAGCCTGGTGCGGGTGCTCCATTTGAGTGGCCAGGCCTACCACCGCTTGCTGGCGCTGTTTCACAGCACCAGCCTGGACGTGGACGTGCTGACGGCCTGCTGGGCGCGCCTGTGCCTGGTGCTGTGTCGCCCCTATGAGGTCAATGGGCGCCTGGTCTGTATCGCCGATGGCATCAAAGCGCCCAAGGAGGGTCGGCGCATGCCGGGGGTCAAGTCCTTGCACCAGGAGTCCAGCGGTAACACCAAGCCGGAGTTCATCATGGGGCACTCTCTACAGGCGATGTCGATATTGGTGCATGCGGGTGTGGCTGGGGTGGCGGCGATTCCTTTGATCTCGCGTATCCATGAGGGTCTGGTGCTGTCTAACCGGGACACCAAGACGC
>JAYVGI010000214.1:0-18354 GCA_043772355.1 Polaromonas sp.
AGAGATTCTTTAAATTATCAGGAATTACATGCACGCCACCTTGCCGCTGCTCCAGACTTCGCACTTCCCCGCTATCGCGCGCCAGCACCTGAGCACGCTCCAAGTCAACCTGGGCTACAAATGCAACCAGTCTTGCGTGCATTGCCATGTAGACGCGGGACCGCACCGCACCGAGATGATGAACGATGATCTGCTAAGCATGATCAACCAGGTACTAAAGACACGTAAGATTGAAACACTGGACCTCACTGGCGGCGCGCCAGAATTGCACGCGGGTTTTCAACGCGTCGTCACCGAGGCACGCGCTTTGGGTGTACGGGTGATTGACCGCTGTAATTTGACGGTTCTTTTCGAGCCGGGGCAGGAAACGTTGGCGCAGTTTTTAGCCGATCAAAAGGTCGAAGTGGTTGCCTCTCTGCCGTGTTATTCGATGGAGCGGGTAGACAAGCAACGCGGCAAAGGCGTATTCGACCTCAGTATTGCGGGTCTGCAAAAACTCAACGCACTAGGCTACGGCAAACCGGGAACGGGTTTGATTTTGAACTTGGTCTACAACCCGCAGGGCGCGGTCTTGCCGCCCAACCAGAGCGCATTGCAGGCAGAGTATAAAAAAGAGTTGTTTGAGCATTTCGGTATCGTTTTCAACGAGCTGTTTGCCTTGACCAACATGCCCATTAAACGTTTTGGCTCGATGCTGATTTCCAAAGGGCAATTTAAACCCTACCTTCAATTGCTGAAAGACAGCTTTGTGCAGGGCAACCTGGAAGGTGTCATGTGCCGCAGCACGGTCAGCGTTGACTGGCAGGGTTATTTGTACGACTGCGACTTTAACCAGCAGCTTGAGCTGGCGATCCCCACCAAGATTAGCTCCGACGCCAGCGCCGCCAAGCGCCCTCACCTGCGCGACTTGCTCACTACTGATTTGACCGGCAATTCCATTCGGGTCGCAGACCATTGCTACGGCTGCACCGCTGGGCAAGGCAGTAGCTGCGCAGGCGCATTGCCCGCATAAAGCTTGGGTTGGTTTTAACCACCCTGCGCAGCCATAGATTCCAAACAGGCTTGCATTTTTTATAAGATCCTATCCATGTACGACATCGTTCAAGACTACTATGGCCGCCAACTGCAAAGCACCAGCGACCTGAAAACCAGCGCCTGCTGCGATATCAGCGCCATCCCTGAATGGCTCAAACCCCTGCTCAGCCGCATTCACCCTGATGTGCTGTCGCGCTACTACGGCTGCGGCTTGGTCTGCCCGCCCTTGCTGCAAGGGTGCCGCGTGCTCGATTTGGGCTGCGGCTCTGGGCGCGATGTGTATGCACTGGCCCAACTGGTCGGGCCTGGCGGCTCTGTGGTGGGTGTTGACATGACCGATGAACAATTGGCGATTGCCGAAAAATACCGCACGCACCATGCGGGTGTGTTTGGCTACGACAACGTGAAGTTCTTGCACGGCTACATTGAGCGTTTAGAAGATTTGAATTTGGAACCGGCCAGCTTTGACGTGATCGTATCCAACTGCGTGGTCAATTTGTCGCCAGACAAAGATGCCGTCATGCGCGGTGTGCACCGCTTGCTCAAACCCGGTGGTGAGTTTTTCTTCTCAGACGTGTATGCCGACCGCCGCGTGCCCGCCGCCGTGCGCAACGACCCCGTGCTGTACGGCGAATGCCTGGGCGGCGCACTGTACTGGAACGACTTTGTGCGCCTATCGCACCAGCACGGTTTTGCCGATCCGCGCCTGGTCACTGACCGTCCGCTGGAAATCACCGACCCGGCGCTGGCACTGCGCGTGGGCAACCTGCGCTTTTACTCGGCCACCTACCGCCTGTTCAAAATCGATAACTTAGAGACCGCCTGCGAAGACTATGGCCAAGCCGTGGTGTACAAAGGCACGATTGCCAATCACCCTGACCGTTTTGATCTGGACAAGCACCACGCCATAGCCACTGGCCGCGTCTTCCCCGTCTGCGGCAACACCTGGCGCATGCTGCACGACACGCGCTTTGCCGCGCATTTTGATTTCATCGGCAATTTTGACCGCCACTTTGGCATTTTTGAAGGCTGCGGCACTGCATTGCCCTACGATGCCAATGTCAACGGCACATCCGCCACTCCCTGCTGTTGAGGAGCACTTATGGAGTTCGCACTGGTCGCCATGGCCTTATTTTTAGCCTTTAACAATGGCGCTAACGACAACTTCAAAGGCTTTGCCACCGTCTGGGGGTCTGAGACCTTAAGCTATCGGCAGGCCTTGATTTTTGCCACCTTAGCTACGCTGGCGGGCAGTGTGGCATCTTTGTTTTTGGCCGACACCTTGGTGCAGCAGTTTTCTGGGCGCGGCTTGGTACCCAATTCGGTGGCCAGCTCCACCCACTTCATCCTCAGCGTGGCCACCGCAGCCGCACTGACGGTGTTTTTAGCGACCGGTCTGGGCTTTCCCATCTCTACCACGCACGCTTTGATTGGCGGCTTGGTCGGCGCAGGCCTGGGTCAGCCTGCGGGAGTCGTAAATTACAGCAATTTGGTCAATACGTTTTTTGTGCCCATGCTGCTCAGCCCCATCTTAGCCGCCGGATTGGGGTTTTACATCTACACCCTGGTGCTTAAACGCAGGGCTACCGCAGACTGTGTGTGCGTGGTGCCGGGCAACTTGGTCGCAGCGCCCATCACGGCAACCGGCATGACCACCCAAAGACGTGCCATGCCCAGCCTCGTGGTGGGCAGCGACGCCCAGTGCGATACCGTGCCCGTACAGGCACGCTTTTCGCTCTCGCAGTCCATGAAGTGCTTGCACATTGGCTCGGCCGTCACCATCTGCTTTGCCCGCGCGTTAAACGACACCCCCAAGCTGGCGGCTCTGTTGATTGCCAGCAAGCTGCTCGGCAGCAGCAACTCCATTGCACTGGTGGGCTTGTTGATGGGGGTGGGAGGGCTAATGTTTGCCAAGAAAGTGGCCCACACCATGAGCCAGCGCATCAACCGCATGAACGATGGCCAAGGCTTGACCGCCAATTTGATGACGGCCACGCTGGTCTTGCTGGCCAGCAAATTTGGCTTACCGGTCTCAACGACCCATGTCTCTGTCGGATCCATCGCCGGGGTAGGCATCAGCGCTGGCAGCGTCAACTGGCCCGCACTGCGCGGGGTGCTGATGTCATGGGTGGCGACCTTGCCGCTGGCTCTGACCATCGGCTGGCTGGTAAGCAAACTGCTGTGAGCTGGTGATAATGGCGCATGCTGGACCGCTACGCCACTAGGCTCATCAAACCTACCGTGGATCGGCTGGGCCGAGCCATGGTGCGCACCGGCATCACGGCGGATCAAGTGACTTTATTGGCGTTCAGTTTCGGTGTGATCGCTGCGTTTTCTATAGCTGTTAGCGCTTTTCTACTAGGCGCTGCATTCATATTACTCTCCAGACTGTGCGACGCATTGGACGGCGCAGTAGCGCGGCAAACCGAACTCACGGATGCCGGTGGCTACCTGGACATCAGCCTGGATTTTTTGTTCTACGCCAGCATTCCTTTGGCCTTTGCTTTTGCCAACCCTGCTGCCAATGCGCTGCCTGCCGCTGTGCTGCTGGCCGCATTCATGGGTACGGGCTCGAGTTTTTTGGCTTTTGCAGCTCTGGCAGCCAAGCGCGGCATTCAAAATATCGACTACCCGCATAAATCATTTTACTTTTTGGACGGCTTGGCCGAGGCCACCGAAACCTTGGTGTTTTTCATCGCTATTTGCATTTGGCCAGGGCAGTTCGAGGTGCTGGCCTACTTGTTTACTGCTCTGTGTTGTGTCACCATCGCCACACGCATTTACGGGGGCTGGCGCAGCCTGCGGTGACAGGCGCCCTCAATTGCATGTAAGAAACCGCCTCCCTGCACGACTTAAATCTGAGCACATCAATTACAAAGAGCAAACCCATGGATAAAAAGAAACTCATCATCCTGCTGGCCATTGTGGCCGCAGTGATTGCCTTTTTCACGCTTGATTTAGGCCGCTTTTTAAGCCTGGACTACATCAAGGGGAGCCAGCAAAAGTTTGCTGATTTGTATGCGGCCAACCCTGCGGGAGTGATTGCCGGCTTTTTCGCCATCTATGTGGCAGTGACCGCCATATCCTTGCCCGGTGCGGCAATTTTGACCCTGGCCGCAGGCGCCATATTTGGCTTGGTCACAGGCACCATCATCGTGTCGTTTGCCTCCAGCATCGGTGCCACTATCGCCTTCTTGGCCGCGCGCTTTATTTTGGGCGAGTCAGTGCAAAAGAAATTTGGCCAGCGCATGGCCGAGATCAACAAAGGTGTAGAAAAGGAAGGTGCTTTTTACCTGTTTACCCTGCGCTTGGTGCCTTTGGTGCCCTTCTTTGTCATCAACCTGCTGATGGGGTTGACCAAGATGAAGACTTTGACTTTCTACCTGGTCAGCCAAATTGGCATGCTGCTGGGCACTATCGTGTTTGTCAATGCAGGCACGCAATTGGCCAAGATCGACTCGCTCAAAGGCATTTTGTCACCAGGTCTTATCGGCTCATTTGTGCTGCTAGGCGTGTTTCCCATCATTGCTAAAAAGATAGTTGATGCCTTCAAGCGCCGCAAAGTGTATGCCCGCTGGAACCACCTCAAGCCCGCCAAGTTTGACCGCAACCTGATCGTCATTGGCGCAGGTGCGGGCGGCTTGGTCACCGCGCTGATTGGCGCTGCCGTGAAAGCCAAAGTTACCTTGGTGGAAGCCCACAAAATGGGCGGCGACTGCCTGAACTTTGGCTGCGTGCCCAGCAAAGCGATTATCAAATCGGCCAAGCTGGCCCACATGATGCGCCATGCCGAAAACTACGGCCTGAACGCCGCTGCGCCTACCTTCAGCTTCAAAGCCGTGATGCAGCGCATACACAACATCATTGCAGAAATTGCACCGCACGACAGCGTGGAGCGCTTTACCGGCCTGGGCGTGGACGTGTTAGAGGGCTACGCCAAAATCATCAACCCCTGGACCGTAGAGATTGCCATGAACGATGGCAGCAAAAAAACCCTGACCACCCGCAGCATTGTGATCGCTGCTGGTGCCAGCCCGGTGGTGCCGCCCCTGCCCGGCATTGAGACATCAGGCTACGTGACCAGCGACACGCTGTGGGACGCCTTTGCCAAACTGGACACCTTGCCCAAGCGCATGGTGGTGCTAGGCGGCGGCCCGATTGGCTGCGAGCTGGCGCAAAGCTTTGCCCGGCTAGGTTCTGAAGTGTCGCAAATTGAGATGGCACCGCGCATCTTGATTCGTGAAGACGAAGAGGTGTCCGAGCATGCGCAAAAATCTCTCAGTAGCGATGGCGTGAAGGTATTGACCAGCCATAAAGCGCTGCGATTTGAAAATGTGGGCGGCGTGAAAGCCCTGATCGTCGAGCATGCGGGCATAGAAAAACGCATTGAATATGACGAGGTGATTTGTGCCGTAGGCCGTATTGCACGCCTGAAGGGCTACGGCCTGGAGGACCTGGGTATTCCCACCAGCCGCACGGTGGATACCAACGAGTATCTGGAGACGCTGTACCCCAACATATTTGCCGCAGGCGATGTAGCGGGACCCTACCAGTTCACCCACACTGCTGCCCACCAGGCTTGGTATGCGGCGGTCAACGCACTGTTTGGCACCTTCAAGAAATTCAAGGCCGACTACCGCATCATCCCCGCCGCCACCTTCATCGACCCCGAAGTAGCGCGCGTGGGCCTGAACGAGCAAGAAGCCAAGGCGCAAAACGTGCCTTACGAGGTTACCAAGTACGGCATTGACGACCTGGACCGCGCCATTGCCGACAGCGAAGCGCACGGCTTTATCAAAGTGCTGACCCTGCCAGGCAAAGACAAAATTCTGGGCGTGACGATTGTGGGTGTGCATGCAGGCGACCTGCTGGCCGAGTATGTGCTGGCCATGAAGCACGGGCTGGGGTTGGAGAAAATTCTAGGCACCATCCATGCCTATCCCACCCTTGCAGAATCTAACAAATACGTCGCTGGTGAATGGAAGCGTGCCCACCAGCCTGTCAAACTTCTTGAATACGTGAGAAAGTACCACGATTGGCGGCGCGGTTAAGCGCTCTGCGTTGAACTATCACGCTTTTGACCCACTCCAAAACCTGCACAACGCACCTACTCAGGAGCTTTACATGAAACGATTTACTACATTTTTAATAGCTGCTCTCGCAATATTCTTCTTGGCTAACAGCGTTTTTGCCCAAACATTCGACCACAGCTACGCGCAGTGGGATGCGCAACTGAAAAAGCAAGTCAAATGGTTGCCCGACAACAAGCAAAGCCGCGTCAACTACAAAGGCTTTGCAGCTGACCACGCCGAACTTAGCAAGACGCTAGAGGGCTTGTCTGCCGTGACCGCTGCGCAGTACGCGGCATTTAGCAGAGAGCAGCAAATGGCATTTTTATTGAATGCCTACAACGCGTTCACTATCGAGCTGATTCTGTCCAAATACCCGGATGTCAAGTCGATCAAAAACGTGACCAGCTTTGGCAGCCCCTGGAAGAAAAAATTCTTCCAGCTCTTGGGCGAAGAGCGCAATCTGGACTGGATTGAGCACGAACGCCTGCGCCCCAGTATTGCGGGTGGCGGCTTTAAAGATCCGCGCATTCACGTCGCCATTGTCTGCGCCAGCATTGGTTGCCCAGCTCTGCCGCCGGAGGCTTTTACTGCGGCCAAGCTCGATAGCCAGTTAGACGAAGGCATGGCGCGCTTTGTGGGCGACAAAACCCGCAACCGCTATGCCGACGGCAAGCTGCACGTCTCCAGCATTTTTAAATGGTTTAAGGAAGACTTTGAAAAAGGCTACAAAGGCTTTACCAAAGTAGAAGACGTGTTTGCCAAATACGCCGACGCCCTCACCACCGACGCCACCGCGCAAGGACAAATTCGTGCCAAAACCGTTGCTATCACCCATCTCGATTACGACTGGTCTCTTAACGACGCTGGCCGTTAATCTTGCAGCCTGGAGCTCGGGAGCGGCGTGGGCCGCGAGCCCGGCTGCTTTCTCTCAAGGCGCGGGCACTGAGCCCCCTGCGCCTTGGCATTTTGTAGGCCTGCCAGAGCGTTATGCCAAGCCGCCCACGCTCATCGATCTGCATGAGGTTGACGGCAAAAAAACTCTGCGCCTGCGTAACGATAAATCCTGGGGCAGCCTGGTGCACCCCTGGACGGGACCCGCACAGACCATTGCCTTCCAATGGCGGCTAGACACAGCCCTGAGCAAAGCCAGCTTTAAAACCAAAGCCGCAGAAGATGCGGCCCTGAAGGTGTGCATGAGCTTTGATATGCCCGCTGACCGCATTCCCAGCGGCGAGCGCACTTTGTTCAAGATGGCCCAGTTTGTGAGCCGCGAGAAGCTGCCCACCGCCACCCTGTGCTACGTGTGGGCCCACGCGGAAGAAGCTGGCAGCGTACATGCCAGCCCCACCACCGAGCGCGTGCGCTACATGGTGCTGAACTCGGGCACTGCGCAGCTGAAAACCTGGCAAGAGCACCAACGCAATATTGGAGCAGATTTTTTAAAAGCTTTTGGCGCTGAATCTGCCAGCGTACCCGCGCTAACCGCTATCATTGTGGGAGCAGACTCTGACAATACCCAGGGCAGCAGTTTGGGCTACATTTCCGATATCGTGGTGCAACCTTAAGCGCGAAAACAGATCAAAGTGAATCCAATAGCGTCTGGTGTGCGTATTTACCCTAGAAGCCTGGCTGACAGTCAGTGGAAAAATGTAATGAATCAAAGCTGTAGACGACTATCCACCCTATGACCGGCAAAACCCTTTTACTTTTCAACTACGACTGGGACGCGGAGGGCTTTGCACGACTGGCCAGCGATTTGGGCCAGCCATGGAGCGAGCGCTTTGACAGCCGGGGTTTTGATCTGTTCTCGTTCCCCAGCAATCTGAACCTGGCGCTGTTTGACATGGACCGCTTTGTCAACAAGCTGGCCGCCCAAGCCAAAGCGCAAGGCTGGACCGCTGTGGCCTCACAGCACGAGCAGTTTGGCGCACTTACCGCCGCCCTGTTGGCAGAAAAAATGGGCTGGCCAGGCACCCCGGCAGCCGCCGTAGTGGCCTGCCAGCACAAGCTGTATGCCCGCCAGGTGCTACAGCAGGTGTGCCCCGAGGCCAACACCGCGTTTGAGCGCCTTGCCAGCACCTATGGCGAGCCCCTGCCTGAGGGCTTGCGCTATCCGGCTTTTGTCAAGCCCATCAAAGCTGCCTTCTCGGTGCTCACCCGTGTGGTGCGTTCGCGCGAAGAGCTGCGCCGCTTTACCCGCTTTGGGTTTTATGAGCTGATGGTCATCAAACGCCTGGTAGAGCCTTTTGAACGTATCGCCAAGCGCCTGCTCCCCCAAGCTGGTTCGGCCCACAGCATGGTGCTGGAAACCCCCGTGAACGCCGCCCAGTACAGCCTGGACGGCATTGTGCGGCAGGGGCAAGTCAAGCCCCTGGGCGTGGTGGACTCCATCATGTACCCCGGCACACAGGCCTTTATGCGCTTTGACTACCCCAGCCGTTTGCCTGCTGACGTGCAAGCCAGAGCGCTGGAGGTGGCGAAGAAGTTTTTGACAGCGGTAGGCTACAGCTACGGCATGTTCAACATGGAGTTTTTCTACGACCCGGCCACCGACAGGCTGACCGTGATCGAGTTCAACCCCCGCATGGCATCGCAGTTTGCCGACTTGTACCTGCGCGTAGATGGCGTCGATTTGTACGCCATGGCCCTGGCGCTAGCGCATGGGCAAGACCCCTGGGCAGTGCCGCGCAGCCTGCCTACCGCTCAAATAGCCACCAGCGCCGTCTACCGCGTGTTTGACGACAACGCCGCGCACTTAACCCAAACTATACCCACCATGCCCGGCGCTGCTAAGCTGGCGCAGTTAAAAGCGCAGTTTCCAGACCACATGCTGCTGCAGTTTCCCAAAGCAGGCCATTCGCTGGCGCGTGACTTTAAATGGCTGGGCAGCTACCGCTACGGCATTTTGCACATGGGTGGGCAAAGCGCCGCTGACCTGCGCGCGCGCGTAGATGCCGCCAGCGTTCTCCTACAATGGCCCGTGCCCTATGCCGACAAAGCATTGCACGCCAGTGCGCATGAAACTTCTCTGGCCACCGACCACTCTCACCTGCTCACTTCACCCTCCCCCTCCTGGAAACTTTCAACATGACCCTGCACAACACCTTGCGCCGTATGGCCACTTTATTGGCCATTTTATTGACCATGGGTGCCATCAGCACCTTGATGGGCTGCGCCGCCATCAACGCGCAAAACCCCAGCGGCGCGCTCAAACCCGTCAACGCCCATGTAGTGGACGATGTCAGTTCCGTCATGCTCAAAGGCCACGACGTGGTGTCTTACTTCACCCAAGGCAAGCACGCCATGGGCAGCACCCAGTTTGCCAGTGTCTACGAGGGCGTGACCTTCCGTTTTGCCAACGCAGAACACAAAGCGCTGTTTGACAAAGAGCCTGCCAAATACATTCCCCAGTTCGGCGGCTACTGCGCCAACGGCATTGTCTACGGCATCCCGTGGGGTGGCGACGCGGACACCTGGATGATCCAGAATGGCAAGCTCTACATCTTTGGCGGTCAAGGCTCTAAAGACGGCTTCCAAGTCGACATCCCCGGGAACATGGCCTTGGCAGAAAAGTACTGGAAAGACGAAGTCAACGCCAGCAACAGCTTCATCCAGCGCACCAAGCGCCTGGTATTCAAAGTGCCGCATTACAAAAGCGGCGAGCAAATAGCCAATGAAGTTGCGGCTAAAAAAGGCAAAGGCTAAAATCAATTATTCATTGGCTCTGAAGAGATATTTGCATGCAAGTCCTGTCCATCACGCTGGCCAAGCGCATCGTTGGTGACTCTGCATTTCAAAACATCGCTGCATGGCTAGCAATCGGCGCAGTGGCCTGCCTGATGGGCTGCTCGGCCATGAATGCGCAAAACCCCAGCGGTAATCTCAAACCCGTCAATGCCCATGTCATCGATGGCACCAGCCACGTGATGCTCAAAGGTCACGACGTGGTGTCTTACTTTACGCAAAACAAGCACGCCATGGGGAGCGCGCAGTTTGCCAGCGTGTACGAGGGCGTGAACTTTTATTTTGCCAACGCCGAGCACAAAGCCCTGTTCGACAAAGAGCCCAGCAAATACCTGCCCCAGTACGGCGGCTACTGCGCCAACGGCATTGTCTACGGCATCCCATGGGGCGGCGATGCCGACAGCTGGATGATGCTGGGCGGCAAGCTCTACATGTTCGGCGGCCAGGGCTCGCGCGACGGCTTCTTGCTGGACGTGCCCGGCAACACCGCGCTGGCCGACAAATACTGGAGAGAAGAAGTGGCCGGCAGCAACAGCTTTTGGCAGCGCACCAAACGCCTGACCTTGCGCGTACCGCACTACAAGAGCGGCAAACAGCTGGCCGATGAGGTAGCGGCCAAGAAGGCCAAGGGCCAAGGGCTGAGGGCTGAGGGCTGAGGGCTGAGGGCTGAGGGGGGTCTACACTACCACCGGCTCCGGCTCCAGCAGGATGCCAAAGCGCTCATACACGCTGGTTTGAATGGCTTTGGCAAGGGTCATCACCTCACCGCCGGTGGCGGGCGTGGCGCTGCCGGTGCCTTTATTGACCAAGACCAAAGCCTGCTTCTCGTACACCCCTGCGTTGCCCACGGTTTTGCCCTTCCAGCCGCAGGAGTCAATGAGCCAACCCGCAGCCAGTTTGACCTGACCATCCGCCATGGGGTAATGCACCACTTTGGGGTCGCGGGCAATGATGTCGGCGCATTGCTCGGTGGTAACTTGCGGGTTTTTAAAGAAGCTGCCTGCGTTGCCAATCACCGCCGGATCTGGCAGCTTGGCGCGGCGCACTTGGCACACCCATTGAAAGATTTGCTGCGCGCTGGGGGCCAAACCAGCGGTTTTTCCCAGCGCCAAGAGCTGCTCTAACTGCTCTGTATTAGATAGCTGCTCCCGCAATATTTTTGCTGGCTGTAGACCATTTTCTTCTAAAAAAGCAGCCCACTTGCGCTGCAAATCGATGTAACCCAACTCTGGCCGCCAGCGCTTAGACAGGGCAAAGCGCACATGCGTGATCATGGCTTGGCCCAGCAGGCCCAGGCCCTTGGCCTGCCCCGACCCTTCTTGGCCCGAGGCATGCTTGAACACCGAATCGCGGTAGCCAAAAGCGCACTGCGCAGCGGTGAGCGTAAACGCCTCGCCCGTGTGCAGGTGCACGCCGTCCAGGCTGTCAAACCGGTCTTGCAGCTCTACCCCATACGCGCCAATGTTTTGCACCGGGCAGGCCCCCACGCTACCAGGGATCAGGGCCAGGTTTTCCAGCCCCGGCCAGCCCTGCTCTAGCGTCCAGGCCACGGTGTCGTGCCAGTTCTCGCCTGCGCCTGCCTCGACAATCCAGTGTTTGTCGGTCTCGGCAACCAGGCGTTTACCCATGATCTCGACCTTCAGGGTCAGGGCTTTCACGTCGCCCGTGAGCACAATATTGCATCCGCCGCCCAAGATGAACGGCGGATGCTGGGCAAAATCTTGGGCGGTACCCCGTGTGGCGGCTATGGCTCCCCGCAAAGCGTCTAGCGAGCCGATACGTACCAGCTGCTGCGCCTTGGCCACAATACCAAAGCTGTTGTGCGCCCTGAGCGCGAAATTATTCTCTACAAACATGCCACAATTGTCGCATTGTGTTTCCCTCAATCTACTGTTTTATGAGATTTAGCCATGCCTAGTTTTGATACCGTTTGTGAACCCAATATGGTCGACGTGAAAAATGCCGTCGAAAACGCCTCCAAAGAGATCGCCACCCGCTTTGACTTCAAAGGCAGCTCGGCCGCTGTGGAGCTCAAAGACAAAGAGATCACCCTGTTTGGCGATGCCGACTTTCAGCTCCAGCAAGTAGAAGACCTGCTGCGCGCCAAGCTGACCAAACGCAATGTGGATGCACGCTACCTGGACGTAGAAAAAATCCAGAAAATTGGCGGCGACAAGGTCAAGCAAGTAGCCAAAGTGCGCGAGGGCATTGAGGCTGATATGGCGAAAAAAATCGTCAAAGTGCTCAAAGACAGCAAAATGAAAGTGCAGGCCAGCATCCAGGGCGACAGCGTGCGCGTGACCGGCGCCAAGCGCGACGACCTGCAGGCGGCAATGGCGTTGATTAAAAAAGACATCGAAGATATTCCACTGACGTTCAACAACTTTCGCGATTGACCGCAGTATGCTCAAAGTACTGCGACACGC
The DNA here is from genome assembly GCA_043772355.1 of Polaromonas sp. GTDB lineage: Bacteria > Pseudomonadota > Gammaproteobacteria > Burkholderiales > Burkholderiaceae_C > JAAFIP01. Next base: position 12,278 of record JAYVGI010000214.1, read on the forward strand.
TGCGTTTTTTATAGCTTATTACGCAATATCTGCGCTGGCTATAGCACAGTCTGTGGCTTTAAGCGGGGTGATGGGCGGCAAGGCACTGCTGATCGTCGATGGCACGGCACCCAAGGCTTTGGCAGCAGGCGAAAGCCACCTGGGCGTGAAAGTAGTCAGCGTCAGCGGCGAGCTGGCCGTGCTCGACATCAAAGGCCAACGCAGCACGCTGCGCATAGGCGACGCGCCCGTCAGCGTGGGCACCAATCGCTATGGCAGCAGTACCCAAGGCGACAAAATTGTGCTGCCCATGGGCCAAGGCGGCCACTTTTTTGCGCAAACTGTCATCCATGGCGTGACTATGCCTTTTATGGTGGACACCGGGGCCACGGCGGTCGCCATCGGCTACAGCGACGCCCAGCGCATGGGTATCGACTACAAACGAGGCCGCCCCGTGCAAATGGGCACCGCCAACGGCGTGGCCCAGGGGTGGATGGTGAAACTTCGCTCCGTGCGCATCGGCGATGTGGAAGTGTTTGACGTAGATGCCGTGGTGGGCCCCAATATGCCTACCGGGCTGCTGGGCAACACTTTTTTAAACCGCTTCAGCATGAACCGCAGCAACGACGTGATGGTGCTGGAGCGCAGGTTTTGACTGGCCTGCTGCGGCACTGGCACTGCTACGACTATTTCTTCGCCGCCAGCTTGGACTCCCTGCCCGCCAGCAGGCGATTGACGTTCTCGCGGTGGCGAATCGCCAGGATCACCGACATGATAAAAATCGCCAGCAACACTGGCTTGGACGTGTACCACGCCACCCGGTCGCCAAACAAATAGTAAAACGGCGCAAACGCTGCCACCGCAATAGAGGCCAGCGACACGTAGCGAAAGAAATACAAAATAATGGCAAAACTGGCCAAGCAGGCCAGCCCCAGCACCCAGTGCACGCCAAATAGCACGCCTGCTGCGGTGGCCACACCTTTGCCGCCCTTGAACTTAAAGAACACCGGGAACACATGGCCTACAAAAGCGGCCAAAGCCACCAAGCCCAAGGTGCCCTCGCCCAGGCCCACGTCGGGCCCCCACACTTTCACCAGCAGCACAGGGATGAAGCCCTTGAGCGCGTCCAGTGCCAAGGTGGTAATGGCAGCGCTCTTGCTGCCCGAGCGCAGCACGTTAGTGGCGCCGGGGTTTTTGCTGCCGTAAGTGCGCGGGTCATTCAAGCCCATCACACGGCTGACGATGACGGCAAAGCTCAGCGAGCCGATGAGGTACGCGGCCAAGGTCGCCAAGATAGGGGTTACAAAATCCATGCAGTCTCCAACGCAGTAGTGATCGAATGCATGGATTCTATGCTGAGCTAAGTCCCATGCATTCAGCGCCGGCAGGTTTAGCGCCCGTAGATCTTGCCAAACAGCTCCCAAGACTTGCCGTTGAACTTCATCAACTGGCCACGCTCGATGGGATAGAAGTCATCTGGCCCAGTTTTCACGTTCACACCCGGCAGCAGCATGGGCAAGCTCATGTCCAGGTTGGCAGCCTGTTTCATCACGTTGTCACGCGTCAGGTTGTCACCCGCTTGCTTGAACACTTGCACCAGGGTCTGCGCCACGCTGTAGCCGTAGACGTTGAAGTTGTCATTCATTGCGCCCGTGGGGTGGTATTTTTTCATGTAGGCCACCCAGTCATCCCACTCCTTGCCTTTTTGGAATTGCGGGTCGGTCGGGTCTTTGGTGTAGCCCAGGGTCAGCACGCCGGATGATGCGTCCAATCCCGCAGGCGTCAGCACCGAGCCCACGGACGATGAAACGTTGTTCAGGTAGTGCAATGGTTTCCAACCAATTTCTGCTGCTTTTTTGATAGCTTGTGCCGCAAACTTAGGCGTGGTGATGTTGAAGAAGGTGTCCGCCCCCGAGGCCTTGAGCGAGACCATCTGGCTGTCCACCGTCGGGTCGGTCACCTCATACGTCAGCTTGGAGACGATCATGGTCTTGGCTTTTTCGCCCAAACCGTCCTCAAAGCCTTTGAGGTAGTCTTTGCCGTAGTCGTCGTTTTGGTACAGGATGGCAACCTTGCCGTTAGGCTTGTTCTCCAGCAAATGCTGGGCGTAGATTTTGCCCTCCGACTGGTAGCTGGGCTGCCAGCCCATGGTGTAGGGGAAGTTTTTCGGGTCACCCCATTTGGTAGCACCGGTAGCCACAAACAGCTGCGGCACTTTCTTGGTGTTCAGGTACTTGTGGATGGCCGAGTTGGACGGTGTGCCCAGGGGCTGGAACACCACGAGCACTTCGTCTTCTTCCACCAGTTTGCGGGTTTGCTCTACGGTTTTTGCCGGGTTGTAGCCATCGTCCAGCGAGAGGAATTTAATCATCCGCCCGTTGACGCCGCCCTCGGCATTGACCTTGTCAAAGTACGCGCCAATCGACTTGCCAATGGCGCTGTAGGCCGAGGCTGGGCCCGAGTAGGGGTTAAGGTGGCCGACCTTGATTTCTTTATCGGTCGCGCCGGGGTCGTACTTCTTTTGCGCGATGGCGCTGGAGGCCAACATGGCGGTAGTGACGCCTGCGAAAACCAGGCTGGAAAGTTTAAGTTTCATGGTGCTTAACTCCTTCAAAGAATGTAATGAAACAACGAAAAGCCAACTCACAACGCCGCTAGTGAACGCACGGTTGTCCGGTTTAACCCGCAGAACGCCCACGCAGGCGCGCCCACAGTTTATGCACCATGCCCATCACGCCCATGGGCATCAGGTACATCAGCGCAATCAGCAGCACGCCGTAGATCGCGGCGGGGGCTGACTTGGAAATTTGGTCCGAAATATTGGGCACAAACTGGATGAAGATGGCGCCAAAAATAGCCCCGGGTATCGAGGCCAGGCCGCCTACCACTACGCCCACCAGCAAAAAGATCGACAAGGTGACGGTAAAGCTGTCGGGCGACACAAAGGCCACCGCTATCGCCCCCAGCGCCCCGGCCACTCCGGTAAACGCTGCCGACACGCCAAAGGCCAGGGACTTGAACATCGGCAGGTTGATGCCCATGGCGGTGGCCGCAATCGGATGGTCGCGAATGGCCACCAGCGCCCTGCCAACGCGCCCGCGCAGCAGGTTGTAAGCCAGAACAAACATGAGGATGGTGACGGCCAGCGAAAAGAAGTACAGCCAACGGTCGGGGCTGAGGGGTTGACCTAGCAGGCTGAACTCAAAGGGCGCATCGGGCTTGTTCAGCACCAGGCCCTGCACGCCCCCGGTATAGGCTTCGATTTTTTTGTATTTGAGCAGTTGCGGCACGGCCAGTGCCAAGGCAAAGGTGGCCAGCGCAAGATAATGTCCCGCCAGCCGCAGAGCCGGAAAGCCCACCAAAAATCCAAAGGCAAAACATAGCGCACCCGCGATGGGCAAGGTGAGCCAGTAAGGCACGCCCAGCTTGTCCATCAACACGGCAGCGGTGTAGGCCCCCAAGGCGTAGAAGGCACCGTGGCCCAGCGAGATTTGCCCGTTGAAACCCGTCAAAATATTCAAGCCCAATATCGCTATGGCGTAGACCAACACCAGGTTGAACTGAAAGACGCGGTAATTTTTGACCAGAAAGGGCAGCACCAACAGCACCGCCAGCAGCACGGCTGCGCCCAACCATTTCCAGTGATTCGCAAGTGGCTTCATACGCGGGTCACCACCGATTTGCCAAACAGGCCATTGGGTTTGAGCGTGAGGGTCAGCACAATCAGCACCAGCGCCACAGTGAGTTTCAGCTCGGTGCCAATGACGTAGGCTCCCAGCAAGTTCTCCAGCACGCCCACCACCAGGCCACCAATCACCGCACCCAGCGGGTTGTCAATGCCGCCCAGCAAGGCGGCGGCAAAGCCGTAAATCAAAATGCCCGACATCATGTTGGGGTCTAAAAACACGATGGGCGCCACCATCATGCCCGCCACCGCGCCAATGGCCGCAGCCAAGCCCCAACCCAGCGCCAGCATCCACGACACGCGGATGCCTACCAGGCGGGCGGAGTCGGGGTTTTGCGCGGCAGCGCGCATGGCCAGGCCTAGTGGCGTGAATTTGAAAAACGCAAACAAGGTGAGCAGCACCGCCACCATCACCGCCGCAGAGCCCAGCTCGTGCGCCGAGAAATACTTGCTGGCCAGCGCCGAGTCTTTCGGGAAAGGACTGGGGAAGGACTTGAGCGTATGGTCAAAGACCCAACCCGACAGGGCGTTGACGATGAGCAGCAAGCCAATGAACACAATCACATTGGTGAGCACCGGGGCCTTTTCTACCGGCCGCAAAATCAAACGCTGGATCACCAAGCCTGCAATGAACGAAACCACCACCGTGCACAAAAACGCACTCCAATAACCCCAGCCGCTTTGGATCAAAGCCCAGGCCACAAAGGTGCTGAAGGTGGCCATCTCGCCCTGGGCAAAATTGATGTGGTGCGTGGCCTGGTAAATCATCACCAAGGCCAACGCGACCGAGCCATAGATGCAGCCATTGGCCAGGCCAGAGGCAATTTGGTGAACGAAGGCTTCCATGATTTTTTTTTGGGTGAATAGGTTCAATAACCCAAATAGGCGCGGCGCACCGATTCGTCGTTTTTAATCGTGGCACTCGGCCCCGACAGTGCCACGCGCCCGGTCTCCAGCAGATAGGCGTGGTCCGCCAGGTCCAGCGCCAGACTGGCGTTTTGCTCCACCAAGAGCATGCTCACTTTGTCCTCTTGATTGATGGTGCGCATGATGCGAAAGATCTCGGCCACGATCAAGGGGGCCAGACCAAACGAGGGTTCATCGAGCAACAGCAATTTAGGCCGCAGCATCAGCGCACGGCTGATCGCCAGCATTTGCTGCTCGCCGCCCGACAAGGTGCCCGCCTGCTGGTGGCGGCGCTGCTTGAGGATGGGGAAACGCACGAAGGCCTTTTCCATGTCCAGCGCCAACTCGGCCTTGTCGGCGCGCACATAGGCACCCAGGCGCAGGTTTTCTTCTACCGACAGGGCGGTAAAGGTGCCGCGCCCGTCCGGCACATGGGCCACGCCCATACGCACCACGTTCTCGGTGGCTTTGCCCACCAGTTGCTGCCCATCAAACACGATGCTGCCCGTGGTGCGCACGGTTTGGCACAGCGCTCGCAAGGTGGTGGTTTTGCCTGCGCCGTTCGCGCCGAGGATGGCAGTGATATGCCCAGCCTCCAGCGAAAACGCCACGTCGTGCAGCACCCGCGTGGCACCGTAGGCAGCGTGCAGGCCCGTGACTTCAAGCAGCTTGGGCATCGGCGGGTTTTCCTAGGTAAGCTTCAATCACATCGGGGTGGTTTTGGATCACAGCGGGCGTGCCCTCGGCAATCTTGCGGCCAAAGTTCAGCGCCACGATGTGGTCAGACAAACCCATCACCAGGCCCATGTGGTGCTCCACCAGCAGCACGGTAATTTTCAAACGATCCCGGATGTCGCGTATCAAACGGCTCAGCTCGTCCAGCTCTTCATGGTTCAGGCCCGCAGCAGGCTCGTCCAGCATCAAGAGCTTGGGCTCAGCGGCCAGGGCGCGGGCTAGCTCCACGCGCTTTTGCGTGGCAAAAGGCAGGTCACCCACCGCGCGCTGGTGCAGGGCCGACAAACCCAGATAGTCCATGATCTCCAGTGCCTGCGCTTGCAAACGCTGCTCTTCCTTGCGTACCTTGGGCAGCCACAGCGCGCTTGCGAAAAACCCCGCACTGGAGCGTGCATGTGCGCCCACCATGACGTTCTCGCGCACGGGCATGCTACGGAACATGGCCAGGTTTTGAAAGGTACGGCCCAGGCCCAAACCTGCTACCTGGTGGGTGGGCGTGGCGGTGATGGACTGGCCTTCAAACACGATGTCGCCGCTTTGGTAGTTGTAAAGGCGGCTCATGCAGTTAAACAGCGTGGTTTTGCCCGCGCCGTTGGGGCCGATCAAGCCGCAAATGCTGCCCTGCGCCACGTCAAAACCTACGGCATCCAGCGCCACGATGCCGCCAAACTTAACGGTGACATCGCGCACGCTGAGCAGGGCTGGTGAAATGCCGCTCATGAATGCAGGCACCGCAGTTTGAGCTGTATTTGACTTTGAGGAAATAGAGTCG
>JAYVGI010000215.1:0-8047 GCA_043772355.1 Polaromonas sp.
TAAAACGCAGTTGGGTGGCTGGATCGAGCAGATTTTGGGGATTGCGATCCATGCGGAAAACATGAAGGCGATTTTGGCGGTTTTTAAAATCTTGGGGGCGCAAGCTTCACGCAGCGCGCAGTACGCTTCGCAGTTGCACTGACACCTCTGGCCAACTTGCACAGCGTGCTTTAGTCATCATCCCCGTCGCTTCCCGCCAGCTCTGGGAACAGCACCTGCGTAAAGCCAAAACGCGAAAAATCATGCACCCGCATGGGGTACAAAATACCCAACAAATGGTCGCACTCATGCTGCACCACCCGCGCATGAAAACCCTCTGCCAGCCGGTCAATCGGGTCACCATACTGGTCAAAGCCTTGGTAGCGAATACGTTTAAACCGCTGCACCGCACCGCGAAACCCCGGCACCGACAAGCAGCCTTCCCAGCCCTCTTCCAGATCGCTGGTTAGCGCGTTGTGTTGCTCCATGTCCAAGCCCGTTTGCAGCCCACTTTTTAGCCCACTTCCTTGCGCATGTGCCCCATGCAACTGGCGCAGAGGTACCGCTCCAAGTCGGTCATAAACTATATTTTTAATAGCTTCTCCCGCAACATCTACGGGCGTTATCAACGGATTGATCAATACCGTGCGGGGCACGACAGGGGCCTCGGGGTAACGCGGGTTCACCGCGCCAGTGCCAAAAATCACCACCTGCAAATCCACCGCAATCTGCGGCGCTGCCAGCCCTGCCCCATTGGCGGTGGCCATGGTGTCGAGCATGTCGGTGATCAGCAGGTGCAGCGCGTCCGAGTCAAAGTCGCGCACGGATTGCGCTACGCGCAGCAAGCGCGGGTCGCCCATTTTGAGAAGTGTTTGGATGGCCATGCGGTGATTGTCACCACAAATGACCCTGCCGTGGCACTAGCGAGGCATCAATAGCGGTAATAGCGCGGATAGCCGTGGCGCGGTGCGGGCGGCATAACCACCACAGGGGGCGCGGGTGCCACCACGACAGGGGCAGCCTCTACGGCCACGTGACCGCCATAGCCGCGCCCGTGGTGGCCGTAGCCAATAGGTGCCACCACGCAGGCGGACAAGCCGGCCGCCACAAGGGCGACACAGCCCAGCTTGGCCGCGACAGCGGTTATAGATGTCAATTGGGAATGCACAGTCATAGCGTTCTCCTGGTGTAGGTAGAGCTTTAACGCTTGGTGCGCCTGGCCCGTAGACCGCCCACTGTGTCGCGCAGGTAAAGCCTGCGTAAAAATCTCGCGGTCTAGGCTTTGACAGCTTGCCAAGCCGCTTGGGCTTTTCGCATCATGTTGGAATGCAAAATACCCAATCTTGGTGAGTTGGCTTTGCTTGCCACTGGGGGTGGTTTGAAAAACCCATGGTGGTAGGGCAACTCAAGCAGCTGCTTGAAGCTAAACTTTGTATCAAAACTCAGTCCCGCCAGCGTATAGGCTGCCTTATCGGCCGAAGTGATCGAAAACTCCCCCTGCGCCAACTTGTCAGCTTTTTGACTGTTGCCGTAGGCTACCAAGACATGAAAGTGGGGATCGTGGTCATCGAAAACCTTAATCACCAACACGGGTCGAGGCTTGGGGCCTGGTTCCAAGTGTGGTAGATGCGGAAAGTGGCACCACACCACATCGCCCACAGCGGGCTCGCCCCACCAAGTGTGTTGCGCCATCCTGATCAATCAAACAAACTTGAACGCACCGACTTGAGCTTGCCTTGGGGCACCGCTTTTTTGATCGCCGCCATCTGCTTGGCCGTCAACGGCCCATCATCCGGCTCATAAGTAGGCAGCACCTCATCTGCCAGCTTGCGCACGGCGTAGTGCAACACCTCGGATTCACGCTTGTAGCCTAGCTGCTTGGCCAGCCGGGTCACCGTGGCCCGCGACACCTTGGTAGGCGTGTCGGTGGGCTGAAAGCGCATCAGCATAGCGTCGGGTGCAGTGGTAGCGGTCATGGCGGGCTCCTTGGATATCCGAATGATATCAATTACCACGCATCAGCTAGGTTAGTAAAGCCTTCATCGCCTCTTCGTCAATCACCGCTACCCCCAGCTCGCGTGCTTTGTCCAGCTTGCTGCCTGCCTCAGCGCCTGCCAGCAAGTAGTCGGTTTTCTTGCTCACACTGCCGGCCACCTTGGCACCTGCGGCTTCCAGCATGTCTTTGGCTTGGTCGCGGCCGAGGGTGGGCAGGGTGCCGGTGATGACGAAGGTTTTGCCTGCCAGCGGCTTGGGCGTTTGCTCAGCGGCCTCACCTTCAGCCCAGGTAAGGCCGCAGGCGCGCAGTTGCTCTACTACCTCGCGATTATGTGGCTGGTCAAAGAAGGTGCGCAGGCTTTGCGCGACGATGGGGCCTACGTCGGCTACTTGCAGCAGTTGCTCTTGAGTCGCGTCCATGATGGCGTCAAGCTTGCCAAAATGGCGAACCAGCGCTTTGGCGGTGGATTCGCCTACGTGGCGGATGCCCAGGCCGAAGAGAAAGCGTGGCAGTGTGGTTTGCTTGGATTTTTCCAGCGCTTCCAATAAATTGGCGGCAGATTTTTCAGCCATGCGGTCGAGGCTGGCTAGCGCTATGAGGCCCAGCTTGTAGAGGTCGGGCAGGGTGCGGATGACGTTGTTATCGACCAGCTGCTCCACGAGTTTGTCGCCCAGGCCTTCTACCTCGACGGCGCGGCGGTGGGCGAAGTGCACGATGGCCTCTTTACGCTGCGCGGCGCAGAACAAGCCACCCGTGCAGCGGTAGTCGGCTTCGCCCTCTTCCCTGACGGCATCGGAGCCGCAGACGGGGCATTGACGGGGCATGGTGAAGATGGGGCCGCGTGCTGCTTGCTCGGGCAGATGCTGTGCAAACCCTTCTACAGGCTCGGCCGGAAGGGAGCTTAAGGCTGCAACGACAGCGCTGCCCTCAGATACAGAAGTTCCCATCGCAAGCAATGCCGTGGGCAATACGACGCTGACGATTTCGGGAATCACATCGCCTGCCCGGCGCACGATCACGGTATCGCCGACCCGCACGTCTTTGCGGCGGGCTTCGTCTTCGTTGTGCAAAGTAGCGTTGGTGACCGTTACGCCGCCCACGAATACCGGAGCCAGTTTGGCCACCGGCGTGAGCTTGCCAGTGCGGCCCACTTGCACGTCGATGGCCAGCACCTGCGTCATCTGCTCTTGCGCAGGGTACTTGTGCGCCACGGCCCAGCGCGGCTCGCGGCTGACAAAGCCGAGCTGCTGCTGCAAGGCCAGGCTGTTGACTTTGTAGACCACGCCGTCAATGTCGTAGGGCAAGCGGTCGCGCTCAGCAGCGATGCGTTGGTGGTACGCTACCAATTGCATAGCCGCTCTCGCGCTAGTTACTTGGTCTGCCACCGGAAAACCCCATGATTTGAGGGTTTGCAGCAGCTCATAATGGGTGTGCCAGGAGGGTGTGGCAGCAGCGGTAGCGTGAGCGGCGGACGCGGCCTGAGCGGCAGGCGCGTTATTATTCGCACTGGCATTCAGGTCGGCACCCAGTGGACTCCCCGCCATCACGACTTCGCCCACACCATAAGCAAAAAAGCTCAAGGGACGCTGCGCGGCAATTTTGCTGTCGAGCTGGCGCACGGCACCGGCGGCGGCGTTGCGCGGGTTGACAAAGGTTTTTTCGCCTTTGTCGCCGCGCGCGATTTTCTCACGCTGGCGTTGGTTCAACGCTTCAAAGTCGTCGCGGCGCATGTAGACCTCGCCGCGTACCTCCAGCACGGCGGGGATGGCCCTCACCCCAACCCTCCCCCGCAAGCGGGAGAGGGAGCTGTCTGCTGGGGCATCGCCGTCTTCGGCAGGCGCGGCCTCAGGATTTATCCAAAGGGAGTTGTCTTGCGCTCCCTCTCCCGCTGGCGGGAGAGGGCTGGGGTGAGGGCCGATGCGCAGCGGAATCTGCCCAATGGTGCGGATGTTGTTCGTCACATCCTCACCCGTCTCGCCGTCACCGCGCGTGGCGGCTTGTACCAGCACGCCATTTTCATAGCGCAGACTCATCGCCAGACCGTCAAATTTGAGCTCGGCCACGTATTCCACGGCGGGGTCGGACTCTTGAAGGCCCAGCGCTTTGCGCACCCGGGCGTCAAAGTTTTGCGCGCCGCTGGACTCGGTGTCGGTCTCGGTGTTGATACTGAGCATGGGCACCGCATGTTTGACCGATACAAAGCCTTCCAGCACGGCGCCTAGCACGCGCTGGGTGGGCGAGTCGGGGGTGATCAACTCGGGGTGTTCGGCTTCGAGTTTTTGCAGTTGCTGGAACAAAAGGTCGTATTCAGCATCAGGGATTTGCGGCGTGTCCAGCACGTAGTACTGGTGGGCGTGGTGGTGCAGTTGCTGGTGCAGGACATCCCTTTGCTGCGCCACAGAAACTACATTTTCAATAGCAACTCCTGTAGCATTTTTAATGGCTAACGGGTTATTTGGCTCTGAAAATAGATCTAAATTGGCCATAAGGATGCCGTGCAGAGATTGCGTTGATTGCAGAAAACCTTGGAAATCAAGCCACCCGACACTGGCTGCGCCAAGGCGACGCTCCCTACTAGCTGAACAAGCGGCGCGCTTGCAGCGAACCGGCAGCCAAATCGCGTGCGTCCAGCGTATCGTAGAGCTTTTCCAGGTCAGCGCCAATGGCGTCCAGCGCCTCCACGCGGATCACGTTGCCCTGGTCATCGGTGATCAGGCCGTCCATGCTGGCGGCAAGCGCAATGGCGACGTCGCGCATGCGCATAAAGGGCTGCTCGGAGCGGGCTACCTGGGGCACGTCCAGCGACAGGGTAATGACGCGCAGGGCAGACTGCTCGGGGTTGTCGGCCAGCGCGGCTTGTGTGTCAAAGGCCAAGCCCAGCACGGGCGGCATGCCCGGCTCGGACGCGGGCAGCACCATGCGCCCGGGGATCACGCCGGGCACCATGCCTTGGCGGGTGGCGTGCTGCTGCACATAGCCGGGGCTCCAGGCCGTGGCGCGGGCGCGGATGGTAAAGCCCAACTGCGCGTCGTGGCTGCTGGCAAACTGGTCCAGCTCTCGGGCGCGGGCCACCTCGTCCATCATTTCGGGGAACTCGGGTGTGCCGCCTACCGCGTCAGCAAAGGCTTGGGCCTTGACGACGAATTCGGAGTATTCAATGTTGTTGAGCGCCCCCGTGCGGTTAGCCAACTGCACACCTGCCTGGAATGCGCTGTAGCGCTGGCCGGGGGTGGGCAGCTCCCACGCGTCGGTAAAGCGGTTGTAGCCCTCTACAGCAAACGGCTTGCTGCCTGCGCGGCGGGTGGCGGGCAGTACGGCCAGGGCCAGCTCGCCAGCCACTTCGCCGTCCACCACGATGGGGGCAATCACGTCGATCAACGCGTCCAGCAGGGGCTTTTTCTCCTGCGGGGCAAGAGGCATCAAATTGGAGTCAAAGTCGTTGCGTGGCTTGGCACTGGGTTCATCGGGCAAGGCAAAATCAATCTCGCCATCAGGTGCATTGGAGCTCAAGGTGCCTATGCCAGAACCCCCAGCCAAGCCGCCCAGACCGCTCATGCGCGGTTCCTGGCGATCTAGAAGGTCTTGTTTGTGGATGTCTTGGGCAGGCTCTGGCTCCGCAGTGCGCGGCGCGTTGCGCCGGGTGTTCCAGGCGCTGTGCGCCACCACAGCGGCCAGCACCAGGCCGCCTATGACTGCGAGGCTGACAGTTAATGTACTCATAGTTGACCTTCCGTTTCGCTGCCGGGCCGCCCCAAGGCGAAACAGCCCCCACGGGGGGCAGCGGACCTCGCGCAGCGGGGCAGCGTGGGGGCATGTAGCTTCATGCGGCCTCCGCCATGCCCAGGGCCGATTCCATATCGACCGCCACGATGCGCGAAACGCCCTGCTCTTGCATGGTGACGCCAATCAACTGTTCGGCCATTTCCATGGCGATCTTGTTGTGGCTGATGAAGAGAAACTGTGTGCCTTTTTTGCTCATGCTTTGTACCAGTTTGGCGTAGCGCTCGGTGTTGGCGTCGTCCAGCGGCGCGTCCACCTCGTCCAGCAAACAGAAGGGTGCGGGATTAAGGTTAAAAATAGCGAACACCAAGGCGATCGCGGTCAGTGCTTTTTCGCCACCGGAGAGCAGCGCAATCGACTGGTTCTTTTTGCCGGGAGGCTGGGCAATCACCTGCACACCTGCGTCCAAAATCTCTTCGCCGGTCATCACCAGTCTGGCCTGCCCGCCGCCAAACAGCTCGGGGAACATGCGGCCAAAATGCTCGTTGACGATGTTGAAGGTGCCCGAGAGCATCTCGCGGGTTTCGCCGTCGATTTTGATGATCGCGTCTTGCAAGGTGTTGATGGCCTCGGTGAGGTCGGCCATTTGCGCGTCGAGGAAGGTTTTGCGTTCACGCGAGACGGTCAGCTCGTCCAGCGCGGCCAGGTTCACCGCGCCCAAGGCTGCAATGTCGCGGTTGAACTGGTCAATCGCGCTTTGCAGGCCACCAAGTCTGACATTGCCCTGGGCGATGGATTTGCCCACGGCCTCCAGATCCGCCTGCGCCTCGGTGAGCAACTGGTTGTACTGCTCAAAGCCCAGGCGCGCGGCCTGCTCTTTGAGCTGAAAGTCGGTGATGCGTTGGCGCAGCGGGTCTAGCTCGCGCTCCAGTTTGAGACGGCGCGCATCGCTGGCCCGCAGCTTGTTGGTCAGGTCGTCGTATTCGCTGCGCTTGGCACCCAAGGCGGTTTCGCGCTCTAGCTTTAAGCCCAAAGCGCTTTGCAGGCCTGCTTGCGCGGCAGCATCGGTCAAGCGGCCCAGTTCTTCATGCGCGCGTTGCTCGTCGGCGGCCAAGGTGGTGGCCTGCTGCGCTGCGGTTTCAATAGCGCGGTTAAGTTCAGCTTTGCGGGCTTCCAGCGTGCGCAGGGCAAAGTGGGCCTCTTGGCTCTGGCGCTCCAGGGTACGCTGCTGCTCGCGGGATTCAGCAAGTTTGCGCTCGGTCTCCATCACGCGTTCATCGAGCTGCGCGTGGCGCTCTTGGGTGTCCGCCAACTGCATGTCGAGCTCTTCAAACTTGGCCTCGGCCATCACTTTGCGCTCTTGCAAATCGCCCAGTTGCGCATCTACCTCGGTCAAGTCGCCAGCAATCTGCTGGCTGCGGGCACGGGTTTGCTCGGCCAGTTGCGTCAGGCGCAGGGTTTCCACCATCAGTTCGTGGGCACGGCTTACGGCCTCGGCAGCCTCGCGGCGGGCCGTGGCCAGGCTTTGCGATGCTTGGCTGTAGGCGGCCTCGGCACGCACCAGGGCGTTGCGGCTTTCTTCGTTGATCAAGGACTGCGCTTTGAGCTGCTTTTCCAGGTTTTCAATCTCTTGCGCACGGGCCAGCAGGCCAGCTTGCTCGGAGTCTTGCGCAAAAAAGCTCACGCTGTGCGCGCTGACGCAGTGGCCCGCTTTGACGTAGATCACCTCGCCGGCTTGCAGCTTATCGCGCGCGGCCAGCGCGTCTTCCAGGTTGTCGGCGGTGTAGCAGCCCGTCAGCCAGTTGGACAGCAAGGCTTTTTGGCCAGCGTCGTTCAGGCGCAGCAGGTCGGCCAGCTTGGGCAGCGCGCCAGCTTTTTCTGGCAGGCCCGCTTGGGGTGCGGTGTAGAAAGCTAGTTTGGCGGGCGGTGCGTCGTTGCCAAAGGCACGCACCATCTCCAGTTTGGACACCTCCAGGCTGCTCAGGCGCTCGCGCAGGGCGGCTTCTAGGGCGTTTTCCCAGCCTTGCTCGATGTGGATCTTGCTCCACAGGCCTTGCAGGCCGTCCAGGCCGTGCTTGGCCAGCCAGGGTTTGAGCTTGCCATCGGTTTTGACTTTTTCTTGCAGCGCCTTCAGCGCATCCAGCCGGGCCGACAAGTCAGAACGCTTGGCAGACTCGGTATTGACTGCGGTTTGTTTGATGCGGCGGTCGTCGTCAAACTGCGGCACGCTGTCTGTCAGCTCATGCAAACGCGCGTCGGCTTCAACCTGTGATTGCTGCGCGGCTTCAAACTGGCTGGTTATGTGGGCCAGCTTTGCTTCGTCGGGAGCGTTCAGACTGTTGCGGTCAGCGC
>JAYVGI010000216.1:0-12401 GCA_043772355.1 Polaromonas sp.
AAGACCGCCAGGGCCGTGTCGTCGGCATCGAGGTCAAGTCCAGCACCCAGGCCAGCGCCAACGACTTCAAAGGCCTGCGCCATTTGCGCGAGGTAGTGGGCGAGCAGTTTTACCGTGGCGTGGTGCTGCACCCAGGTAGCCAATCCATCAGCTTTGACCCGCAACTGGCATCGGTGCCGCTGGGGGCCCTGTGGGCTACGCAGGCTTAGGCACTACACTCCAGCGTATGGACACCTCTGCACGCTATCTTGCTTTTCATGGCACTATCGTTTTATTTATCGGCCTCATGTGCGGTAGCCCATATGGCCGGGCGATCAACCAAAACTACCCAGCACACATCGTTACCGCCTGGCGATTTGCCCACAGCGCGCTGCCGTTCAGTGCGATGCTGATGTTTGCCATTGCAGCATTGTTGTCCGCCTTTACAGTGACAGCGCAATTCAAGTGGTTTATCTCGTGGATGTGGATCGCCTCGTCCTATGCGTTTTGCATTTCATTGCCGCTAGCCGCTGTCATCGGCCATCGCGGCCTGGCCTGGAAAGGCCCGTGGACTGCCAAGCTGGTTTTTATCGCTAACGTTCTTGGTGCTGCAACCTCGGTGTTTGCAACGCTTGCGCTGATGTATGCGAGTTATGTGTCCCTGTAATTTTCTCAAAGCAAGCCTGAGAAAATGCGTGCCACAGCGTTGTTATTGATCTCGCTGCTACTCGGCGGCAATGAAAGCCTGTATGCGCAGGAGAGTACCGTCGATCCAAAACAACCCGCCAGGCAAAGCAAAGCATCGAAGCTGGAAAACTTGCTTCCCGAAGCGTTCGCTTGGTACGAAGCTACCGAGACAAAATTACTGACCCAAGGTCGGGCCCTGTCAAAGATCGAAACGCGCACAGCTATTGCACTGGGAGTCGCTCATCCAGAGCGCGTTCGAGTGGTGGTATTGCGAAATTTTCCAATGCCTGCGAACCCTATTTTGCTCAAAATGGCAAAGCGGTTTGGGTTTGGTTCTCGATTAGAGATCGGTCGTACTATGGGTTATGCGATTCTGGTAAAGCCACAAGGGGCAAAAGATCCAACGGTCGTTGGGCATGAGCTGGTGCATGTGGCACAGCAAGATCGACTAGGCAGGAAGCAATTCGTCCGTCAAATATTGACTGAGCTGGCCACCGTTGGCTACGGGAAATCTACGCTAGAACTTGAGGCCTATGCGAAACAAGGAGTCAAAGTGGCGTTGCCAAAACCTGATTGACATCGCAGACCTTCCGCACGCGGCTATACAGCCATGGCGAGACACCCAAACTGCCTTGAATTTGCTAAAATTGCATGAATTTTCAATGGTGAAACTGTCATGCCGTCCGCATCCAATTTAGCTCATGCTCCTGCCCGTGGTGCGCAATCACGGCTGGTGGCCGCACTGCGGCCTGGCTGTGTTTATCGGCGCGAAGACCTGGTGCCATTGACGACGGCGGTGGATCGACACTTGCGCGAGCTGGTGGACAGTGGCCAACTGAGCAAGCTCGCGCCGGGCCTGTATTACGCAGCGCGCAGCGGTGCTTTTGGACTGATGCCACCGCAGGATGCGCAGCTGGTTGCGGCCTTCCTGCGCGATACCCATTTTTTGATTTTTTCGGCATCCGCTTACAACAGTGCCGGGCTGGGCACGACACAGTTGTTTAACCGCACCTTGGTCTACAACCACAAACGCCACGGCGTGTTTAGGTTGGGAAACCGCGACTTTGATTTTCGGGTTAAACCGCGTTTCCCCAAGAAGCTCAGCCCGGAGTTCCTCTATGTGGATGCGCTCAATAACCTGAGCGAACTGGGGGAAGATCAGCTACAAATTCTAGAGCACGCAAAGCGACACGCGCCTTCGTTTGACCCACAGCGCTTGCAAAGCGCCTTGGCAAACTATGGCCGCTTGTCGACCAAAAAACGTGTGGCGAGTTGGTTGCAGGCTTAATTTTTTGCATGAGCGCGGAGATTTTGGCCAACTGTTGGCCGTGGTTGCCGATGAGCGCCGCATCGATCCGGTCTTGGTCGAAAAGGACTACTGGATCATGCATTGCCTGTGGGGCCTGCAGGCCCAGGGCATGCGTTTTGAGTTGAAGGGCGGTACGTCGCTGTCCAAGGGTTTTGGCATCATTCACCGATTTTCTGAAGACATTGACATCAAAATCGAGCCGCCTGCGGGAATGCTGGTCAAGACGGGGCGAAATCAGGACAAACCAGCCCAGGTGCAATCGCGCCGGGCGTTCTACCGGTGGTTGAGCACGGAAATCAAAATACCTGGGATTTTGAGCAACGAAAGGGACACAGCGTTCGACGATGACAAGTTGCGAAGCGCGGGCATCCGCCTGGTCTATCCCGCCGCTCACCGAGCCATGGACGGCATTAAATCGGGCATCTTGTTGGAGCTGGGTTTCGACGACACCGCCCCCAACCGCGCCGTCACCATTTCATCGTGGGCCTATGACAAAGCGTTGGCCAGTGGGGTACATAGCCTGGATAACCGAGCGGTGGATGTGCCGTGCTACGCGCCCACGCACACCTTCGTCGAAAAATTGCAAACCATTTCAACCAAATACAGGCAGCTCGCGCACTCACAGGTATTCCCAGGGAACTTCTTACGCCACTACTACGACGTGTATTGCCTGCTTGAACTGGAGGAGGTGAAGGCATTCCTCGGGCAAGCTGCATACCAGCAGCATAAACAGCGACGGTTCCGTTCGGGGGATGAACTCGTCATTGCGCAAAATCCAGCTTTTCTTTTGAAAGACGCAATGCAACGCCAAGAGTTTGCATCGCAATACCGCAAGACTGCCGCGCTCTATTACCAGGGGCAACCTGATTTTGAAGACGTTTTAGGCAGAATGCGCGCACATCTATCTGCGATGTGAATCAGCAATCTACGCTTAGCCCTTAAACCCACCCGCAAGCCGCAAAGCAGCCGCATCAGCGCTGCTAAGCAATGCCACCAACGCAGCGGCTTGCGAAGGGTTGCCAGCTTTGCTACTCACAGCCGCCGTGTACACCGTAGCCAGTTCAAACTCTTTAGGCAACACAGCAATCAAGTTCACGCCTGCGGTGTACGAAATCTCGGTCACTTGGGTGCAGCCGATCACACCGGGCTCTGGGCACTCGGCCATCTCGGCCATGGCGGTGTACACCGACGGCAGGGTGAAAGCGTTGGTGGGTTGGTCATTCTGGTTCATCTTCGGTGGATGCGCCACTGCCCGCCAGTTCACGCTCAATCTGCGCAATGCTAGGCAGACTGGTTTGTAGCTCCGCAGGCAGGGATTCTAGCAGCTTGTACTCGGCCACGCCCATGGGTTGGGATTTATCACCCAGGGCGTATTCGGCCACTATCTTGTTTTTGCTTTTGCACAGCAGCAGGCCAATGGTGGGGTTGTCGTGCTCACTTTTTACCTGACGATCCACAGCCGTCAGGTAAAAGCCCAGCTGGCCCAAGTGCGCGGGCTTGAACTTACCGCCTTTGAGCTCAATCACCACGTAGCAGCGCAGCTTGAGGTGATAAAACAGCAGGTCGATAAAAAACTCGTCACCACCCACATCCAGCAACACCTGTCGCCCTACGAAAGCAAAGCCCGCGCCCAACTCCAGCAGGAATTCTGTGACGTGTTTTACCAAGGCGTTTTCGACTTCACGCTCCTGCGCCTTATCAGTCAGACCCAGAAAGTCGAAACGATACGGGTCTTTGAGCGATTCGCGAGCCAGGTCCGATTGCGGCTCAGGCAGGTTGGCAGTGAAATTGGTGACAGCCTTGCCGCTACGCTCTAGTAGACGGGTTTCGATCTGCATCACCAAAATATTGCGTGACCAATTGTGCTCAATGGCTTTGGCTGCATACCAGCGGCGGGTTTCAATGCCGGGCAGCTTGTCTAAAAGTGCCAACTGGTGGTATCACGGCAATTGTGCAAGCACCGCTTGCACAATTGCTTCATCTGGCCAAGGCTCGGCAAAAGCGCGCATGTATTTGAGGTTGCGGGGCGAAAACCCCTTCATGTCAGGAAAAGCCGCCCGCAAATCCTGCGCCAGCCGCTCGATCACCTTGGCACCCCAGCCTTGTGCGGCCTGCCGCGCCAGAATGTCACGCCCAATCTGCCAGTACAGCAGCACCAGTTCACGGTTAACAGCAAGCGTAGCGCGTTGCTGGGCGCTGTGAATGCGCCCTTTCAAGTCAGCCAGCCAGTCGGAATAGCCCTCGGGCGGTGGCGTTAGGCTGATGGGCTTGTTGTCCATGGGGTCGCTCATGCTTATCTCTTCCTTACATTCAACGCCGTGTTGTTGCCCATGCGCAAGCACCTGAGGGTGGTGTCTTTGTTGCCGAAAGCGGCCAGGAAGGCAACCGGAAACTCGTCTGCATCAAAGGGTGCAAGCGCCAAGGCCGATATGACTGCTTTTATGTCTACAGCGTTCATGGGCAACTGGCGTTTGGCACTGGGGGGAATGGGGCATAGCGCCTAGTTTACAGGTAGGTGCCTCTGCGCTCGCCTAGCGTGGGGCACGGGCTTTATCGGCCCTCAAACCCACCCGCAAGCCGCAGCGCAGCCGCATCAGAACTACTGAGCAACGCCACCAACGCAGCAGCCTGCGCAGGGTTCGCGGCCTGGCTGCTAACAGCCGCCGTGTACACCGTAGCCAGTTCAAACTCTTTAGGCAACACAGCAATCAAGTTCACGCCTGCTGTGTACGAAATCTCGGTCACCTGCGTGCAACCGATCACGCCGGGCTCTGCGCACTTGGCCATCTCGGCCATGGCGGTGGCACCGTTGGGGTAGGGGCGCAATTTGTGGACTACGTCGCCATCAATGCCTAGCAGCTTCATCACGTTCATGAAGTGGATGCCGGCGGTGGCTTTGATGGGGTCGGGGAAGTAGAGGCCGCTGGCCTCTAACAGGGCGGCTTTGAGTTCGTCGGGCGTGCCCACCTTGGGCTGCGGGCTGCCTGCTTTGACGGCGATGCCTGTGCGCACTTTGCCTAACGCGCGGGCGCTGCCTGCGACGACGTGGCCGCTGGCTTCTAGCTGGGCGATGAGGGCGGCGCTGAGGATGACTACGTCGCACGGTGCGCCTGCCAGCAACTGGTCGCGCATGACACCGACGGCGCTGTAGGTGCCTGCTAATGTGCAGCCGCTGCCGACTTTGAATTGTGCTTCAAGTTGGGAGACTAGGCCGAAGGCGGCACCGCCGCTGAGGATGTGGAGTTGGGTCATTGCGAAAATTTGTATGAGGCTTTCGACAAGCTCAGGCCGAACGGGGTGTGTGGGAGACCTGACAGGGCGGGGGCGAGTCAAACGTCAGCGATGAAGTTAACTGAAACTCAATCCGCCTTGATGCCCGCCGACTTGATGACCTTCTCCCACTTGGCAATATCGTCGCGGGTGTATTTGTCGAACGCGTCAGGGCTCATCACCATCGCTACTGCGCCCTGCTTGGTCCAGGCTTGCTTTACGTCGGCTTGGTTGGCAATTTTGCTGACGGCTTCGTTCAAGCGGGTCACTACCTCTTTGGGTGTGCCTTTGGGGGCCACCAGGCCGAGCCAGATGGTGGCCTCGTAGCCGGGTACACCGGCCTCGGCCATGGTGGGTACGTCGGGCAGCACGGCGGAGCGGGTTTTGCCAGTGGTGGCCAGCGCCTTGACCTTGCCTGCGCGGATCTGCTCGGTCATCGTGGTGACTGCGTCAAACATCAGCTCTACCTGCCCGCCGATCACATCGGTGCGCGCGCCGGAGCTGCCTTTGTAGGGGATGTGTACCAGGTAAATGCCGGCCATGCTTTTGAACAGCTCGCCCGCCATATGGTAGGGCGTGCCGGGGCCGCTGGAGGCGTAGTTGATCTTGCCGGGCTGGGCCTTCGCGTGTTTAATCAGGTCGGCCAGCTTGGCATCGGGCAGGCTGGGGTTAGCTACCAGCACCAGGTCGGAGTAGTTGATGGGCGCTACGGCGATAAAGTCGCGCATCAGGGCGAAGGGCTTGTTTTGCAACAGCGTTTCGTTCGCGGTGTGGGTGTTGGACATGAGCAGCAGGGTGTAGCCGTCAGCGGGCGCTTTGGCCGCCATGTCGGTACCAATGACCGAACCGCCGCCCGGCTTGTTGTCCACCACGAAGGACTGGCCCAAGGCTTCCTGCAAACGCTGCGCCATGAAGCGCGCATAGTTGTCTGCCGGGCCACCTGCGGCGAAGGGGACGACGATTTTGACGGGACGGGTGGGGTAGCTTTGGGCAAATGCTGACACGCTGCATGCTACCAATAAAATAGCTGCTTGCGCACGTAACACCTTGGCTGCAGGCTTAAATCGCTTGGAAAATAGGGTTTTTAGTGACATGCTGGTCTCCTGATAAATGGGTTAGCGTGCGCTATGGACGAAAGCGGACTTCCGGACGCAGAGGACGCAGAGGACGCAAAAGTTACGCAAAGGACGCAAAAGAAATACAAAAAAGAAATTTGAATTTAGAAAGTAACTACATTTTTAGAATTCAGATTTTCAAAACATTATTGGTTTTAATCTTTGTCTTCTTTTCTCTTCTTTTATCTTCTTTTGCGTCCTTTGCGTAACTTTTGCGTCCTCTGCGTCCGGTATGGTGTTTCGGTATTTGGTATTGGACTTTAATCCAGCCGCCCAATGCGCTTGACCACGTCCACCATGCGCTTGGAATCTGCTTGCACGTACTTTTCAAACTCGGGCGCATCCAAATACTGGATAGGGCTGCCAGCATTGCCAATGATCTCCTTCACCTTGGCATCTGACGCTGCCGCCTTGGCTGCTGCGCGCAGGCGCTGGGCGATGGGTTCGGGGACGCCTGCGGGAATGAACAGGCCGGACCATTGGGCGTACTCGGCATTTTGGCCGGAGTCTTTCAGGCTGGGCACCTCGGGCAAGGACGCCAGCGGGCTTGTGCCCCAGTGTCCCAGCGCACGCAGCTTGCCGGCCTTGATGTGTTGCAGCACGGTGGCCGGGCCAGACGACACGGCATCGACCTGACTGCCCAGCAGCGCCACCACGGCGGGGGCCGCACCGGTGAAGGGAATGTGCGCCATCTTCACACCCGCAGTTTGCGCCAGGATTTCCATGGGCACATGCATGGTGCCGTAGTTGCCCGACGAGCCGTAGTTCAGTGCGCCGGGGCGTTTTTTGGCATCGTTCACAAAATCTTGCACGGTTTTATAAGGTGCGTCGGCGCGCACTACCAGCACGGTAGGGTCAGCAGTAAAGCGGGCGATGGGGCGCAGATCGGGCAAGTGGAACATGGGGCTGCGGCCCAGCAGCGCGTCGGCCTCGGGGATGACGGTGAGGGACGACAGCGCCAGCAGCACCGTGTAGCCATCGGCTTTGGCCTTGGCCGCGTAGCTCATGCCTATGCCGCCGCCTGCGCCGGCTTTGTTTTCTATGATCACCGGTTGCCCCAGCTCGCGCGACAGCGCCTCGGCCACGGGGCGGGCCACGATGTCGGCCAGCCCACCGGGTGGGAACGGCACTACCATGGTGATAGCACGTGTGGGCCAATTTGCTTGGGCTGTAGCCCAGAGGGGCAGAGCCAAAAACAAGGTACCCAAGAGGCCTGACAAAGAGGTGCGGCGATGCATGGTGCGTGGTCTTTCCAAAAAGCGCTACAAGATGAGGGGAGGTGCAAATGTCTTAAGCCATGTTACCCATTCGCGGGCAAGCACCGCTACGTATTTCCCCGTGCGGGAGGGCACCAGTGCACAGCACAATACTTGTCTGTTGGATGCCTGTACCACCGCTTCCCCATTTACCTTTTCCACTTTCTTTCTTCACCATGAAAATTGCAGCCTTTCGCCTGAGCGGCGTTCCCACCGTTGGCCTCGTGAGCAGTGACTCCTTGTCCGTTCAACCCTTCGTCCTGAGCGCCCAAGCCGCCACTTTAGGCGCGCTGCCCATCATCGAAGCGCTCGCTCGCGGCGAGGCCCTGCCTGCCTTGCAAGCCGCCATTCCATTGAGCAGCGTGCAGCTCACCGCACCCCTGCCGCGCCCACGCCGCAATATTTTTTGCGTGGGCAAAAACTATATCGCGCACGCCAAAGAGTTTGCCGGCAGCGGCTTCGACAGCAGCGCCAAACCCGGTGCGGACGTGCCCACCGTGCCCATTATCTTCACCAAAGTGCCTGAGTCGGTTGTGGGCCCGACCGACTTTATCGACATGCCAGTAGGCGTATCCGACGCGATTGACTACGAAGCCGAGCTGACTGTGGTGATTGGCAAAGGCGGCAAAGGCATCAAAGCCGCTGACGCGATGCAGCACGTATGGGGCTACACCATCATCAACGACGTGACCGCGCGTGACTGGCAGCAGCGCCACTCGCAGTGGCACATGGGCAAGTCGTTCGACACCTTCTGCCCCATGGGCCCCTGGCTGGTGAGCGCGGATGAATGCGATGCGACCAACACACAGATGCGCTGCTATGTGAACGGCGAGCTGCGCCAGGACGCGAAAACCACAGATTTGATTTTTAACATCCCCACACTCATCGAAACCTTGTCGGCAGGCATCACCCTGTACCCCGGTGATTTGATCGCCACCGGCACGCCCGTAGGTGTAGGCATTGGTTTCAAACCGCCCAAATACCTGAAAGCGGGTGATACAGTGCGAGTAGAGATCGACGGCATTGGGCATATTGACAACCCGGTGCGTTGAGAGTCTGTAAATATGCTATGCATGTAATAGCTGCTCCCGCAATATTCTTGCGGGGTGCGGCCCAATAGAGTTTAAATATTGCACTATGACTGACCACGACCTGCCGCCACTGATCGAAACCCCGCCTGGCAAATACCGCCACTACAAAGGCGGGTTGTACGACGTGGTGGGCACCGTGCGCCACAGCGAAACGCTCGAACCGCTCACCCTGTACCGCGCGCTCTACGGCCAAATGGGCCTGTGGGTGCGGCCAGCGGCCATGTTCAATGAAGACGTGGTCATCGAAGGTGTGAAGCAAGCGCGCTTCACCAAGATTGCGAGCTGAGCCCGTGCTGCGCGCGCTGGGTTGGGTGGGGGCGGTTTTTGTATGCGGCATGCCGACTGCACAAGCCCGTGAATGGTTGCCAAACCATGCAGTGCACGCTGCGCCCTCTACTTTTGGCGCAGATTCTGACGCAAGTTCTGACGCAGATTCTCAGGAAGTTTATTTAGCGCAAGCGGCTAGCGCGGCACCCGACAGCGCAGTCTCCACGCCGGCCAGTACGCCCACTGCCGCCACGCCATCCAGCCCACTGCCCACGCTGGCCGCGCTGGAGGCCGCTGGTGCTGTGATAGGCGAGATCCGCATCAACACGCAAAACATTTTTGACCCGGAAGACCCGCGCGAGCGTGCCTTTTTGTACCGCTGGGCCAACGCCCTGCACATCAAAACCCGGCCCAGCATCATCGAGCACGCCCTGCTGTTTCAAAAAGGTGAAAAGCTGTCGGTCAAGCGCATTGAAGAGACCGAGCGTTTGCTGCGCACCAATGCGTTCATCTACGATGTGAACATCCAGCCCGTGGCCTACCGGGATGGCGTGGTCGATATCGAGGTCAAAACCTTTGACACCTGGTCGCTCACGGCCAGCGTGAACTTGAGCCGAGCCGGTGGAAGCAACACCACGGGGCTGAAGTTTCAGGAGCGTAATTTTTTAGGCACGGGCTTATCCCTGGGTTTGAGCAGCTCCAGCAATGCCGACCGCAAGGGCACCGAGTTCGAGGTGACGCACCGCCACCTGCTGGGCAACTGGACCGAGATCGGCTACAAAAAAGGCAGCTATGACGACGGCAGCAGCCAAGCGTTCACGTTCGCGCGGCCTTTCTACGCGCTGGACACGCGCTGGGCCGCCAGCTTCAGCACCTCCAGTGAAGACAGCCGCATCTCGTCCTACAGCGCAGGTGTGTTGGCAGACCAGCACCAACGCAAGCAGAAAAAAGCCGAGGTGTTTGGCGGCTGGTCACGCGGCTTGGTCGATGGCTGGACCCAGCGCTACTATCTTGGCGTAAAGCTGCAAGACGACAGCTACAGCCTGGCACCCAATGTTGCATCGCCAACGCTGCCCGCAGACCAGCGCTTGGTCACGCCCTATCTGCGGCTGGATGTGGTGCAGGATGACTTTGAAAAACTCAGCAACCTGAACCAAGTGGGGCGGGCCGAATATTTGCCCAATGGCTTTGCTTTGCAAACGCAGTTGGGCCGCTCGTTCACTGCGCTGGGCTCGACCCGCAATCTGTGGGACTACGAGGCGCAAGTCAGCGATGGCAACATGTTCCTGGGTAATCAGTTGCTGGCATCGGCTGCGATCAAAGGCCAATATGGCGATGGCCGCAGTGAGCACCAGGTGCTGAGCATGTCGGCCAAATACTACGTGACGCACAACGCGCACCGCCGCCTGTACATAGGCGCATCGGGCAGTGTCACCAGCAGCGCAGACGCTATCGACCAATTGCAGCTGGGCGGCGACAACGGTCTGCGCGGCTACCCATTGCGTTACCAAAACGGCCAGCGCCGCAGCCTGCTCACGGTGGAGGAGCGGTTTTATTCGGACGCGTTTTTGTGGCGTTTGTTCCGCGTCGGTGGTGCCGTGTTCTACGACGTGGGCCGCGCCTGGGGCGGGCCCAATCAGAGCAAAACCAACGCGGGTTGGTTAAGCGACGCAGGTTTTGGGCTGCGTTTTTTCAGTGTGCGTTCAGCCAAATCGGCGGTGCTGCATGTGGACTTTGCGTTTCCCTTGCAGCGCGATCCGGCGATCAAGCCGTTTCAACTCCTGGTTCAAACCAAGACCAGTTTTTAACAGCAGGCCTAACCCGGCTGCGGTTAGTTCATCAACCGGTCCAGGCTGGACGACTTGAACATTCCCGTGCCCGTTGCTTGCACTTTGCGCGCCGCCGCTCTGCGCGGACCGCCACCGCGTGTGGTCAGCTCTGGCTCGCCGCCGTAAGCTACCTCTCCCGGGGCTACATCCACGGCCGCACCATCGGGGGCGGTGAGCACGGCCGCGCCAGTGTTGACCTTGAGGTAGGTGCCGGGGTTGTTGTCTTGCACCACGTCGTCGGACACGACGATCTCAATGTCAGTACCGCGAATACCGATGGTAGCTGTGCTGGTAGTGAAGGTAACTTTTTGCCGCACAGTAGCCACGCCGGAGATATAGCGCAAACTGCCTTTGATCACATTGATGATTTTTTGTCGCGTAGCAACCGGGCCTTTGAGTTGCAGCTCCTGGATTTCGAACGACGAGCCGTTGCGCAGCGCCAAGCGCGCGCCGTCGTCAAAGCGCACCAGCGCCTCGCCACCGCCGGTGGCACCAGCGTCCTGTTTGGCAGGGTCGGTTTCCAGCACATCGCCTTGCTTCAGGCGCATGCTTTGCGTGGCAGGAATCACATTACCGTCGCGCACCACTTGCACGCTGCCAGTGACCATGCGCAACGAGGCCGCTTGCGCCGCGCCAAGGCCTAGCGCGCACAGCACCGCAGCGCATACTGCGTTTTTCAGCGCGGTGCGCGGCACGATGGAAGTTGAATTTTGGTATGCCATGTGAGCCTTTAGCCAGAGTAAATAAAGCGGGAGCAGCTATGAATTATGCAGCAATTGCGAAAGTAGTGCAGCCACAGCGCGGGGGTACAGCAGGTGCTCTTGGCTCAGCACCCGCGCCGCCAGCGTGTCGGCGGTATCGCCTTGTACCACTGGCACCACAGCTTGTGCCAAGATCGGGCCATGGTCAAGCTCTGGCGTGACGTAATGCACGGTTGCGCCCGAAAATTTGCAGCCCGTGTCAATCGCGCGCTGGTGCGTGTGCAGGCCGGGAAAGGCGGGCAACAAAGACGGATGGATATTGACCAAACGTCCCTCATAGCGCTGCACAAACCCGGGCGTAAGAATGCGCATAAAACCCGCCAGCACCACCAGCGCCGGTGCGTAGCCGTCAATAGCCTCGGCCAGAGCCGTATCGAATGCTTCGCGGCTGGCATACTGCTTATGGTTCACCACCTGGGTCGGCAGGCCTTGGGCTTGCGCCAACTGCAGGCCCCCCGCGTCGGCTTTGTTGCTGATCACGGCGGCCACCTGCGCCCCGTAGCGCTCGCTCCAGCCCTCGGTTTGCGCCGCCCGGACGATGGCCGCCATGTTGGAGCCGCCGCCTGAAATTAGAATCACTATGTTTTTCATTTAGTTTGCATTATCCCAACTTGCCATGACCTTTAGACAACTCACCCCCATCGAAGCCCGCGTTTTGGCCACCTTGATGGAAAAAGCACGTACCGTGCCAGACAGCTACCCCCTGTCGCTCAATGCCTTGGTACTGGGCTGCAACCAAAAAACCAGCCGCGACCCGGTGATGGAGATCAGCGACGACGATGCCCGGGCCGCGCTGGAGGCTCTGAAAGCCCGCAGCCTGGTGTTTGAGGGCAGTTC
>JAYVGI010000217.1:0-10361 GCA_043772355.1 Polaromonas sp.
CGCGCTTCAAGATTGGCGACGCTGTAAAAACAAAACAGATGAATCCGGCAACGCACACCCGCCTGCCACGCTACTGCCGGGCCAAGCTGGGAACCGTGATCGGCATCCGGGGAATGCATGTTTTCCCTGACGCGAGCGCTACCGGACAGGGCGAGCAGCCTCAATGGTTGTATTCGGTCGAATTTGCGGCGACGGAACTATGGGGGCGGGATACGACAGCGTCGTCGATCTGCGTCGACTGCTGGGAACCTTACCTTGAACAGGCCTAAATGAAATCCACCGATCTGAAGTTTGCGGCGACGAGTTTTTCACAACCGCACGGCGGTCTATCGGAACTTAGGGAGGCGGAAATAGTCGATATGCCGTTTTTGGGTACGCTTGCGGGATGCAGTGCAAGGCGCTCTGAGCGCCGTGTGGCGAGCCACACAAGCGAGGAGCAACGCCGCAATGCACCCGCAAGGGCGGCCAAAAATGGGATATTGGCTTTTTCTGCCTCCCTTAGTGTGTCAAAATTAGCCTATGCAAGCCTTAAGCCCAGAGACTCTCGCTAAATTGACCCGCATCATCGTGCGGGAGGTCGATCCACGCACAGTGATTTTGTTTGGCTCACACGCCCGTGGTGACGCACGCCCGGATTCAGATGTTGACCTGATGGTGATTGAGGATAAACCATTCTCCGCACGACGTAGCCGTAGAGCCGAATTTTCACTTTTGTCCAGAGCGCTTGAGGAATTTCCTTTTTCCAAAGATATTCTCCTGTACAGCCAGGCCGAGTT
The DNA here is from genome assembly GCA_043772355.1 of Polaromonas sp. GTDB lineage: Bacteria > Pseudomonadota > Gammaproteobacteria > Burkholderiales > Burkholderiaceae_C > JAAFIP01. Next base: position 777 of record JAYVGI010000217.1, read on the forward strand.
CGAGTTCTGGAAAGACTCGCCCAACCATGTGGTTGGACGCGCTTTGCGTGAAGGCAGAGTCTTGCATGGCGGACATTAAGCAGGCACAGGCCTTCATGCGGGTTGTACAGCGCGACCAAACGGCTTTGCATGGCATGCTGAATGTGGAAGTTTTCGCTGATGAAATATTCGGTTTTCACGTACAGCAAGCGGTTGAAAAGTGTTTGAAAGCCTGGTTATGCACCTATGCCGTCGCATTCCCGTTTACGCACGATATCAACCGCCTTTTAGTCATGCTGCGCGATGCTGGTGCCCAAGTCGATGCGTTGTGGTGGGCCGATGAGTTCACCATCTTTGCACAGCAAGCACGCTATGAAGACGGCTATCTACAGCCTGACGCACCACTGGAACGCACCGTTCTATTGCAGCGTGTGGATAGCCTTGCTGCTCTGGTCAATGGGGCGGTACAGCGTTTTGAGGTCAGCAGCTGACGATATTTAACCCTCGCTGTATGCTGGCGAGTTTTGCAATGCTGTAGACCCTGACAAACTCGTACGCAGCTCTGGCGCTTGGTGTGCACAGCGCAGCGGCACTAGCAGAGGAGGCCGCAGGCCGGGGGACAGCCGCGGAGCTGTGCACACCAAGCCCCAGAGCGAGCCCAGAACTTCAGCCGGTTCCCAAGCATGACCGCAGGCAGACAAAAGCTCTATACTCCAATAATGGACAAGACGGTACATTCCACAAAACCCAAGGCGTTAGCCAAAGATCCCGTGCGCAAAAAATCGGCTACGGCCAGCAAAGAAACGACCCGTACCAACGACCCGGCCCGCACCATGGCGGGCATACTGGACAAGGCCACGCAGGAGTTTGCGGAGAAAGGCCTGAGCGGGGCGCGGATTGACGAGATTGCGGCGGCCACGCAGACCAGCAAGCGCATGATCTACTACTACTTTGGGAACAAAGAGGGGCTGTATCTGGCGGTGCTGGAGGAGTCATACCGGCGCATGCGCAGCATTGAGGCCGAGCTGCACCTGGAGAACCTGCCGCCAGTGGACGCGCTGCGCCGCCTGGCCACCTTTACCTTTGACCACCACCACAGCAACCCCGATTTTGTGCGCCTGGTGATGTCTGAGAACATGCAGCGCGGCCAATATCTGGCCCAAAGCAAGCAGATTCAGCAGCTCAACGTGCCTGCCATTTCGGCGATCCAAAAGCTCTATGAGCGTGGCGTGGCCTACGGGGTGTTTCGCACTGGGCTGGACCCTATCGACATCCACGCCTCTATCTCGGCGCTGACGTTTTTTAACGTGTCCAACCAGCACACCTTTGGCCTGATATTCAAGCGCAACACCCAGACCACGGCGGCGGTGGCCGAGCGGCGTGAGAACGTGGTGGAGATGGTGCTGCGCTTTGTGCGCCAGTAATCTCCATTGCGATGCATCGAGCGTCTCGGCGGCCCTTCGATGGGGCTAGGCGGATATAGCCAACGGCTCTAGCGCGTAGTGGTCTGCGTCTTGCAAAAATCAGGGTTTTTACTTATATTTATGAATTAACCATTTAGTACATTATGAATGTATGCATCTTTATGGACTACTTTGCATGTTTGAAAAACTGATCGACAGCTACTGCAAATTTCTGGGCTACCTCATCGCCGCCATGTTGGCCGTGATGGTGGCACTGGTGTTTGGCAACGTGTTTATGCGCTACGCCTTCAATTCCGGCTTTACCCTGTCGGAAGAGTTGTCGCGCTGGTTATTTGTGTGGATGACGTTTCTGGGCGCGGTAGTGGCCCTGCGCAGCAATGGCCATCTGGGCACCGACATGCTGGTGGGCAAACTGGGGCCTGCGGGCAAGCGCGTTTGCATGGGCCTGTCACTCGTGCTTATGTTGTATTGCATTGGCCTGGTGTTCAAAGGCTCGTATGACCAAACCGTTGTGAACTGGAACTCCACCAGCGCGGTGATGGAGGTGTCGATGGGTTACTTTTACGCCTCGGGTATGGTGTTTGCCGTGCTGGGCGGTTTGGTCTTACTAAGCGACTTGTGGCGCTTGCTCACGGGGCAAATACGCGATGACCAACTCGTGCTGATGCAAGAGTCGGAAGAAGCGCCGCATGGCGACAGCAAAACCGCCCACCAAGCCTAGCCGAGACACACACCAATGACGATCACGATTTTTCTGGGCTCCCTGCTGGCTGCGATGGCGCTGGGCATTCCGATTGCATTTGCTTTGCTGCTGTGCGGCACCGCGCTGATGTGGCATCTGAACATGTTTGACGCCCAAATTTTGGCGCAAAACGTGATTGAAGGCGCCAACAGCTTCCCGCTGCTGGCCGTGCCTTTCTTTATGCTGGCCGGTGAGGTGATGAATGCGGGCGGCCTGTCCAAACGCATTGTCAACTTTGCCATGGCTTTGGTGGGCCACATCAAAGGTGGCTTGGGCTATGTGACCATTGTGGCTGCCGTCATCATGGCATCACTCTCGGGCTCGGCGGTGGCGGATGCTGCGGCGCTGACGGCCCTGCTGCTGCCCATGATGGTGGCTGCCGGGCACGACCGGGCGCGCTCGGCGGGTTTGATTGCCTCGGCAGGCATCATCGCGCCGATCATTCCACCCTCGATTGGTTTTGTGATCTTTGGCGTGACGGCTAACGTGTCGATCTCCAAGCTGTTTATGGCGGGCATCTTCCCCGGTATTTGGCTGGCGGTGTCGCTGTGGATTACGTGGTGGTGGCTGGTACGCAAAGAGACCATTGCCCCGCCGCCGCGCAAAACTGCTGCCGAGGTGATGGGGGCATTGAAGGATGCCACTTGGGCGCTGGTACTGCCCTTCATCATTATTTTTGGCCTGAAATTCGGCGTGTTCACACCTACCGAGGCCGCTGTGGTGGCTGCGGTGTATGCCATTTTGATTTCAGTTTTTGTCTATAAAGAACTGAACCTCAAAAAGCTGGTGCCGCTGTTTGTCTCAGCCGCCACGACCTGCTCCATCGTGATGTTTTTAGTCGCTGCCGCCATGGTGTCGGCCTGGCTGATCACGGTGGCTAACTTGCCTGCCCAAGTGGTGGAGTTGTTGCAACCCATGCTGGACAGCCCACGCCTCTTGATGCTGGCCATCATGGTGCTGACCATGGTGGTGGGCACCGCGCTGGACATGACGCCCACTATTCTTTTGCTCACCCCGGTGCTGATGCCCGTCGTAAAAGCCGCTGGCATTGACCCGGTGTATTTTGGCGTGCTGTTCATTATCAACAACGCCATTGGTTTGATCACGCCGCCCGTGGGCACCGTGCTCAACGCGGTGGCGGGTGTAGGCAAGATTGGTATGGACGAAGTGACCAAGGGGGTTATCCCGTTCATGATTGCGCAGTTTGCGATCATGTTTTTAATGGTGGCCTTCCCTCAGTTGGTGATGGTACCTGCGCGCTGGTTCTATTGAATGCCTAGCGTTTCCCTGTAGTCCTGGCGCGGTGCAAAAGCGTTGGGTAAGTTAGCAAAGCGTGTGAATGGGTACGCCACATGCCGAGTTTTTTGTGTTGACGTACTTGTATAAATCCCTAGTCCTTTTTTGGAGACTTTATGAAACGTGTATTCCTCAAATCCATCGCCGCTGCGGTGGCTATTGCAGCCTGCGGCCTGGTAGCTGCCCAAGACATCAAAGAGCGCAACTTCAAATTCGCCCTGGCAAGCCCGGACACCCACCCCGCTGCTGCGGGCATGAAGAAATTTGTGGAATCCGTGGCCGCCAAGTCTGGTGGCAAGATGAAGGTCACCCTGTTCTATAACAGCGCCTTGGGCGGCGACCAGCAAGTGCTCTCCTCCATCAAAGGCGGCACGGTCGACATGTCGGTGATGAACTCTGGCATCTTGGCATCTGAAGCCAAAGAGCTGGCAATTTTTGACTTCCCCTTTCTGTTTGCCAACGAGAAAGAGTCTGATGCGATTGTGGACGGCCCCGTAGGCACCAAGCTACACAAGCTGCTGGAAGACAAAGGCATCATCGGCCTGTCGTACTGGGAACTGGGCTACCGCCAGATGACCAACGGCAAACGCGCGCTCAACAAGGTGGAAGACATTGCTGGCCTCAAGCTGCGCGTCATCCCCAACCCGATCAACGTGGCCTGGGTGAAAGCCCTGGGTGCCAACCCTACGCCCATGGCCTTTCCCGAGGTCTATGTGGGTCTTGAGCAAGGTGCGATTGACGGCCAGGAGAACCCGATTGGCGTGATTGCTGCAAACAAGTTTTGGGAAGTGCAAAAGCACATCGCGCTCACCAACCACCAGTACAACCCCCAGTCGGTGATCTTCAGCAAAAAAGTGTGGGACAGCTTAAGCGCCGCTGAAAAGAAAATTCTGGACAACTCTGCTGACGAAGCCGCCAAAGGCCAGCGCGAAGCCGCGCGTGCTGCTGTCGCCGCCAACCTGGAGCTGCTGAAGAAAAATGGCATGCAGGTGACCACCTTCCCACCCGCCGAAGTGGCCAAACTTCGCGAGAAAATGAAGCCGGTGATAGCCCAGTTCAGTGCCAACGTGGGCGAAGCCACTGTGAATGAAATGATGGCCGAGTTGGCCAAGTTGCGTAAGTAATTTGCGACTTCATTTAGGTCTACACTGCCTTTACACGGCTTGGTGCATGCGCACCAAGCCCGTTGGCTTTGAAAAGAGTAAGGACACCCCATGAAAATCGTCATGCTTCACGGCATCAACCACGCCATGTTTGGCAAGCGCGACCCGGCGCAGTACGGCACCATCACCCTGGACGAGATCAACGCCAGCCTGGTCAAGCTGGGCCAAGAGCTGGGCGCAGGCATTGAGCATTTTCAAACCGACAGCGAAGGCGATATGTGTGGCCGCATTCACAAAGCGTTTTTTGACAAGGCCGATGCGGTGCTGATTAACGCCGGAGCCTGGACGCACTACAGCTACGGCATCCGCGATGCGCTGGCCATCCTCACCTGCCCGATTGTGGAGCTGCACATGAGCAACATCCACGCCCGCGAAGAGTTCCGCCACAAATCGGTGTTCGCCGACATTGTGAAGGGCCAGATCTGCGGCTTCGGCGCCGACAGCTATTTACTGGCGCTGCGCGCTGCGGTGACGGCGGCTAAGGCGAGTAGCAAGTAAGCGTTCTCGCGCAGACTGGTGCCTCACAGTCTGCTCATCCTGTCACCCAACCCCCTTCAGCCCTTTACCCTCCTACCTCTGGCAAGTCGCACCCCAGTTCGGCCTGAGTTTGGCCCAGGCTTCTCACAATTTTCTGTTTTCCATGCACATCAACGGCCACACCGAGCTAATCGCCCACATCGGCTACCCCACGCACAGCTTCAAAGCCCCGATGGTCTACAACCCCTACTTCGTGCAGGCAGGGGTCAACGCGGTGGTGGTGCCCATGGGCTGCAAGGCCGAAGACTACCCCACCTTCCTGCGCAGCGTGTTGAGCCTGTCGAACATTCGCGGCGCGCTCATCACCATGCCGCATAAGGTAACTACCGTAGCCTTGCTCGACGAAGTCTCGCCCACCGTGCTGGTAGCAGGCGCGTGCAACGCCGTCAAACGCACGGCACAGGGCCAACTGGTGGGCGACATGTTTGACGGCGCGGGCTTTGTACGCGGCGTGCAGCGCAAGGGCCTGCAACTGCCGGGTGCCAAAGTGCTGATAGTGGGCAGCGGCGGCGTAGGCTGCGCCATTGCCGCGTCGCTGGCCGCAGCAGGGGTTGGCGAAATTCATTTGTTCGATGTCCACACCGCATCCGCAGAGCAACTGGGCGCGCGCCTGCAAAAGCACTACCCCGCCATCCAGGTGCGCACCGGCTCGAACGACCCCGCTGGCCACGACCTGGTCGTCAACGCCACTCCCTTGGGCATGAACGCAGGCGACCCGCTGCCCATCGACATCAGCCGCCTTGAGGCACACACCTTTGTAGGCGAGGTGGTGATGAAGTCTGAGACCACCGCTTTCCTGGCCGCCGCCCAAGCGCGTGGCTGCCGCACCCAGGTGGGCACCGACATGCTGTTTGAGCAAATCCCCGCGTACCTGGAGTTTTTTGGTTTTCCGACCACGACAGCAGAGAATTTGCGGGCGGTAGCGCAGTTGAGTTACTGATTGCTGCCGGCCACTGTGCGCCGGTGTTTACTGGCCGCAGTAGTCTCTACCGCTGCACCTGCACCTCAATCTATAGATACCAGACTGCTACATATTCAGTAGCTCCTCCCACTATATTTTATTGGGCTACAGGCCTAAAAGGCTTATAAAATCAAAGGATGCAAGCCCTGTGGATGATCGTCGCCTCGTTTCTCTTTGCCGTCATGGGCGTATGCGTGAAGTTTGCCTCCGCGCACTACTCCGCCACCGAGCTGGTGTTCTACCGTGGGCTGGTGAGCATGGTGTTTGTAGGGGTGTGGGGGCGGGCCACGGGCGTGGGTTTTGCCACCCGCGTGCCGGGCATGCACGCTTGGCGCAGCGTGATTGGGGTGCTGTCGCTGGGCTGCTGGTTTTATGCCATAGCCTACTTGCCGCTGGCCACCGCCATGACGCTGAACTACATGAGCAGTGTGTGGGTGGCGGCGTTTTTAGTAGGCGGTGCGTTGCTGTTTGGCAAAGGCGACAAACCCGGCTGGCTGCTGGCCACGGTGCTGGCAGGCTTTGCGGGTGTGGTGATGGTGCTGCGCCCCGCTTTTGACCAAAACCAAGCCTGGGCCGGGCTGATAGGCCTGCTCTCGGGCATGATGGCGGCGCTGGCGTACTTGCAGGTCACCGCCATGGCCCGCGCGGGTGAACCCGAGCTGCGCGTGGTGTTTTATTTTGCCGTTGCCTCTGCCCTGTTTGGCGGCATAGGCGTGGCTGCCACAGGGCACGCTGCGTGGAACTGGCAATACGCAGTGTGGCTGCTGCCCATTGGCATCCTGGCGTCGCTCGGCCAATGGTGCATGACCAAAGCCTACGCCAGTGGCGCTACCTTGGTGGTGGCCAATTTGCAATACAGCGGTATCGTCTTTGGCGCGCTGGCCAGTGTGCTTATTTTTAACGACCAGTTGCCGTTGATGGCGTGGGCAGGTATGGCCGTGATTTTGGCCAGCGGTATAGCGGCAACCATTTTGCGTACCCGGGCGGTGCCTAATGCGCCGCATGAGGAGCACTAGGTTCACATCCAAAAAATGACCCTTGAAAACACCAACTCCATAGCTGAGAATAGATCGGTTATGGAGCAAGCAAAAAGAACAACACAAGCGTGGACAAATGAGGCAGCAACTAAACTTTAGCCAAGCTGGCTGCAAGTCAAAGGTTTGCCGCTTATGGGGTTCAGCACATTCAATAAGGCCGCGCCCGGCACAGCAGAACCGAAACCACAGATCAACACAGTACTAGTTATGCCGCCTGGATCATCAGGAAAGCCGACATTTATGGTACTTTTGCCGGCTTGAATCAAAGTGCCCGGGCCGCTGGTCTTGCCTCCACAGATTCCTGTTAAATTCTCAAAGGTTACTGGTACCAAGCAGACTTGTATGGCACTGTTCAGACCAGCCGTTCCGTTTGTCCCATTGGTGCCAGGTGAACCGGTCGCGCCAGGACTTCCAGTCAACCCAGTAAGCCCTGTCGTTCCAGCAACACCCTGCGGGCCGGAGGATCCAGTCAGTCCAACGGTGCCCGTTGCGCCTGCTTGGCCTGATGGACCGATAGAGCCGGTGGTACCTGTTGCGCCTGCTGGGCCTGATGGGCCGATAGAGCCGGTGGTACCTGTTGCGCCTGCAGGGCCAGATGGGCCGATAGAGCCGGTGATACCTGTTGCGCCTGCTGGGCCTGATGGGCCGATAGAGCCGGTGGTACCTGTTGCGCCTGCAGGGCCTGATGGACCGATAGAGCCGGTGATACCTGTTGCGCCTGCAGGGCCTGATGGGCCGATAGAGCCGGTGGTACCTGTTGCACCTGCCGGGCCAGTCGCACCAGCAGCACCGGCCAAACCTTGTAGACCGGCAATGCCAGCCGCGCCGGTCAAACCAACTAAACCTGCCTGTCCGTTGCAAACATAAGCGGTTGAGTTAACCTCCCCGGTTTCCAACGAACCGCTGGCGTTGCTGTCTGGGCCGGCTTCTATTTTGGTTCCCCCAGTCGCGCAGTTAACGCCCGCAGGCTCTGGTACGGTGCGCAATGCAACGCTTTGACCAGTGAGGCCCGTGGAGTCGCCGCCGCCGCAAGCGCTCACCAAAAGCACCGCGCTGAGTAATGCGCCGCGCCATAAGAAATTTTTTGCATTCGCTAGAGCAAGTGTTTTCATATACGCTTTCAAAAATGTGTTGATGGTTTAAAGCTATCCATTAGTGCAATGGCACTATTCAAAGACGATGAGTGACGGTGTATATCAAAAGTGGATATCTAATTACTTACAGAGTTTTACATGCCGGTGAGACCACGATATAGCCCCTCGCCTAGGTTGCGATCACGACTTGTAGATGCTAATCAGCCCCTAGCCTAATAAAATATTGCCGGAGCAGCTACTAAATATGCAGTAAATTTAAACCACCATCAACTCAACAAACTATCCTATGTACACCACCATCATCTCCGCAAGCCAGCTCCAAGCACTGCAAACCCAGGCTACCCTCGTGCTAATCTGGGATTGCAGTTTTGACCTAATGAACCCTGCCGCTGGCCCAGAGGCGTTTGCAAAGGTGCACATCGCCGGGGCACAGTATGTGCATCTGGACACGGACCTGAGCGACAAATCTGATGCAAAAGACAAAGCCAGCGGGGGGCGCCACCCTTTGCCCAGCCGTGAGAAGTTTGCCGCTTGGCTGGGCGCTGCGGGCGTAACGCCTGCCAACCAGGTAGTGGTGTACGACCGCAATGGTGTGAACTACTGCGGCCGCGCGTGGTGGATGCTGCAATGGTGCGGGCATGCTGGCGTGGCGGTGCTGGACGGTGGTTTGCAAGCTTGGCAAGCGGCTGGGGGCGCTGTGCAAGCGGGTGCGACACCTGTGCACACCGATTTTTCCAAGCCTGCGTACCCCTTAGCTCAGCAGAAATATGTGCAGGCAGCTATTGACTTGGTAGCAGATGCAGCGCGCAAAGGCAGCCACGTCATCATCGACGCACGCGCCGCGCCGCGCTTTCGCGGCGAGGTGGAGCCGCTGGACCCGGTGGCGGGGCACATCCCCGGCGCGCTGAACCGTCCGTTTGGTTTGAACATCGGCGCAGACGGTTTGTTCAAGCCCGCAGCGCAGTTGCGCCAAGAGTTTGACGCGCTACTGGGCGGGCGTGACCCTGCCAAAGTGATCCACCACTGCGGCAGCGGCGTGAGTGCCGTGCCCAATGTGCTGGCCATGGCCATTGCGGGCTACCAGCCTACCGCGCTGTTTGCGGGCAGCTGGAGCGAGTGGTGCAACCGGACGGATTTGCCTGTGGCCAGGGGGTAGGAGGCTGAAGGCTTCAGGCTACAGATTTGAGGGGCGGGGCACGGGGCTGGCTGCGTACAACTACGCATCGGCCCAGGCCTGTCTCAGAGGCAAAATGGCTAGCAGCCTGTCGGACTTAGGTCGTCGAAAGCGAAAATCGGCCTCAGCGAGGATAGTTTTTGACGGTTTCGCATCCCAATATCGAGATATTGGGTAA
>JAYVGI010000218.1:0-5313 GCA_043772355.1 Polaromonas sp.
ACCGACATGACGGGCATTGGCAGCGACTACGAAGCACCGCTCAAGCCTGACGTGCGTCTGGCTTGCGCCGAGCAAGCACTGCACGTTTGCGCAGCGCAGATAGCTGGCTATTTGGGACTCGCACCATAATTCCATTTCTACATCATTAATGTCTAGGCGCGGAGCCTACGAGAGTGTTGTAGCACGGCAAGGCGACGCAACAACGACAGTAATGATTTGGAAATGGAATAAGTTGTTCGCGAATCAGTTCAACATCAAGCCACCGCCAGCTTTGGCTCCACCAAATTTACGTGCCTGCCGCCAAGGCGTTGGGTGTACCTGCAGACCTGGCACGCCAATGGCGTAGCTCGGTGCCCAACAGAAAGCCGTTTTGCACATGGGCCGACAGCCATGCACTGAAATCGAAGTCTGGGTGCGCCAGGTCCAGGGCGTGCGCTAGAGTTTGGCCTGCGCAGAGGGCGCTGGTAAAGGCAAGCTCTGCATCATGCAGCACCCGCAGGCGCGGGGCAAAGCATTGCCGCCAGACCAGTGCTGTTTGCGCTGTCCCGGCATGCCACAAAGCGGCTGCCTGCTCCATGCTGCCTTGGCCTTGGTGGGCTAGCACGATGGCGCCGGCGGGGAAGGTGCTGGGCAGCACGGCTGCGCCTGGGGCGATGAGAAAACTGAGGGCCTCTGGGGCATGCTGCGCGAGTGCAGCGAAGCTGGCGGTGTCTTGCCAGCGGTCTGGCGCGCCAGCGCAGCGGTGCAGCGCCCATTCAATGCGGGCTACGTCGGGCAAATAGGGCACATCGGCCAGCTGGTCTGCGGCGGCTAAAAATGCGGGCAACTCGCTGCCCCATTGCGCCAGGTCGCCGTGCTGGGGTGGGTGGTGCTGCCAAAAGTCGCGAGCCAAGTAGCCGAAATTGTCCTCGCCCACCAGTTGCGCTATCACCGGGTAGGCCGCTTGCAGTGCGCGCTCGGCGCTGGCGTAGGCATTGGCGCGGTAGGCGGCCAGGCCGCGCGAGGGCGCTTGCGCGTGCGGGGCCATGATCGCGCTGAGCAACGCATTTTGCTGGTCGGCTAAAGCTTGTACCGACACAGGATCGGTACTCATGCGGCTGAGCCACTGCGGGCGTAGCCTGTGGTGCCAGCCAACGAGGCGTTGTGCGCTAACCGTGCAGGCGAACCATCGCAGCCGCGTGCCATGCCAAGCGCTAGCGCATCGGCGCGGGCCGCTTCGTCCAGCAAAGTGTGCAGTGGCGGTAGGGCGGTGTCCCACTCTATCAACGCAGGCACCGCGCCAAAGCGCTGCACGGCTTTGGCGTACACGCGCCATACGCCCGCACATACCTGCGCGCCATGGTCGTCGATGACGATGTCCTCCAACTCGCAATGGCCCGCTAAATGAATTTCGCCGGGGCCTGCCAGGTGGATGGCATCAAGCCAGTCGCAGCAGCTTTGTACGGCGGCGTTTTCATCACGGCTGCGATGGTCGGCAAATTGCGCGTTCAGGGCGTTGACGTAAATGTTGTTTACATCCACCAGCAATTGACAGCCCGTGCGCTGGGTGAGCTGGTTTAAAAACTCGGTCTCTTGCTGGTCGCTGTCCGGCATATCGACGTAGGCCGACAAGTTTTCTACCAAGATACTGCGCTGCAAACGCTCTTGCACGCGCTGCACGTTGGCGCACAGCACGTCCAGCGATGTGCGATTGAACGGCAGGGGCAGCAGATCGGCCGCATGCACGTCGGCACCACTCACACTAGCGCGTGCAAAGCAGGCATGGTCGCTCACGCGCACCGGGTCTACGCGCTCGACCAGCTGGTGCAATCGGTCTAAATGCCAAGCATCTATGCCGCTGGCCGAACCCAGCGCCAAGCCCACGCCGTGCAGGCTGATGTCGTAATGCTGGCGCGCCTGCATCAGGGTGGCCAACGCCGCTCCACCCTGGGCAAAAAAGTTTTCAGAATGCACTTCTAAAAACGCCACGGGCGGCAGCGCCTCAAGCACCTGCGCGTAGTGGGGGTGTCGCCAGCCGATGCCGGTTGTCCCAAAGGCCGGCTTGGCGGACGGTGCAGGCATCAACTTAAGCGGTAGATGGTAAAAGGCAAGCGGCGCGTGTCGCTACAAAGAAATTAAAGCAGGGCTCAGCTCTTTTTCTCCATGCCTTTTTTCATCTCATCATCTTTCATCATCGAGGCTTTTTTGGCTTGCTCAGCTGTCATGCCCTTCATCGCCACGCAGGTACCTTTGGCGACGTACTTCCACTCGCCTTTGTCGTTGTCCACTTTGGTTTGGCCAGCGCAGGAGTGCGTGCCAGCCAGATTGGCGCAGTCGTTTTGGCCCACTTTGGCAATGCCGTAGCATTTTTCTTTTTCTTGCCCCACGGCCAGGGTGGGCAAGAGCACGGTGGACAGGAGGGAGGCAGCAGCCGCTGCAATCAAAGCACGTTGGTTCATAAAATACTCCAGGTTAAGATGAATATAACCGTTGCAATTATCAAAACGCCTCGGTTAGTGCATAGGTCTACCCGGTATCGGATTTTCTTACGGACAAGACCCAAAATGTTGCGTGACAATGCGCAGGTTCTTAAAGCAAATCTGAAATGGTGTCCCACACTTCAACTGGGATGCGGCCATTGAAGCGTTCAACGAGTTTGCCATCTTTGCCGATCAACAGGGTGGCTGGCAATTGGGTGCGGTTGAGATTGGCGGTGTCCAAATTGTCTTTGTAGCCCGCATCGCCGGTCCACAGCTGGGTAAAGCGCTGTTTGGCGGGCACAGCCTTGTTGATAATGGCGTTGTAGCCCTCTACGTCTGCCATGCGGCGATCCACGCTGACCAGCACCATCTCAAAAGGCTTGCCAGCCCAGCCCTGCACGTTCTCGCGCAGCTCGGGCATTTTGTCGCGGCACACGGCGCAGTCGGTGGACCAAAACATCACCAGCACCACTTTGCCCTTCAGGCTGGCCAGGTTGAAAGCTTTTTTCTCCAGCGTAGCGCCCACGATGCTGGGCGACGCACTTGCGGCGCTGACAGCCGGTGCAGACACCGACGCAGGCGCTTGAGCCGGAGCGGCTGGTTTTTGCGCATATACCACCAAAGGTGCCATGGCGCTGGCACACAGCACGGAGACCATCATGAACGACGCAGCAAACCGAGGGCGACTGGGCATAAAAAATCCTTCAGGTAGTGAACCTATTGTCGCTAAGATATGCCCATCCTTACAAGTGGCGGGTAATTGCGATGAGTTTTGAAACCGATGTAGCCAATCTGCGCACTTATTTGCTACGTTTTGCGCGCCTGCAACTGCGCAACGATGCCTGGGCTGAAGATGCAGTGTCCGAGACCCTGCTGGCGGCCATCGCCAAGCCGCAATCCTTTGCCGGGCAGTCACAGTTGAAAACCTGGCTGGTGGGCATTTTGAAGCACAAAGTGGTTGACGCCCTGCGCGCCAACCTGCGTGAGGTGAACGCCAGCGACCTGCAAGGCGACCGGGAAAGCGACGAGCTCGATGCCATCGGTTTTAAAGCCGACGGCCATTTTGCCGAGCGCCCTGCCAACTGGGGTAACCCCGACCAGGATTTGGGCCAAAAGCAATTTATCGCCGTGATGGACGCCTGCGTCAACAAGCTGCCGCCCGTGCAAGGCCGCTTGTTCCTGATGCGCGAATGGCTGGAGATGGATGCCGACGAGGTGTGTAAGGAACTGGACATCACCACTACTAATCTGTACGTGCAATTGCACCGTGCAAGGTTGCGCCTGCGCGAATGCCTGGAGCTCAACTGGTTCGGGCAAAAGGCATCAGCGCACAATTAAGCGCTCCACCACTACCGCCTGTTCCAGCCACACCCAGCCCGTTTGTTATCCGCTATGTTGCATTATCCATTTCGTCGCTCCTGTAAAGAAGTCGCTGCTTTGGTCGTGGCCAGAGAAGATCGCCATTTGAGCGTGAGCGAAAAGCTCGCCCTGCGCACCCACATGTTCGTTTGCAAAGCCTGTCCGGGTTTTGAGAATCAAATCCTCACCATGCGCAACGCCATGCGCCAGTGGCGCAACTATGCTGGTGATGGGGACGGCGCGTCCAGCGACAAACCCAGCAAATAGTCCAGCCCCAAAATGGCCCGGCTGCCGTACCAACTAAGCATTTCGCCATCCACCAGCTGCACCCTAGTGTGCGGCAACCAGTGTTGCACTTGCGCCACATGCGCCGGGCCAAAACTGTAGGGTTCTGACGACAGCAGCACCCTGTCAACGCCCTTGAGCCACGGCTCATCCCCTTGCAGCACCGGGTAACGCCCGGCACCCGGCGTGGCAATACCGTCGCCCCCCTGCACCTCGGGCCAGGTTTGCCAGCCAATCAAGTCCAGCATGCGGCTGATGTAGGTGTCTCTTGCCACCGTCATCCAGGGGTCCTGCCAAATCAAGTACAACACGCGCTGGCCAGAAAACGAGGCCTGATTTGGCGAGGCATGGTGTTGCGAGACCTTGTTTTGCGCTGCACGGGCCGTCAGGGCCGCCAAACGCCTGGAAATTTTCTCTTTCAGGTTGCTAGCCTTGATATTTATTGCGGCAGCAGCTACTGAATCTATAGTGCCCTGCGCGGTAAATGCCGCCAACAGCTGGTCAATCAGGGCGATATTGTCCCCAGGTCCCTGGGGGTGCGTCACCACCACCTGCGCACCCCATTGGCGCAAGGCATCGACAGTCGGTTTTTCGTTCTCGTCCACATTCACCACCACATGGGTGGCGGCCAGGGCGCAAATTTTGGCCATGTTCACCGCCTTGGTGCCGCCCACCTTGGGGATGTGCTGCACCACAGCGGCAGGGTGCACGCAAAAGCCCGTGCGGCCCACCAAATAGTCGCCCAAACCCATATCCACCATCAATTCGGTGATGCTGGGCACAAGTGAAACGATGCGTAAAGGCGACACTAAAGGGGTAGGGGTAAGCACGGGATTCGACACAGAAGCATATTCTGGCGCATAATGCAAGAGCATTTACTATTTTTGTAGATGTAGTTGGTGATCGGTCAGTTTCTTGCAGGTATGTGTTTGCTCAGGGACTCCATCGCTTTTTAATTGTGATTGATAGGAGTCCCATTCATGGGCAATAAACTGTACGTTGGCAATCTGCCATATTCTGTTCGCGACGAAGATTTGCACCAAGCATTCTCGGCTTTTGGCGGTGTTACCAGCGCTAAAGTCATGATGGAGCGTGACACTGGTCGTTCAAAAGGCTTCGGCTTTGTTGAAATGTCCAGCGACGCTGAGGCTTTGGCTGCTGTTGAAGGCATGAACGGCCAACAACTCGACGGCCGTGCCGTTGTAGTTAA
>JAYVGI010000219.1:0-20822 GCA_043772355.1 Polaromonas sp.
TTGGCTGAGGTCGGGCAGTTCGGTCATTGCCTCTATTGTTGCTCATTAATCTGTAGCGTGCAATAGCTGGGGTCTGTCACTGGGACCTGAGTAGTTACCGGTTTTTAGCCTTCTACCGTGTACCCCACTGGTCTGCTTAGATAATACGCTACGATTTAGTGAGCGGGCGTCAACTCCCGTGCGGCCCCTGAACGACGGCTACCGCTCAGTAGATGTTACGAACGGTACAATCGATTTATTTCAGGAATAAAACATGCATCGAAAAATGGTCATGCCGTACAAGGCACTCACCGGTATCGCCCTAGGTGTCGCCCTGCTCGCCGCCTCTCTTTCCATCTTCGCGCAAACCGGAACCGGCGGCAGCGACGGCACCATCGACAAATGTGACCGCCTGCTGGGCACCCTGGCCATCGCCGAGCCTCAAAGCCAGATGCTGGCCAGCTTGAGTCAGTACAAACTGGGCTCGCCCTCCATCATGCTGCGCATGATCGCCCAGGAGTCAGGCTGCTTTACCGTGGTGGAGCGCGGCGTGGCTATGCAAAACATCCAGCAAGAGCGCGCCCTGGCGGCCGGTGGCATGCTGCAGCAGGGCTCCAACTTGGGCGGCGGTCAGCTGCAAGCGGCCGACTTTGTGATGACCCCAAGCGTGCAGTTCTCTGGCGACACGGGTGGCATTGGTGCCACGGTGGGGGGATTGTTTAACCGCATGGGTGGCGTTTTGGGCCACTTGGGCGGCTTGGCCGGCGGCGTGAGCTTTAAAGAAGCCGAAACCACCTTGCTGGTGGCCGATGTGCGCTCGGGCATCCAGGTGGCCAGCGCCGAAGGCAAGGCCAGCAAAATGAATTTCAGCCTGGGCGGATGGGGCTGGGGCGGCATGGGCTGGGCGTCTGGCGGCGGCTACTCCAAAACGCCGGAGGGCAAACTGATTGCGGCCAGCTTGCTGGACAACTACAACCGTATCGTCCAAACCGTCAAGAATAAGCCTTCCCTCGTCCAAGCCACCTCGCAAGCCTCACAGGTCAATGCCGCCAACTCGATCCAGGCGACACCTGTGGGTGGGGCGGTAGCTGTGGCAGCGCCACAGCGCGCCACCCTGCCAGCACAGCCGACACCACCCATCGCGGCAAATGGCGCACTGCCAACGGGCCTGATAGGCAATTTCGTCGGCAGTTTTACCGGCCAGGACGAAGGCGGCTTCAACGCCGTCATCGCCAGCAACGGCATCATCTCTGGCAGCGGTTACTCCAGCAAATACAAGGCTGGCTTTATCGCCTCGGGCATCGTATCGGCGCGCGGGGAAATGCAAATGAGCGGTGCTGGACAAGCGGGCGCAGCCACATTTACCGGTCAAATTGACCAGGCCAGCGGCACCATCATCGGACAGTGGCAATGGGTGTCAGGCCCCGCCAAGGGCAGCCCTGGCGGCAGCTTTCAAGGCCAGAAGCAATAGCTCTCGAGGCCGTTGCACCTCTTGCGGCACGCCGCCCGGGGGGGCGTTGACCAGGATTAAAAAATCCGCGAAGGTAATCGTCTTAGTGTGTGCGGGTACGCCTGATACCGCCTAGGAGATTATCTTGACCCTCAAACTCACCCCCTTCGCTGTAGCCCTGACTTGGGCCCTCTTCGGCTGCAACGCCACCATGCCTACCCTAGGCAGTGCCAACACTGCTGCCTCAGGCTCGGCCGGTGGTAGTTCCGCCCAAGGAGCCAATGCCGCGCTGGAGCGCTGCGACAGCCCACTGGGCACCGTGGCTTTGGTAGAGGAAACCTCTGCTGATTGGTACCGATTGTTCACCACCCAGTACCAGCTGGGCTCCACCGTACCGGTACTGCGCCTGATGATCCAGCAGAGCAACTGCTTCCTGGTGGTGGAGCGCGGCCGCGCCATGGCCGCCATGGAGCGCGAGCGCGCTATCTCCGCATCAGGCCAAGGCCGTGCGGGCAGCAATATGGGCGGCGGCCAAATTGTGGCTGCAGACTACAGCATGACCCCAGAGGTACTGGTCAGCGCACGCGGCACCAGCGGCGGTGGCGGCGGTCTGGCTGGCATCAGCCGCAACCTCGGCATCCTGGGTGCAGTTGCAGGCAGCGTGCGCACCAACGAAGCCTCCACCATGCTCATGCTCACTGACAACCGCTCGGGCGTGCAGGTCTCGGCATCGCAGGGCAGCAGCTCCAACACTGATTTCAGCGCCGGTGCCGTGCTGTTTGGCGGCGGCGGTGGCGGCGGAATGGGCGGCTACACCAACACGCCCCAGGGCAAGGTGGTGATAGCAGCGTTCACCGACTCGTATAACCAAATGGTCAAATCCCTGCGCCAATACAAACCGCAAACCGTGCAAGGCCAGGGCCTGGGCGGCGGCGGCAAATTGGGGGTGGACGGCTCTGCACCGCCCAGCCAGACCTATGCGCCAGGCGGGGTGTCCAGCCAGCAACCGGCTGGCCGTCCCGCGCCTAGCAGAGCGCCTGCCAAACCTTAAGTGATCGGCGCGCTGCGCTTGCTGAGACAGCCCAGCATTCGAATGACTACGGTGCCACCGCTGCGCCCTCAATGCCATGGCGCTGCAATGCCTGCGCCACAAAACCGCTCGCCTTCATGTCTTGCACATACGCGCTCAGGTAGGCATGCGCCGCCTCGCGCCCCTTGGGCAAACCCATGGCCTGGTTGATGACCATAAAGCGGCCATCCAGCAGGCGCATGCCGGGGATGCGTTTGGCATCCATCTGTAGCTGCTGCTTCACGCCCGCTGCCACTTCAATCTTTTGCGCCGCCATCATCTCCAGCACGGCGGGCGAGCTGGGGGCGCGCACCAGAGTGGCGGCTTTGATTTCGCGGGTGAGGTACAGGTCATAGGCGCTGTTGATGCCCACCACAATGCGGTGGCCTGCGCGGTCTACTTCGGCATTGGTTTTGATGGGTGACGCATTGGGCACCATATAGGCCCCTTCGATCTGTACATAAGCGGGCGTTTGCGCCATGTCGCCGCCGCGCACGGGGTCGATGGCCACGAAGGCAATGTCTACCTTTGAATCCTTCACGGCTTCGACCACTTTGCCCGCCGCGCTGAACGCCACCAGCTCAACCGGCACGCCCAGGCGCTTGCCCAGCTCGCGTGCCAGGTCTACCGACACGCCCACCGGCTGGCCGCTGGCATCCTTGTTGGCCAAGATGGGGTTGCCCAGGTTGATGGCGGCGCGCAGGGTGCCGCTGGGGGCGAACTCTTTGACGAGGGCGGCGGAGGGGGTGGAGGGGGTGGAGGCGCAGGCGGTGAGCAGTGTCATGAGAGCAGCTGTAAAAAGGGCAGGTAGTGGTTTGAAGTGGGTCATGTGAATCTGTGGATATGCATGCGCGTGCATGTCTATGTACCGGTGCGTGCAAGGCAAGGTCGTGCAACCCACCATCGCAGGTTTTGGAGAACGGGCTCACCAGCTGAAAATCTTGCCGGGGTTCATGATGTTGTGCGGGTCTAGCGCATGCTTGATGGTGCGCATCATGCCCACCGCGCCTTCGCCCGCTTCGGTGATTAAAAAGCCTTGCTTGTGCAGGCCAATGCCATGCTCGCCGGTGCAGGTGCCTTCCAGTTGCAAGGCACGGTGCACCAGCTTGTGGTTCAGCTCTTCGGCGGTTTGGCGCTCCTCGGCACTGTTCGGGTCAATCAAATAACCAAAGTGAAAATTGCCGTCGCCCACATGGCCGACCAAGAAGTAGGGGATACCGGAGGCATCGGCCTCGGCCACGCTGTCAAGCAAACAATCGGCCAAGCGCGAAATCGGCACGCAAGTGTCGGTGCTGATCGCGCGGCAGCCTGGGCGGCTTTGCAGCGCGGCAAAGTAGGCGTTGTGCCTGGCCGTCCACAGCTTGGTACGCGCCTCGGGCGTGCTGGCCCATTCAAAAGTTTGGCCACCGTGCTCGGTGGCCAGCTCTTGCACGGTTTCGGCTTGTTCCTTCACACTGGCTGGAGAGCCGTGGAACTCCATCAGCAGCATCGGCTCCTCGCGCAGGCCCAGCTTGCTTTGCGCGTTCACCATGCGCACGGTGTTGTTGTCAATCAACTCTACCCGCGCAATCGGCACGCCCAGCTGGATCATCTGGATCGTCGTATTCACCGCCGCTTCGATGGAAGGAAAGGAGCAGGTCGCCGCGCTGATGGCCTCGGGAATAGGGTAGAGCTTTAACGTAATTTCGGTAATCACCCCCAGCGTGCCCTCACTGCCCACCATCAGGCGCGTCAGGTCGTAGCCAGCGCTAGATTTTTTGGCCCGTGTGCCGGTGCGAATCACCTCACCACTGGCGGTCACTACTTCCAGCGCCAGCACGTTCTCGCGCATGGTGCCGTAACGCACGGCGTTGGTACCGCTGGCGCGTGTGGCGCTCATGCCGCCAATGGTGGCATCGGCCCCGGGGTCGATGGGGAAAAACAGGCCGGTAGACTTGACGGCTTCGTTCACCGCCTTGCGGCACACCCCCGCCTGCACCGTTACCGTCAGGTCTTCGGCGTTGATGTGCAGCACCTTGTCCATGCGCCCCACGTCAATGCTGATGCCGCCTTGCACGGCCAGCAAGTGGCCTTCCAGCGAGGAGCCCACGCCAAACGGAATGACCGGCACTTTGTACTGCGCCGCCAGCTTGACAGCATCGGCCACGTCCTGCGTTTTTTCAGCGAAAACTACGGCGGCGGGTGGCGGCACCTCGGTAAATGCCGACTCGTCGCGCCCGTGCTGGGTGCGCACGGCCAGGGCGGTAGAGCATTGGTCACCGAAGCGTGTTTTAAGCGCATCTATCAGCACCTGAGGGGTCTCGCGCTGGGCGATGGCGGGTAGTAAATGGACAGGCAGGGGGGCGTTCATGGACAGTCTCCTTCAAGCTATCCATTATGAAGGAATCCCAGCAAACGGATTAAACACCTGCGCCCCCGTCGGCTCAAAATGCTTCACGTTGCGCGTAACGATCGTCAGCTGATGCACCAGTGCTGTGGCCGCTATCAGGTTGTCTATACCCTTGTTGCCGGTTTGCACGCACAGCCTGCCCCACAGCTTGGCCACGGCCGGGGTCACCGGCAAAATGCTGCGCGCAAATTGCAGCTCCATCACGGTCAGCCACTGCGCCAGCTTGTCGGCAAACTCGGGGTTACTGCCGCGCTGACGCTCTATGCCCGCCTCCACCTCGCCGATGGTCATCGCGCTGAGAAACACGCTGTCGGGTGCCTGGGCTTTCAAGTAAGTCAGCACGCCCGCGTTGGGCTGGGCTTTGCGCAGCTCTGAGAGCACTACGGTGTCCAGCAAAATCATGTGAAATCTACCTCGCGCGGCTGCATGTCCAAGTCAGCGCCCTCCCATGCTGCCTCGTCAAATCCTGCGCCACCAGGCATGGCCAGCAAATGGTCTACCAAGCTGAGCTGGTTAGCTGTTTGTCCAGCCGCACTGCGCTGCAAGGCCTCAAAATCGTTTTCCGACAGCACCACCACCGCCCGCTGGCCACGGCGGGTCACATGCTGGGGCACACCGCGCAGGGCGTTGTCCACCAGGGCGCTAAATTGCGACTTGGCATCTTGCAGCCGCCAGGCGGCAGGCGTGGACGAAGACAATAGGGCTGGCATGGAACAACTCCTGTATTAACTGACTAGTTTATCTGACTAGCCGTATTTTACCTTGTTTTGCCACACACGCACACTGCGCCACTCCAGCCCCGCACTGCCACAATAAGCGCTTTACCAATCCGAGAACACCCCATGGGCAACCGACTTACCCAAATAGCCACCCGCACCGGCGATAACGGCACCACTGGCCTGGGCGACAACACCCGCGTGGCCAAAGACAGCTTGCGCGTGCACGCCATGGGCGATGTGGACGAACTGAATTCGTGCATCGGTGTGTTGC
This sequence comes from Polaromonas sp., assembly GCA_043772355.1. GTDB lineage: Bacteria > Pseudomonadota > Gammaproteobacteria > Burkholderiales > Burkholderiaceae_C > JAAFIP01. Next base: position 5,878 of record JAYVGI010000219.1, read on the forward strand.
TGTGCGAAGACATGCCCGCTGACGTGCGCGAGCTGCTGATAGACATCCAGCACCAGCTATTCAACCTGGGCGGCGAGCTGTGCATCCCCGGCTACGAGCTGCTCAAGGCCGAGGCGCTGCTGCAAATCGACAACGCGCTGGAGACCTACAACGCCACGCTGCCACGCCTGCAAGAGTTCATCCTGCCTGCGGGCACGCGCGCCGCCTCGCTGGCCCATGTGTGCCGCACAGTGGCCCGCCGCGCCGAGCGCACCGTGGTCAGCCTGGGCACCGCCGAAGCGCTCAAAGACAACCCGCGCCAGTACCTCAATCGCCTGAGCGATTTGATGTTTGTGCTAGCCCGCGTGCTCAACCGCCACCGCACCGACGGCAGTGTGGGCGACGACGTGTACTGGAAAAGCGCGCGCATGGCCAAAGACGCTGCGCAGTAACCGTATTTACCGCGATATTTATGCCCAACACATCATTAGCCAGCTAAAACGTTGCGGGAGCAGCTATTAAATATATAGTGCTTAGTGTGCTGAGCCTGTGCACACTGAGCGCCCAGGCCAACCCGCGCCGGGCAAACGCCGCGCCAGATGCAGCGCCCATGGTGGTGCAAATTCCGCTGGCAACTGGCACGGCTACCGCTGGCGCGCACCGCAGCGCCACCATGCACACCCAGGTCTTCAAACCGCGCGGCCCTGGCCCATTCAAGGTGCTGCTCTATGCCCATGGTCGCCCGGCATATGCCAGCGAGCGGGCGCGGCTCTTGCGCCCCATCCACGCGCGGCATGTGCAGTATTGGCTGGCCAAAGGCTACGCCGTGGTCGCACCCATCCGCCCCGGCTACGGCGCTACGGGCGGGGCCGACCCAGAGAGCTCCGGTGTGGGCTACACCAGCGCAGGCCAATGCATCCGCAGCCCCAACCCGGGGCAGGCCGCCCAAGCCGCCGCCAGCGCCCAGCGCCAGGCATTGGACTGGGTCCGACAGCAGCCTTGGGCACGCAAAGACCACATCGTGCTGGAAGGCCAGTCGGTTGGCGGCCTCACTACCTTGGCCCTGTGCGCCAGCAACCCGCCCGGTGTAGTGGGCTGCATCAACTTCTCTGGCGGCGCAGGCGGTGACCCGCAGCACGCGCCTGGCCGTATGTGCGCACCCGAGAAAATCACCCAGCTCATGCGCGAATACGGCCACACCACCTCCGTGCCCAGCATTTGGTTGTATGCCCCAAATGATTTGTATTGGGGCAGCGAGCCGCCCAAGCAATGGCATGCCGCGTTCCATGTTGCCGCTAGCGCCGCCAAGCAGCCCTCTAGCACCTTGGTGACCACCGCGCCCATTGGCAGTGATGGCCACAGCCTGCAACGCGCGGGTAGCAAGCAGTGGAGGCCACCGCTGGACGCTTGGCTGCAAAAAAACGGATGGTGAGCCAAGGGAACCAAGCGCCCAAACGTTCGCTATACAGGAAAGCGGGCTTTGTCTCCCACGCAACTTTCAACGGGTATTCCCTCGCCCATTTATCCGGCGCAGGAATAGCATAGTGATGTGCAAAGGTTCCGAACAATCAGACCCTGACGTAGACACACACCAACTTCCATTGGAGACAGCTATGCCGTATAAAAACTCTTTGTCCTTTAAACCTGCCATTGCGTTTAGCGCCGTGTGTTTAATACTGGCCGGTTGTGATGGTGGCAGCACCGATACCCCCACCGCCACCGCGCCTGTCGTGGTGCCGCCCCTGCAAGGCATCACCAAAATCGTCATTGACCCTGCCAAAAGTGAAACCGTCACCTTTGGTGGCACAACTTTCGGCGCAGTCGGCACCTACCAAAAAATTCGCGGCATTGCCTATGGCCAGCTCGACCCCAACGATCCCAAAAACCAGGTCATTGCCGACATGGCCTTGGCGCAGAAAAATCCTACCACCGGCATGGTGGAGTACGCCACCGACTTCTTCATTCTCAAACCTACGGATGCATCCAAAGGCAACCGCAAAGTGTTTTTCGAACCACCCAATCGCGGCAACAAACTGTACGGCGGCTTTAATGCCTCGGGCGGCGGCAATAACCCAGGCGCTGCGGCGACTGATGCCAGCGTGGCAGGCGCTGCTTATCCCGCATTCTTAATGAACAAAGGCTACACCTTGGTGTGGGCCGGTTGGGACATGGAGCCCATGGTGGGCACTGATGTAGTGCAGGCCACGCTGCCACTGGCCAAGAATCCCGATGGTTCGTCCATCACCGGGCCCAGCTACGAGTACATCGTGAACGACAACACCACCACCACAGCGTTCACCACCTACTACAAAACCAATAGCACCGACACCACCCAAGCCAAGCTGACCAAACGCAACTTCCAAACCGATACGCCCATCCCCATGGCTGCTACCGACTGGTCTTGGACCAGCCCCAACACCATTGGCCTGGCCGGTGGCGCAGCCTTCCAGCGCAGCTGGATCTATGAGCTGACCTATACCGCCAAGGACCCGTATGTCGCAGGCATCGGCATGGCCGCGACACGCGACTTCATGTCGTTCTTGCGCAATACCAAGACTGACACGGCGGGCACGGCCAACCCCTTGTTTGGTGACATCCTGACGGCAGCAACCTGGTCGCTGTCCCAGCCTTCGCGTTTGATGAACGACTACGTGTAGCTGGGTTTTAACCAAGACCTGTCCGGCAAAAAAGTCTTTGACGGCGTATTCAACTGGATCGGCGGCGGCAATGGCTTGGGTATCAACTACCGTTTTGCCCAGGTAGGCCGAACCGAGCGCAATCGGCAAAACCATATTGCGCAGCTCGAAGGCGTGTTCCCCTTCTCCTACACCACCACCACCGACTCCAACACCAGCAAAACCGATGGCCGTAACGTGCGCTGCACCGCCACCAATACCTGCCCCAAAATCATGAACGTGTACTCGGCCAACGAGATATGGGTCAAGGCCGGCTCCACGCTCACCACCCATCCCAACACCGGCTTGGACGTGGTCGAACCCGCCAACGTGCGCAACTACCTGGTCGCCAGCTCCCCACACGGCGGCGCTGCGGCCACCACCACCTCGCCCAGCACCTGCTCGCAGTTTGGCTCGCAAGTCGAGGCCAACCCCTTGCTGCGTGGCCTGTGGGTGGCCCTGGACGAATGGATCGTCGCCGGTGCCGCACCCCCAGAGAGCCAAAACCCCAGTATCGACAAAGGCACCGCTGTCTTTGCCAACAGCGGGGCTTTCTCTACCCTGGGGATTGGTGCCGTACCGCAAGCCGCTGTGGGTTACCCAGCCATTCCCAGCAGCTTGAACTTGTACTCCGGCCTGGTCACCGTGCGCCCGCAATTCAATTTTGGTGCACCCGCCGATGTAGACAAAGGCATATTGACCAAAATACCGGGCGTACACACCGGCGCTTACTACCCCAACTCGGTATCAAAAGTAGACCCCTACGGCAACGATCTGGCAGGCATCCGCATGCCCGAAGTGGTGCATCCTATTGCGAGTAACTCCGGCTGGGCCTTGCGTTCGGCAGGTTTTGGCGGCAAAGCCGACGGCACCGATGGCTGCGAAGCTGCTGGCCAGTCGGTACCCTTTGCCAAAGATGCCGCAACCAAGGTGGCTGGCGATCCACGGCCCTCACTGGCTGAGCTGTATGTAGACAAGGCCGACCTGTTTGCCAAGCGCAAGGCCGCTGCCGATGCACTGGCCGCCAGACGCTTATTGCTACCCAATGATGTGACCGCCTACGGTGCCACCAAGACCTTCACCATCACCACCAATCCAAGCTACCCAAGTGCCTATGCTTATACGTACTAAGCCGCGCTAGCGCCATTTTCCCAGAGGGGTAAGAGCACTTTTCGAAGTGCTCTTTTTTTTGACCCGACACAAGATGCTGCGCTTATGACGGGGCTTTGACGCAGTGGCCGCTGTACAGATACTGGTCCGAGTCCTTCCACTCCACAGGGGGCAGCCATCGGTGGTGAAACAAGCGGACGTCACCACTGACACGGTGCAGCACCAGGGAGCTGACGGTTCTGATCTTGCTCGCAGCATCCACTGTGTCCAGCAGATAGACCGCTTCCACATCGTTACTCTTGGCCTTGTCCAACACGATCAAACTGTTTTGGCTCTCCGGTATCACCGGGTGAGCGCTGATGGCGTAGGTGTTTTTGTTGCGGTAGATGCTCAAGGTGAAGGCGATGTCTTGCATGCCTATGGGCGCGCGCCGCTCCCCCTTGGCATAGCGAAAACTCTCACCCTGTGCTTTGCATTGGTACTGCGCGGGTGACTCCAGCAGATCGCATGCGGTCAACAGGACGGGCAGCGCCAATACGGCGATAGCTGCTCCGAGTTTAGATAGTTTCATGGCTACGCACCTGTCATCCCACTACCTACGCGCGTCTATTCCACAAACGGCTCCACACCCTTATCACGCAAAATCTTCTCGGCGGCAGGCGAGGTAAAAAACTTCAGCAGCTCTTTGGCCGCGTCTTGCTCCTTCGCCTTGCCCGACATGCCCGCTGTAAAGCCGATCCAGGTTTGCAGCGACTGCGGCATGGTGCCCAAGCTCTGCACGCCTGGCACGCCATTGATGCGCGAAGCCACCACCACCACCATGTCTACCTCACCCGTGGCCACCACTTCCACGTTGTACTCAGCAGGCATGGGGCGCATGCGGGGCGCCATCTCTTGGGTCAGGCCCATGCGCTCCACCACGGTCACAAAATAGCGGCCACTGGCGCCCTCGCCGGGATAGGCTACCGACTTGGCCGCCAGCAGTGCGCTCTTAAATCCTGCTTCGGTCGAGATATCCAACTTGGGCGCACCGGCGCGAACAGCAGCGCCAATCCCCGCACGGCCCAGCACGGTACGGGTGCTGGCCACCACCTTGCCGTTCTTGATCTGCTCATCCAAAAACGGCGGGTTCAGCACGGCTACATCAAACGCCTCACCGTCATCGATGCGCTTTTTCACGCCCGGGTTCACCTCAAAATGGATCGTCACCTTGTGCCCGCTGATGCGCTCAAACTGCGCCCCCAGCTCGGTCACGGCGGCCTTGGCACCATTGCCGCTGAGCACCTTGATCTCTGCGGCTTGTGCTGTGCTGCATGCCATGGCCAGTGCTATGGCGAGAGGTTTGACGATGTTCGTGAAATTCAACTTCATAGTAAATCCTTAGATATTCAATTTAAAACCGGGGGAGGAGACAGGACGCAGAGGACGCAAAAATTACGCAAAGGACGCAAAAAAGAAGACAAAAAAATACTAAAAATCTTTGGGGTTTTTAATAATTTTGATCTTTCGTTTTTCTTCTTTTTGGTTTTCTTTTGGTTTTCTTTTGCGTCCTCTGCGTAATTTTTGCGCCCTCTGCGTCCGGAAGTCCGCCTTCGCCCCAAGCCCAACAGGCCAACTTAGAAAGGAAAGCGTGCCTCCCACCCTTCCACCTCAGCCAACCCAAGAAAAGCGTTGTACTCCGCCCCGCTAATCATCCGCGCACGCATAGCCGTAGTAGCACCATCCGTTTTCAAACACGCCAATGCCTCGCGCATCGCAAACCCCACGCTGTTGCGAATCAAAGCCGGGTAAATCGCCAGCGTAATCCCATGCGTGTGCAGCGCATCCGCATGCAAGCCACCTAAAGGTCCACCCGCATCAATGTTCACCATGCACGGAATGCGCACTGCGTCGGCCACGCGGCGCAGATCACTCAAGATACCGTCGTGCGCTTTGAGCTCCACAAACACCGCACCCGCACCCACGCGCTCAAAGGCCTGTGCGCGCGCAATCGCCCCGTCCATGCCCAGCGATGCAGCGCTGTCGGTGCGGGCTATCACCATAAAGTCGGGGTCATTGCGCGCCGCCACCGCAGCGGCTATTTTGGCCACCGCTTCATCAAAGTCCAGCACCGTGCGCGCACCGGGGAACTGGCCGCAGCGCTTGGGCGAGATTTGGTCTTCGATGTGGATCGCTGCCACACCTGCGGCCTCCATCTCCTGCACCGTGCGGCGCACACCCACCACACCGCCGTAGCCGGTGTCGGCATCGCAGATCAGCGGCAGGTCGATGCACGCGGCCACATGGCGGGCGTGGTTGGCCATCAGGCTCAGGTCTACCAGGCCCACATCGGGCGTACCCAGCAGGCTGGCCGACACGCCATTGCCGGTCATGTACACAGCCTCAAAGCCCGCCTCTTGCACCATGCGCGCGCCGTAGCCGTCGTAGATGCCGGGGGCGACCAAGGCCTTGCCGCCGCTTTGCGCTATGGCTAAGCGCTGGCGCAGGGCTTGGCGCAAGCGGCTTGCGCGGCTTTGTGTACTCAGCGAGTTTTGCGCACTCGCAGCAGCCTGTGCGCTTGCAGCGCCGTGGGATGTAGTGTCACTCATGCAGGCACCTCCCAGTCGGGGTACTTGCGCAAAAAGGGTATCAAGCCACCCTCGCGCAATATCGCGCGAATGGCCGAGGGTATGGCAGGCAAAGCGCGCTCGATCTTGCGCGCTTGCACTGACAGCGCTGGCGCATTCAAATCCAGTGCAATCTCGTCGCCCACGCTAATGCCCGCCGTATCGGATTCCACCACCAGCAGGCCGTTGTTGATCGCGTTGCGAAAAAACTGCCGCCCGAATGAGGGCGCCACAATCGCCGCCACGCCCATACGCAGCAGTATGTGCACCGCCTGCTCGCGCGACGAGTTACAGCCAAAGTGCTTGCCCCCTACGATCACGCCGCCTGCGGCAAAGCGCGCAGCAAAACCAGGGGCTATGGCCTCGAAGGCCTGGGATGCGATGAAGGCCTCGTCTTTGCCGGGCAGGTATTTGCCGGAGCAGCACAGGTCGGTATTCACGTCGTCGCCCAGCACATAGACTTTGCCTTGAATTAGGTCTTGTGGGGTGCTGAGACCCTCAGCCTGGGTTAGCTCATGTGGGGTGCTGAGGCCCTCAGCTTGGGTTAGCTCATGTGGGGTGCTGAGGCCCTCACCCCGGCCCTCTCCCACGAGTGGGAGAGGGAGTGGGAAAAGTGCTGTGTCTTCACTCCCTCTCCCGCTCGCGGGAGAGGGTTGGGGTGAGGGCGCATGAAAAGTTGAAGTTTGATTAAGCATGTGATGCCTCCCACTGTCCACCTACCACCGTGCGCGGATCGGTAATACAACCCGTCAGCGCTGACGCCGCCACTGTGGCCGCAGAGCCTAGCCAAATCTCCGCATCGTGGTTGCCCAAGCGGCCCTTGAAGTTGCGGTTGGCACTCGATATCACCACCTCGCGGTCGCCCGGTATCAGGTGGTTGGTAATGCCCACGCAGGTGCCGCAGCCTGCGGCCTCGACCGAGGCCCCCGCCTCGGTCAATATCTCAAACAATCCCTCGCGCATCGCCGCCAAATAAATCTGCCGCGACGCAGGCGTGATGATCATGCGCACGCCCTTGGCCAAGCGCTTGCCTTTGAGGATGGAGGCGGCTTGGCGTATGTCGTCCAGCCGCCCATTGGTGCAGGTGCCGATCAAGGCAAAGTTGATCTTCTGCCCCACAATCTCGTGCGCGGCCACAATGTCGTCCACCGCGTGCCTGCGCGCTACCTGCGGTGCCAGCGCAGAAGCATCGATCACAATGCGCTGCGCATACACGGCATCCGCATCGGCCTTCACAGGCTTAGGCGGCTTGGCCCCGTGCGCGGCCAACCAGGCGATGGTTTTGTCATCGGCCTCCAGCAGCGCGGCCTTGGCCCCCAGCTCGGCGGCGTGGTTGGCCAAGGTCATGCGGTCGTCAATTTCCATAGCCGCTACCGCCGAGCCTACATACTCGATGGCGCGGTAGTTCAGGCCCTCAGCACCAAAGCGGCCCAGCATATGCAAGGTCAAATCTTTGGCCCACACGCCCGGCTGCAAGCGGCCATCCAGCTGCACCCGTACCGATTCGGGCACGCGCAGCCACACCTTGCCCGTCGCCATCACCGCGCTCACATCGGTGCCCTCGATGCCGGTGCCAAAGGCGTTGAACGCGCCGTAGGTGGTGCTGTGCGTGTCGGTGCCCACCACTAGGTCGCCACTGGTCAGGTGCCCGCCCTCGGGCAGCACCTGGTGGCAAATGCCGTCGCCAATGTCGTACAGCGGGCTGCTGTGCTCGTCGGCAAACTTGCGCATGGCGGTGTGGGTTTGCGCAGCCTCCAGATTGGGCGGCGGCGAGTAGTGGTCTAGCACCCAGGCCGTCTTGCTGGCAAAGGGCAGCTTGGTCGCGCCCATTTTGTCCACCATGCGAATGGCGTTGGGCGCGCGCGCGTCGTGCACCATGGCAAAGTCCACCTTGGCGATGACGATGTCACCGGCCTTGACGTTTTGTTGGCCTGACTTTTGCGCGAGTATTTTTTCTGCAATGGTTGCGCTCATTGTTTATTCACCTTTAATACCGGCTTTGCGCACCAGAGCGCCCCACTTGTCACTCTCTTTTTTAATGTACTGCGCGGCCTCTTGCGGGCTGCTGGGCGCGGGGTCCAGCCCGAGCTTGCGCAGTTGCGCCACCACACCCGCATCGTTCAGCGCAACCACTATCGCGGCGTTGAGCTTTTGCACCGCCTCGGGCGCTGTGCGCTGCGGGGCGGTAAAGGCGTACCAGTTGCTGGCATCAAAACCGGCGTAGCCCGACTCGGCAATCGTCGGCACCTGCGGCAACGCATCGAGGCGTTTGGGCCCAGTGGTGGCCAGTGCGCGCAGCTTGCCCGCTTGTATGTGCTGCAAGGCATCGGTGGGGCTGGAGAAGATGGAAGGCAACACGCCACCCAGCAAATCGTTCATGGCCGGTGCACCGCCCCGGTAGGCAATGTGCTGGTTAGTCAGACCCGCAGCCGAGTTCAGCAGCTCGCCTGCCAAATGCCCGCTACCTCCAATGCCCGATGATCCAAACGCCACGCTGCTACCCGCCACCTTGCTCTGGCGCATATAGTCGTCAAAGCTGCGAATCGGGCTACTGGTGTTGACCACCAGCACATTGGTAAACACCACCGCCATCGACAGCGCCGCCATGTCAGTCACCGGGTTGTAAGCGAGTTTTGCCAAGTGCTGGTTGACCGATAGCGAACCAATCGTGCCCAGCATGATGGTGTAGCCATCCGGCGCGGCCTTGACCAAAAAGTCTGACGCGATATTGCCGCCCGCCCCCGACTTGTTATCCACCACCACGCTTTGTTTCAGCTCTTGCGACAGGCGCGGCACCAAGATGCGGGCCACGGTATCCGAGCTGCCGCCCGGTGCAAAGCCCACCACCAGTTTGATCGGGCGACTGGGGAAGCTGTCTTGTGCCATTGCGCTGGGCAGGGCAGTCAATGCAGCAACGGCGCATACAGCCGTGAGCAGGGTACGAAGCAAAATCATTTTATGGGTCTCCAAATATCGGCACACAGTGCTACTGCACCCTGTGGGTTGTTGACATCTTAAAGTGAAGTGCTAGACGGTCTTATCCGTGGAAATACATGCCGCCACCCTCACCCCAACCCTCTCCCTGAGGGAGAGGGGGCTAAGACAAGACATCTCTTGCTCCTGCCTCGGGGAGCTGACGCTAAATCAAGGCATCTCTTGCCCCCTCCCCCTCGGGGAGCTGACGCTAAATCAAGGTATCTCTTGCCCCCTCTCCCTCGGGGAGAGGGCTGGGGTGAGGGCGCGTGCACGCTGAGACAGGCATCGAATCACACAATCTAACTATCCACCTCAGCCTCCACCCACAGCTTGGGAAAATAAAAGCGCAGCGCATGCTGCGGCACACCAAAACGCAGCTTGCCGTAGGGCGTATCACTTTGCAGTAGGCCGCGTGCCAGTAGCGCACTGACCTGCGCAGTAGCCAGCCTGTCACCCAAGCCGAGCATGGCTTTAAAGTCGGCGCGCTCTAGCTCGCCCTGCGTGGCAAACAGGTAGTGCAACGGGCGCAGGGCATCGACGCGTACGCCGTGCTGGCCTACGTTGGCCTCATAGGCCAGGCAGGCAGCTATGCGGCCCTTCATGCCGTCCAGGTCGAGCATCTGCGTCATAAAACCAACCTGGTCTGTGCACTGCGCCAGCACATAGGCAATCCAGCGCACCAGCGCACCCTCGCTCAAATTACCACGCCCGTCCAAGTCACCTGCACGAGGCTCATCCGCCGCAGCCAAGTGCGCGTAGTACGCCGCCTGCGTGCGCGCAAAACCCCGCAGAGGCGACCACAGGCCATTGGTTAAGCCCGCGTGGGACAAGGCCAGATGCGTATGTAGCCGCGCCACCCGCCCATTGCCATCCCTGAAAGGGTGTATCCACGCCAGCCGCTGGTGCGACGCAGCAATGGCCAGCACCTGCAGCTCGCCCCGGCGCACCTCGCTGTAAAAGCCACCCCAGCGGGTTAAAAAATCTTTAAGCCGCGCGGCCGCAGGCGCAGCATGCACACCCACACTGACTTGCTGGGTGCGCAGCGTGCCCGGTGCCAACGCGGTGCCGTCATCCAGCACTCTGTCATCCGAGGGCAAGCGGGCAAACAAGTCTTGGTGAATGTCTTGCACCATCTGCACACCCCATACCTGCTGCGCGCTCCATTGGCCGCAGCGCTGCTCTAGCTGCGCCTCAGTTTGCATATGCGCCAGCGCCAGCCGCTGGCGGCGTGCTTTGTCAGCATCTTGGGAGTAGTCGTTGCGCAGCGCCTGCTCTATCTCCAGCGGCAGGGTATGCTGCCCCTCGATGCGGTTGGAGTAATACGAATTCATCGCCCGCAACAGCGCGCGCAGCCCCACCAGCGCGCCCGGTTGGCACATGCCCGCCAGGCGGTCTGCGGCGCGGATCACATCGCCCGCCTGCTCCAGCAGCGCGCCCAGCTTGTGCTCCCCCGGCAGCAGTGGCTCCATCTGCGTGGGGTGGTCGTAGAGCTTGAATTTTTGCGAGATTGACATAAACCGTAACTCTATGTCAAATAAGAAGTTTTTGCAAGTTGTGCGAGATATTTTGCGAGATTAAATGCGAGATTAAATGCGGGATGGTTTGAGGCTATATCGACGTGGGCGCAGTGCCCTTGGTGGCCGCCAACCCCGCACTCACCTCGGCCAGCACCAAGTTAGTCGCCCCCACAAACGAGGCCGGACGCACGCGGTGCGATGCGGGATCCAGGCCGGGCGGTGCGACACCCTGCGGTGCCTGCGCCGCCGCCTCGCCCAAGCGCCTGCGCGCCTGCACAATCGCCAAGTCAGTCGACACCAGCCGCTCCAAAGATCGGTCAACGACCGGCCCCATGCTCTCTTGCAGCGAGCCGTCTTGCATGGCGATGCCCTTGATGCCGCTGAAGTAGCGGCCCGACTTTTGGCCTTCGCGGTCCATTAAATAGTCGTTGTCTTTATTGGCCACGGCGCGGAAGGTGCCGGGGATCAGCGCGGCGAAGTTGCCTTCTTCTTGCGTCATCGAATGCATCTCGGCATCCGTGAGCGCGCGCGTAGGGTGGTGCGCCCACGACCACACAATGCAGTTTTCATCGTCGATAGGCACCCAGGCGTGGCCGCGCAGGGCGTTGTCGCCGTAGGGCGGAATCATGGTGTACCAAGGCATGATCCACTGCGTCACGCGCCAGTAGCTTTGATCGTCCTGTGTCGGGCGCTTGGCCGCTATCACCATGCCGCCGTCCGATTTATGCACCTGGAAGATGGGCCGCGTATTGGTAATGTGCTGCGCGCCCGCCGTGCCCACATGCAGCGGGTCGGTCTTCAGTTCGCCCTTGTGCAGCCACGACACATGGCTGGAATCGATGCCGCCCTCCATGCCCTGCAAATAGTTGCTCTCTTGAAAGCGCTTGGACACATAACGCTGGTTGTCTGCCACCGTGGCCCATTCAAACTGCGGCGGCTCGGGCTGCTGCTCGGGCGCGCCCATATAGGTCCACACCACGCCGCCCAGCTCGATGCAGGGGTAAGACTTGAGCTTGACCTTGGTGCACAGCTTGCTGTCTTCGGGCTCAGACGGGATCTCTTGGCACTGCCCGGTGGTGTCGTATTTCCAGCCGTGGTAGGGGCAGCGTATGCCGCCCTCTTCATTGCGGCCAAACCACAGCGACACGCGGCGGTGCGCGCAAAACTCGTCGATCAAGCCGAGCTTGCCGCTGGTACATCTAAAGGCAATCAGTCGCTCGGACAGCAACTGCACCCGCACAGGCGGGCAGTCGTTGTGTGGCAGCTCTTTGACCAAGAGGGCGGGTATCCAGTAGCGGCGAAACAATGCGCCCATGGCCGTGCCCGCTCCCGTGCGGGTTAAAACTTCGTTTTGCTCTACGCTGGTCATTTGCTTTGTCCTGTAATCAATATCTTGGGGATAACGTGTTTATTAAATTGGCCATATCTGAAATGCTATGGGCAGATCGGTTGCCGCCTTGGCCCGCAAGCGGTGGCTTACTCCCTCTCCCGCTGGCGGGAGAGGGCAGGGGTGAGGGCTGGCGCGCATTGATTTTCTTTAATAAAGGCCATTAACCAGCATATTTAAACCTTAGTTTGCTATTGTACTTATAGCTATTAGCAAGCTCGAAGACCCTCACCACAGCCCTCTCCCGCATGCGGGAGAGGGGGCAAGAGATGCGTTTCTCGATCAAAGTAACCCACTGCAAATCACAGAGCGTCATTGAATTTAATCCGCCGTAATGCCGCCGGTCTTCACTATCTGCGCCCACATCGCCAGCTCACTGCGCACCAGCGTATCGAGCTGCTCAGGCTTACCACCCACCGCATCCACTCCCATCGCAGCCAGCGCGGTTCTGACTTCCGGCAAAGCCAGCAAAGCATTGATCTCGGCATTCATCTTGGCCAACACGGCGGGCGGTGTATCAAATGGTGCCGCTATGCCAAACCACGCCTGGCTCACCACCTGCGGGTAGCCCGCCTCGGCCAGCGTGGGCACATTGGGCACTTGCGCCGAGCGGCGCGCGCCTGTAACCGCCAGCATGCGCATCTTGCCGCTTTGCACCAAAGGCAGCGCGGTTTGCAGCGTGACAATGCTGGCCTCTACATGGCCTGCAGCCAAATCCGTCAACGCGCCGCCCGTGCCCTTGTACGGAATGTGGGTGATAAACATGCCCGTGTGCTGCTTGAACATTTCCATCGTCAAGTGGTGCACGCTGCCCACGCCGGGCGATGCGTAGTTAAGCTTGCCCGGCTGCTGCGCCTTGACATAGGCCACCAACTCGCGCGCCGTCTTGGCAGGCACGCCATTGCTCACCACCAGCGCCAGCGGGCTGGCGCCCAAGAGCAGCACGGAAGAAAAACTTTTCACCGGGTCATAAGGCAGCTTGGCACGCAGCGCAGGCAGGGTGCTAAAGGCCGTGGCCGAAAATAAATAGGTGTAGCCATCGGGCGCGGCCTTGGCCGCCGCCTCAAAACCTATGGCCCCGCCCGCGCCCACCTTGTTGTCCACCAGCACCGGCACGCCCCAGCGCTGCGACAGGCGCGGGCCCAGCAAGCGCGCTAACTGATCGCCCGTCGTGCCGGGTGTGGAAGGCACTATGAACTGGATGGCGCGTGATGGGTAGGCCTGCGCGCCCGTTTGCGGGCTAGTTTGGGCGCTTACCAAAGCGGGCAACAGGCTGGTGCAAGCCAAGCCCATGGCGGCAAAAAGAGTGCGCAGATGCATGCAGATACCCCGTAAAACGATGCTGGATTTATCGTAACAGAGCACCCCTCCATAAAACTCACGCCGTGCTAGGCAAAGTACGTACAAGCAGATGGCCCCGTGCGCACTCCTCTATCCGCGTCACCAGCCTCCAGCGGCACATGGCCGCGCCATAGCAGGCTAAGGCGCAGGCACTGCCACCCGGTTGCCCGGCACCACCATCGCCTCATAGGCAAACACCTCGCGGCTGCGTGGGTCTACCTTCACCTTCACCCAGTTCACGTCGTTGGTGCCGTTGGCGGCGTTGTTGCCAAAGGTCTCTACCCGGGTGAAGTTTTCAATGCGCCGCCCCGTGGCATCCAGCAAGGGCTTGTCCACGCGGTAGTAGTGCGAGTCGCCGTGCACATAAGCCACGGGTTTGCGAAAGGCGATGACTTCGCTGCGCAGCGCGCTGAGAAAGTCTTTAAAACCATCGGGCTGGCCATCGGCCTGGGCCAAGGTTTTCGGGTCACGCAGGGGCGCGCGGGTCGGGTCAGACAAGTCCCAGCCGGGGTTGGCTTGGGCTATCAGCATCACCGCCACCGAGCCGCGCTGTTTGGCGTAGCGAAAGCTCTCTTGCAGCCAGCGCAGGTTGGCCAGGTTGCGGGCGGTATATTCGGCTACATCAGGCGCGGTGTCGCACAGGTTGTTGCACGAGCCGGGGATGTTCAGCGTTACGTAGGTCACGCGGCCTACCGTCCAGCGGCGGTTCTCTACGCATTGCACCAGGCCGTTCACGCCCAGGCACAAATTGCCCTGTTGCACTTCTTGCAGCAGGCGGCGCTGGCCCATGGAGTAAGGGGTAGAGAAGAACACCGCGCGCTCTTTGTCCAGGCGCTCGCGCGAGTAGTAGCCGCCGTTGGCCGCGCGGTCGCAATCCGTCCAGTCGTTGTCGCCAGGGGTAAACATGGCCGGTGCGCGCAGCGTGTTGAAGTAAGCCAGCGACTGGGTGTACAGCGCGTCATCGCAGGGGCTGCCCGAGCCCGCCTTCAGGTCGCCGTCGTGCACCGTGAACTTCAGGCGCTGCGCGTTCATGTCGGCAATCAGGTTAGGCAAACCCACGCTCGCCTATGCAGGGGAGTAGGGCAAGTCGCCCCACAGGCCAATGGCGTAGGTCTCTTCATCGACATCGTCGTCACGGGCCTGCGCAGTGCCCAGCATGGCCAGCGCACACAGCGGCACCAGCAGCGCGCAGGCCCAGCGGCGCAGTCGGCTGCGCTGCGCAAAATCGGCTTGGGAAGAAAAAAATGTCGGCATAAAGCAATCTCCAGTTAGCGTTGAATGGCCGCCCAACATGGGGCGGAGTAAGGGCGCACCCCGGTTGTAGGCAGCCCGCGTGACGACGCAGTGACATCGT